>CAYPZP010000088.1:0-12435 GCA_964415285.1 uncultured Halomonas sp. | reverse complement strand
CGCGCCCGCTCCTGAATCCGCCGCTTCGGGAATCTCTCTTCCGGACTCCGGGATCAATCGGTCCGCGACCAGCAGGCCGATGGCCAGAACTGCCGCGACCAGCGTGGCCCAATTGAGCTTGTGCGCGGTTTGCTGTTTCGTGACTGGAGAGACACCGACATCCTGTTCCCGACGCAGCCCGTCCGGTGTCAGTTCGAAGATCCAGGAAAACACCAGCGTTGGAATGAAGCCGATGGCCAGCACCACGATGACGCCGCGAACGAACACCTCCGGCACATCGAACACCGGCAGCACGGTTTCGGCAATCTGTACCACCAACCACGCGGCAACCAGGTAGAACAATCCGACGCGAAAGACGTTCCTGCGCTTGAGTTCGGCGAACACGTTCATTGCAACGCTCCGTCGGCGTGCTTCGACGCCGGCTTTTCCGCAAAGCGCTCAAGGCGCTCCAGGCGCCGGTAATATTCGCGACCCGATGGCGTCCCGATCCGAAGCTCGAGGACGTCGCCACAGAGGCGATAAGGACGTTCCGCGTCCCGGCCGATCCGATTTGGATTCAGAGCGCCCTCGATATGGTGCACGACCGATTCCCCGTCGTCGGAGATCGACCAGCGCCCGAAATAGCCGATGTACTGCCGTGCCAGCCCGGCGATCGCCGCATCGTCGGGCGGCGCATCGAAGCTCGGTGGCGGATTACCGTGCAGGTGAAGCGAAAGGTGGCCGCCGGGGGTATACACGAACAGCCCGGACGGTGGCTGACCATAGGGATGTTCGACGTGGCCGTCGGGTTGAGTCGTGCTTGCCTCGACCAGTCTCCATACGCCTGCGACGTCCGTCTCGGGATCGCCGCACTCATCGGCCTGGACGCCCTGCGGACTCAGCAGGACGACCAGCAAGGCGATGGCGGTCGTTCTTGGATCAATCACACTCGAAATCCTCCTCGCCGATTGGCCGGCATGCATCCGGCCAGCCGTACTCGCGCCAGTACGCGACCGCGCCGGACTCGTTCATCAGTTCATGGAACTGAGGGGATCGACGATAGCGTGCGTATTCCGGCGACCAGAGATGCAGCCCGCCCGGGAGGACGTCGAAGAACCCTGCGGGAATCACGAGACCGGACAGCCACGTCGAGCCCTCCAGTTCCTCGGCCTGCTCTCGCTCGAGATGGCGCTTCAGTGCGTCGGCGAGATCGGAATGCTCGGCGCCGGGGTTCCTGAAAGCGGCGTAGAGTTCGTCGACCTGTTCGAAACCGTCGAGCCACCTGGGCTGGAAAGCCAGGAGCTTGAAGGCGATCTCTTCGTCGAAATGCGCCAGTAAAGCGAAGTTCGTCCAGTACGCCGTCCCGATCCCCTGGTTCAGGGCTTTTTCGAAAACCTGCAGCGCTTCGTCATATCGGCCCATGGAAGCCAGCGTGTCGTACTGATTCTCCATGCATGGTCCGTAGCGCGTCTCCACGCGATTGCAGCGCTGGAACAACGCCAGCGCCGTATCCAGGTTCCCCAGCCATAGGTGCGCCAGCCCGAGCCAGTTCATCGCCGATGCATTCCGGGGGTCGATAGTCAGGGCGCTTTCCAGGTCCGCGATGATCTCGGCGAACGGTGCGCTGAACCGCATCTCCTGGTTCCTGCCCATCCGGATATTGGCCTGTACGGCCAGCGCCAGCGAACTGTTCGGATCCAGGCCGAGCGCCCGCTGGGCGAACTCCTGGCCGCGCCGTTCGAACTCGGTCGGTGAATACTCGACATAGCCGTAACTCGGCATCAGCATGTTCAGGGCTGCACGCAGTTCCCAGGCGCGCGCGAATTCGGGATCGATGCTCGTGGCCCGCTCGAGCAGCGTGTCCGTTTCGTCCAGCTGGCGGCGGCCGAGAAACAATCCGCGCGCCTCGAGATACAGCTCGTAGGCGTCCAGGCTGTCGGTGGAAGTCGAGACATGCACTTCGTTCGTCGCCGGCAGCTCGATCGAACTGCGCAGCGCCGCCACGATGGCCGAGGCAATCTCGTCCTGGATCGCGAATACGTTCTCGAGAGACAGCGATCGGTCATAGGTTTCCGACCACAGGTGCTTGTCGCTCCGTGCGTCGATCAACTGCGCCGTGACGCGGATCGTGTCGCCTGCCTTTCGCACGCTGCCTTCCAGCACGTGGCGGACGTCGAGTTCACGCGCAATGCCGGGAATGCCCAGATCATCCTGATCGCGGAATCGGAACGCCGATGTCCGGCTGGCGACTTCGAGGCCGTCGACGCGCACCAGTACGTTGAGGATTTCCTCGGCGATGCCGTCGGCGAAGTACTGCTGATCGCCTTGCGGCGAAAGATCGTCGAACGGCAGGACCGCGATCGACGCGGGGTCGGGCTCGGAATCCGATGCAGGACGCGGCTCATCGCCGGCCGGCGTTGCGGCGGTCTCGGGCGTGGCCGCGACGATCGGTCCGGCCGCTTTCTCCGGCACCATTCGATCGGCCACCAGCAGCCCGATGGCCACTACGGCTGCGACCAGCGTCGCCCAGTTCAGCTTGTGCCGGGTCTGTTTCTTGGTCTCTGCCGAGACGGCGACGTCCTTATCGCGCTTCAGGCCCTCGGGCGTCATTTCGAACACCCAGGCGAAAACCAGCGCGGGAACGAAGCCGATGATCAGGATCAGGATCAAACCCCGGATGACCGCCTCTGGTACTTCGAATACGGGCAGGACGGTCTCGGCGATCTGCACCACCAGCCACGCCGAAACCACGTAGAACAGCCCGACCCGGAAGACGTTGCGGCGCTTGAGTTCGGAGAGCAGGTTCATGGCCGGAAATCCACCGGCTCGTGACCATGGCCGCAGGTGAAGCCGTCGCCGTCGACGCGGCAGTCCGCGGGCGGACCGAGCTCGCGCCACAAATCGAACGCGCCGATTTTCTCCATCAGCGCCGGGAATCGCGGATCGCGGCGCATCGCCGAGTGGCGGACGGACCAGACGCCCGGGTTGACGGCGAACAAGGGCGTCCCCGCAAGCGCTTCAAGATATTCGTCATAGCGATTCAATGCCAGCTGCAAAGCCCAGTCCGGGTCCGGTGGCTGTTCATTGGTTCGTTCAGCATCTTGCGGAGCGTCCGGATCGAGCGACCGGATGACCTGGCGCAGAAATTCGGCGCGCTCGGGCGTGATCGATCCTTCCAGCATGCCCTGGATCAACTCGATGGCCGCCTCGCGATTGCCCAGCGCAAGCTCGGCGCGGACGAGAATTCCGGCTGCCACGGACTCGGCACCGAGCTCCAGGCCCTTCTTGGACAGGACGCGCGCTGCCTGCGGGTTGTCGCCGCCAAGCAGGCAGGTGGCCATCAGTAAGAAGACATTCGGATTTTTCGGGTCCAGTTCCAGCGCCCGCGACAGGTCGGCCACGCCGCGGTCGATCAAACCGTTACCGCACAATTGCCAACCGCGCCAGTGATAGGGCCGGGGCTCATCCGGCTCCAGCGCCATCGCGCGGCTGTAATGGTCGAATGCCGCGACGTTGTCATTGCCTCGGAATTCAAGGAAGCCGAGAATCAGGTCGATGCCGCTGAGCTCGGGATTGAGCCTGCGCGCCGTTTCTGCGTGCAGACGCGCCTGTGATCTGGCAACGGATTCGGGCACGAGCGGTATGCCGCGTCCGTCCTGCCGATTCAGCAGGTAGGCCTCGCCGAGTACCACATGGGCGCGGGCAAACTCCGGCTCGGCCTCGACGACCTCGATCAGCATCCGGTTGGCTTCGCGCATCGCCTCGCCGGTGCGCTGTCGCAGCAGGTCCCGGGCTTCGAGAAAACGGTCGTAGACGTCCGGGTCGATCGATTCGGCCTTCACCACCTGCCCTGTGCTGCCGAGCAACTCGACCTCGAGCGCCTCGCCGATCGCGCCGGCGATCTCGTCCTGGATTGCGAAGACGTCGTCGAGTTTGCGGTCGAAGGTCTCCGACCAAAGGTGGCGGTCGGTTCCGGCGTCGATCAGCTGAGCGGTTACGCGCACCTGGTCGCCAGCCCTGCGCACGCTGCCTTCGAGTACATAGCGTACGTCCAGAGCGCGAGCGATCTCGGGCACCGGTGTGTCTTTCCCCTTGAACGAGAACGCCGAAGTGCGCGAGGCGACCGACAGCGCCTCGACGCCGGCCAGCAGGTTGAGGATTTCTTCCGCGATGCCCTCGGCGAAATAGGCGTTGTCTGGATCCGGGCTCATGTTCTCGAACGCGAGCACTGCGATCGATGTGGCGCCATCGTCCGGCGTGGGCCGAATGGATTCCGAGGGCCGGATCGCGACGTCAGCCGGCCCCGGCGTCGTCCCCTTATCCACGGTTGCCGCATCGTGCGGCATCAGCACCAGCTGATAGCCGGCAATTCCGATCATAGCGATCATCAGCACGATCAGCACGGCGTCGCCGGTAGAAAGTCGAACGGAGCCGCCGTCGTGATCCGTGCTGAGGGTCCGGTGCACGCCGTCGGGCGTCACCTCGAAGGCCCAGGCCAGGATCAGCGCAATCGGGAAACCCAGCGCCAGGACCAGTAGGATGGACTGCATCACCCAGTCCGGCGCGGCGGTGTTTTCCAGCACCAGGTCGGCGACCTGGGCCAGCGCCCAGGCCGCGACCGCGTAGGCGGCGCCGACGCGAAAGACCTTTCTGCGCTTGAGTTCAGCGAGCAGATTCATTCCGTCTTGGCGCTTTAGTGGCGCCACAAGCCGCTTCGATTCCGAGAGATCCGGGCCGCGCTCTTGCTTGCCGGCGGGAATGCAGCCGCCGGGTTGGACAGGCGCGCGATGGGAGTCGGATGCTGCATTCAGTGGTTTCCCTTTGGAGCCGCCCCAAGCGGTTTTGGCTGGATTCGGCGCAGTTGGCGCGAGCGACGAAGCTGCAAGGATACCCAACCGCCCCGCCGGGGCCAAGTGAAGGGGACTGAATGGCCGGACACGATCAGCGCCGGCGGCCCGGACGATCGAGTGGGCGCCAGATCAAATAAAAAGGCCGCCGGTCGAGCGACCGGCGGCCTTGATGAAGGCGCGAGGTTCCGTCCCTTGTTTCAGCGCAAGGGTACAACGATATCTTCGAAGCCGTCGGCCCAGATGTTCTCGGCGAAACAGGAGTTCACGCGCACGTCGTCGATCTTCCAGCCTGCCGTCCGGCCGACCGATCCATCGGTACCGAGGCGGAACCGGAAGCGCACGGTCTCGCCCTGCCAGGGCTCGAGGTCGACGATGCTGCGCGTCCAGTCCTGCGGGTCGCCGCACCAGCCCTGCAGCCCGGTCAGGGGGTTGGGGGCGGAGGAGAAGTCGTTGACCGTGCCATCGTAGGGATCGGTCAGCAACTGGCTGTTTCCGACCTGGGTCCAGCTCGCGCCGTCATCGGTGGAGATCTCGAGAATGCCCGCGTCCCAGCAGGCCGCGCCGGTGGCATCTTCGATCGTCTGGTGGTTGTCGTACTGAAGCGTCAGCGGCAGCGCGCCCGTGGGCAGCGTGATTTCGGGGCTGACCAGTCGCTGGTCGGTAATGTCGGCGACATCTTCAGCGTGCCAGGAGAAGGCCCCGCTCCAGACGTTGTTTCCGTTCAGCTCCCAGGTATCGCCGGTGCCGCCGTGGGTCCAGCCCGGGGCGCCGGATTCCATGTCGTCGAAGTAGATCGTGGTCGGCGCAACGCCGAGCGTGCAATCGCCGGGCGCCGGCTCGGTGATGAACGAACCGGTGGCGCTGAAGGTCGCGCCGCAGGTGTTGCTCACGGTCACGCGCCAGTAAAGCTGCCTGTTGGTCGGCAGCGGCTGGCTGGGCGTGAAGCTCTCGCCGTCAACGGCCTCGCTGATCAGCGGCGAGCCGAACGCCGGGTCGTCGTCGATTTCGATCAGGTAGCTGCCCGATTGCGCGCCGGCCGCCCAGGTGAAGGTGGCCAGCGGATCGACGTTGGTCGCCGAGCTCACCGGCGAGATCAGGGTCGGCGCGCCCGGCGCGGTCGTGAACACGTCCAGCGCCAGGTCGACGTTCTTGGTGCCGGTGGTGCTGGTGCCCGAAAGAATCATCGTGTAGCTTCCGGCGACCGTGCTACCGGTTACGTCGATGTCGAGCTGGGTCGTCGACGGCGGCGTGAACGGGCCGGCCGGCGTGAAGCTCGCCGTGGTCCCGGCCGGGTTGCCGGAAAGCCCCAGCGTGACCAGATCGTTGAATCCGAGAATGTTGTCGATCCCGACCGCGAACTGAGTCGTGTCCGGGGCACAGACCGCGGCCTCGTCGTTGAGCACATCGAGCACGAAGTCCGGCTGCTCGGCGCAGTTCGAGCACACCAGCGCGAACCGCTGGTCGGTCGCGTCGCCGTCGTAGAGCACCGCATCGCCGGCAATCGTGCTGGCGACGACGCGGATCGTTGCGCCGCCGCCGGGGTTATCGATGAACACGCTCTCGGCGTTGTTGATCGTGTCGGCGGCCCCGCCCGTGGTCGAGACCCCGTTCGAGAACACGTTGCCGAGGTAGGTCTGGCCGCCGTTGTCGATGATCAGGTCCAGATCGTTGACCAGTGCCGGGTTGGCGCCCACGGCACCGGGCGCGTCGCTCCAGGTCAGCGTGATCTTCAACGGTTGGTTCGGGTCGACGACGCCGACCGTCGTGGTCCACTCGTCGCCGCTGTCGTCCAGGGTGGTTTCTTCGTCGTAGAACTCGAACGGCGTGGACGATTCGAAAACGTTGCGCAGCGTGATCAGGCCCCAGCCCTCGTCGAAATTCGGGATCGGGCCGGTACCGCTGGCGTCGTCGAGGTCGGTTGCGGAATTGATCAGCAGCGCCTTGCCCATGGCCGGGCTGGGATCCTCGCCGCCGTTGTTGTCGCGCCACCACTCGGTCAGCAGCGCCAGCGAACCCGATGTGTGCGGCGCGGCCATGCTGGTGCCGCTGCAGAACGAATACAGGTTGTTGGTGCCGCTGATCGGCGTCCCGCAGGAGCCGCCGTCGTCGTTGCGCGTTGAGCCGACGCGCTCGCCCGGCGCGGTGATGGTCGGCACGAAGCGCCCGTCGACCGCCGGGCCGCGGGAACTGAAGCCGGAAATCTCGTTGAGGTCGCCGCTGACGCGCCAGGTCTCGGAGCTGGCGGTGACGACGACGTTCTTGGCTTCCTTCGGCGAGGTCAGCGTGGTCGAGCCCGGGCCGGAGTTGCCGGCCGAGAACACGATCATGAACGGCTCGGCGACGTTGGTGGTGTCGAAGTTACCGTCGAGCACCATGATGTCGTGGGTCCGCTCGGTGGCCTGGTAGCCGTGCGCGGTGCCCTCGCCGCTGGTCCAGCTGTTGCTGGTGCCGACCGCGCCGCCGAGCACCGGATTCTTGCTGAGCTCCTGCCAGCCGCCCGCCGGCGGCCACGAGTTCTGGGAACCGCAGATCGGGTTCTGGGCGAAGAAGCCCAGCCCGGGCGCGACGCCCAGGCCGTAGAGATAGCCGTCGCCGTCGGCGAACCCGCCGGTCGCGTCGCCGCCGACGATGCCGGCGACGTGGGTGCCGTGTCCGCCGCCGGCCGGATCGTCGCCCGGGTTGGTGAACACGCAGCCCGGGTAGTTCTGACCGCCGACGATGCGCGTGTTCAGGTCCGGATGGGTGTAGTCGATGCCGGTATCGGTCACGGCCCAGATCACGCCGCTGCCGTCCAGGCCGATCGTCGCCAGCCAGTTGAAGTAATCGGCTTCCGGTTGACCGGTGCCGTCGATGTTGCCGGCCACCGTCTGCGAGCTGCTTTCGTCATCGAGGATCGGTTCGGGATCCTGGTAGCCGTACCAGATCACTTGCGGAATCTGCGCCAGCTTGTCGAGGTCGATATCGCGAATCCGGACGATGGCGTCGTGCAGGCGCCGGTCGGGCTGGGCCGGGTAGACGTTGATGACTTCGGCGCCGGCGGCGCGGATGGCGTCGACGACCGGGCTTTCCTGGCCGCCGGAATAGAAATGGATATGGACGTTGCCGATCAAGCCCTTGCGGCCTTTCAGGAACGGGCTCTGGCGGAACTCGGCAGCGAAGTCGCCCGACCAGCGCACCGGGGCCATCGAACGCGTGCTGCTCAGCGCCGCATCGTCGGCCCAGACCAGGTAGCTGTTGTGCGGGTAGTACTGAAGCACTTCGACGTCCTGCTGCTCCAGGGCGCCGAGCCAGTCGTCGGTCACGGGTCCGCGAAACTGGATCAGCGCCAGCTTGCGCCCCTGGGCATCGGCGGGCGCACGGGTCGCGACCGTCGGCGGCGAGGTCAGCGGGTCGAAGCGCCAGTCCATGAAGCGAATCGATTCGGCCTCGACGAGCTGGAAATCGATCTCCGATCGCGCCAGGCGCCCGACGTCGGCATCGCTGAGAACCAACCACTCGAAGCTGCCGTAGGAATGCCGGAAAGTCGGCGCCAGTTCCAGCGCTTCAAGGGCGGCGCTGCGCTCGACCGGCACCTTCACCGCCTGCGAGGCCGAGGTTGATTCCGACAGCATCAAGGAAAACAGGGCGGCGCAAAGCCACCCGAACAGCGTGATTCGCGAATTCATGAAAAGCTCCCGATTGAACAATTATTCCCTGCAGCCGAGCCTACCACCGGCTGGCTGCGGCCGTCCATAGAAGCGGGTTCCGGGCTTCGCCCCGGTGACGTTCGAATGAGGTCTGGACTGCTGCTGTGGGTCGATTGGCCGGTTGCGTTCGGGTTTCAGGCTCGTAGCGCTTTTGTGATGGACATCTCGGAACTTTCGCGATGGTCGAGGTAGCTTCCGTTGATCGCGGCCCGCGCGGCAAAACCGTAGTTGACTTTGAAGTTCGTGTTTCACTTCTCGGAACAACCGCCATCATCAGCCCGCATTCACGAACCGCAAACAGAAAAGCGCTCTCCCGAAAAACCCCTTCAATCGAACCCGAACAACCCCCGAACCGCCACGACCGTGGCCTGCTCGACCCGGGCGCCGTGTCGATGCGATCCCGGCCCGCCGCCGGGAATCGCAAGACCCTGTTCGTCGTATCCGATCGCACGGAAGGTCCAGGCACCGCGCAGGTTCTTGACCACGCCGACGTGCCGCCCTTCGCGATCGAAGACGGCGTGCAGGTCGTTGCGCAGGAAGAACAGCTCGAGTCCATCCGGGTCGATCCGGGCCTCGATCGGTACGAAGCGGAAGTCGTGCCAGGCCGTGGCCATCGGCGCGAAGATCGTGTTCAGCGGCGCGAAGCTCCTGCGGTGGTGCTCGGTCGGTCCCCGGTGCAGCAGGCCCAGGTAGTGGACATCGGTGCCGTAGCCGACGTTGGTTTCCCAACCGTAGCCGGGAAACTCGCCGGACAACTCGCGCATGATGCGGTCGCGCGTGACCTTGGCGATCACCGAGGCCGCGGCGATCGATAGCGATCGGCGGTCGCCCTTGACCAACGTTTCGACATCGCAGCCCAGAGACGGTCTTGCGTGGCCGTCGACCAACGCATGCGACGGTGCCCCGGGCAGCGCCTCGAAGGCGCGCCGCATCGCCAGCAGGTTGGCGTGGTAGATATTCAGCGTGTCGATCTCGTCGACGCCGGCCATGCCGATACCGACCTGCGCAATGCCCCGGATGACGTCGAAGAAGCGCTCGCGTTGTTCGGCCGCGAGCAGCTTGGAGTCATTCAGCCCGCGCAGCACGCGAGGTTTGGCGCCGTGCGGAAGCACCACCGCAGCGGCGACCACGGGACCGGCCAGCGGCGCCATTCCGGCCTCGTCGATGCCGCAGACCGGACCCTGGACACGTCGTTCGTGATGCAGCGTCGGCGACTTCGGCAGAACGGGTTGCTGAGCCATCGTCGGCGATGGTAAACGATTCGCCCGCGTTCCGATGCGACCGCTGTGCGCGCCGGAGCCCGTTGACGAAATCTCCGGCCACGTCGACGCGGCGCGTGTCAGGCAAGGTCATCCGGGCAACCGGCGGCGCGGCCGGTCGGCTCCTCTGGAGCGCGCTCAGCGCACGCGCAGGTTGCGCGCTCGACGCTTGCTGTCGCTGTCGCCCAGCGCCGGCGTCATCGCCAGTCGCGCAACGTAGTCTTCCGGCAGTCCGTGTTCGCGCGCACCGTCGAGGACGAAGCGCTTGTACCAGTCCAGCGGCTTGAGCGCAGGATCGATCGGGATTGCACGGTAGGTGCGCGCCAGGCGCCGCTGAGCGCCGATCGCGATCGGCACGTTGCAGGCGTAATAGCCGGTGTCGAGCTCTTCGTGGAAATCCAGCGCCGGCAGTTCGCTTCGGCGGATCGCCCAGGCGACGCCGTAGACCCGGTCGGCGGGTCGGCCGGTGAAGATGACGTCGCACTTGCCGGTATCGTCGCAACCGATCTTGTGCCAGCGCAGAGCGAAGCGCGGCAGGATCGCGTTGCCGGCCTTGCGCGCCGAAGGCGTGCGCGCCCTCAATCGCGCGCTCAGCAGGTTCGAGCCGTAGGCGAAATACAGGAAGGTCCCGCTGGGCTTCACGGTCGGGCGATCAGTCGAACCGATCGCGATCGTGCGGGCGGTGGAAGTCCAGCGCCGGACCCAGCGGTACGACGCCGGTCGGGTTGATGGCGTCGTGGCTGCCGTAGTAGTGCAGCTTGATCGCATGGAATTCCACCGTTTCGGCGATCCCCGGCATCTGGTAGAGCTCGCGCAGATAGTTCGACAGGTTCGGATAGTCGTCGATACGCCGGATGTTGCACTTGAAGTGGCCGACGTAGACGGCGTCGAAACGGATCAGCGTCGTGAACAGGCGCCAGTCGGCCTCGGTGATCCGGTTGCCGAACAGATACCGATTTCCGGTCAGGATCTCTTCGAGTTCATCGAGCGTCTCGAACAGCGGAACAACGGCTTCTTCATAGGCCTGCTGGGTGGTCGCGAAGCCGGACTTGTAAACACCGTTGTTGACCTTGTGGTAGACCTTCTCGTTGATCGCGTCGATGTCGGCACGCAGTTCTTCCGGGTAGTAGTCGCCGTGTTTCGCGCCGACGCCGTCGAAGGCCGAATTCAGCATCCGGATGATCTCGGCCGATTCGTTGTTGACGATGGTGCCGAGCTTCTTGTCCCAGATCACCGGCACGGTGACCCGCCCGGTGTATTCGGGATCGGCTGCGGTGTAGACCTGGTGCATGTAACGCGCCCCGTGGATCGGATCGGGCACGACCTTGTAGCCAGCCTCGAAGGTCCAGCCGTTTTCCAGCATCAGCGGATTGACCACCGATACCGGCAGGAACTTCTCCAGCCCCTTGAGCTTGCGGAAGATCAGCGCGCGGTGCGCCCACGGACAGGCATAGGCCACGTAGAGGTGATAGCGATCGGCCTCGGCGGCGAACCCGCCTTGCCCCGACGGACCCGGCGAGCCGTCGGGCGTGATCCAGTTGCGAAACGCCGACTCCTGGCGCTTGAAACGTCCGCCGGTCGATTTCGTGTCGTACCACTGGTCGTGCCACTTGCCGTCGATCAGAAGGCCCATGTCGTCTCCTCGGAATCGGTGTTCGGCCGCGCCGCACGGCGTGCGCGTTGCCGGCAAATGGTTTCAAGTGTAACAATCTCCCGGGTTTTTGCGCGATCGGCTCCAGTGGCCTGAAAACCCGACTCGAAACGCCTCGAAAACAGGCTTCGCACTTCGTTGGCCGGATGGGATCAGGCGGAAAACCCGGCCCCGCGTTGCTGTTCCGGGGAATTCGGAGGTTTCCTGTATGCAGCCGGTCGATGACGACGTGGGATCCGTCGTCCGAACAGCCGCTCACGAACATCGCCCGCCGTTCAACGACTTCCCGCCATGGCAACCCCGGCGAAAGACTGAACGGTTGCAGCCGGTCGGTATCGATCGTTATCCTGAATGACAACCGGAGTATGCCGATGGAACTGAACAGCAAGCAGCGAGCCCTTTGCCGGCAGCACGAGTTCGATTTCTCCGACCTGCAGGCCTTGTTCATCAACTGCACGCTCAAGCCTTCGCCCGAGTTTTCTCACACCGAGGCGCTGATGAGCGTTTCCCGGAAGATCATGGAGGCCAGCGGCTTGCAGACCGAGTTGGTTCGCGCAGCCGACTGGACCTTGCCGCCTGGCGTCTATCCGGACATGCGCGAGCATGGATTCGAGCGCGACGACTGGCCCGCACTGAGCGACAAGGTCATGGGCGCGGATATCCTGGTCATCGGTACGCCGATCTGGCTGGGCGAGGAGTCTTCGGTCTGCCGCGGGGTCATCGAACGCCTGTATTCGGAGTCCGGCCGGCTCAACAACAAAAATCAGTCCGCTTACTACGGACGCACCGGCGGCTGTGTGATCACCGGCAACGAGGACGGCATCAAGCATTGTTCGATGTCCGTGCTCTATGCGCTGCAGCACCTGGGCTACACGATCCCGCCGCAGGCCGACGCCGGCTGGATCGGCGAGGCCGGGCCGGGGCCATCGTATGCCGACGAGGGATCGGGGGGACCGGAAAACGACTTCACCCAGCGCAACATCACCTTCATGACCTGGAACCTGATGCAC
>CAYPZP010000087.1:0-12599 GCA_964415285.1 uncultured Halomonas sp. | reverse complement strand
CGAGACCACCGAATGCGTGTGCGAGCCGCGGCAGGTCTGCACCGCGCCCACCTGGACCGGGCGCAACAGGTCGCTGATATCGAAGATCCGCAAGCCGCGGAAGCGCTCGGGACTGGCGTCCTCGGCCACGCCCTGCAGGCCGCAATCGAGCCGCCCGCGGGTTTGCTCCACCGACATGATCAGCAGGTCGCCGACGATGGAAACATCGCCCTGACCGCCGGGACAGACCACCGAGCTGAGCAGCCGCGGCACGCCGCCGGCGCGCAGGCGGTAGACGTTGAAGCCATGGTAATTGCCGGCCACCAGCACGTCGCCGGAAAACGCCATGTCGGTGTTCGAGAAACTCAACAGCGGCGAACGCGAATCGTCGTCGTCCGACTCGTCTTCGTCCTCGTCCTCTCCGCTCGCCAGCGCCGCGAGCCGATCCGGCGACAAGCCAGCCGGGTTGGCCGGATCGAAGAAACCCGCCGGCTTCTGCAGCGAGGCCAGCAGCACCAGGTTCTCGATCGCCGACTCGGCGTCATCGAAGCCGGCTGCCAGGCCCACGCGCGGGTCGGTGGACAAGCCGGCCAGCAGCGCGCTCATGCGCTCGATCTCGGCGGTCTGGTCATTGGTCACATCATTGGTGAACTCGTACAGCACCGGGTCGTAGGCCGAGCCCGGCTGGTCCAGCAACTCGTCGACCATCGTGATCGCGCCCTCGTGGTGGGCGATCATCAATTCGAGGAACAGCCGGTCGAACTCGATGCCGCTCAGCGTGGCCAGGCGCGCCATGTCTTCCGGCGAGGCCATGCCGGCCATGTCGTGCGAGGTGTGCATGGCGTGGTGCGCGGTCGGGTCCGGCACCGACTCGCCGCGCTCGGCCAGCCAGTTCTGCATGAACTCGATCTCGTCTCGCTGCGACGCATCGATGCGCCCGGCGATCTCGACCAGCGTCGGGTTATTGGTCCGGGCCGTCACAAGCTCCGCCATCTCCAGCGCCTGGTGATGGTGCGGAATCATGTCGGTCATGAACTGGACGTCGGCGGGCGAGTAGCTGGTATCGGCAATCTCGATCGCCTGCTCCGCGCTCAACTCGCGCGCCGGCTCGCCGGGCGCGCCGGGCTGCACGATCGGCGCCTGAGCCGAAAGCGTGGTTGCCGTGATCAGCAGCAGCAAAGCGAAAAGTGTGCGCGGGCCGCGCGCGAACGCTTCGGAAGAATTCGGGGTCATCACGTTTTCCTTGTTCGATTTCGAGCGATACGGCGCAACCGCACCGGGCAAGGTTGTCCGAATCTAGCAGAACCTTGGTGTGAAGGGGGCACATGCCGACGGCACCCCGGGAAGCATTCGCGCCGGCTGTAGACATTTGCCGCCGGCGCCGGCGATATGCCCCGGCGCTTGTCGACACAAAAACCACCGGCGCCCTGCCAGCATCCTGTCCCTGAACGCGCATAGCAATCAGCCTGGCCGGCGTCCAAGAGGCGCTCGGAGCCAGCAGGCCGAACGAGACGCCGTCGTGCGCTTCGCCGTCCACATACTCGCCGCGTGTCATCCCGGCCGAAGAGCCGGGATTCAGCGGCTTCAATACGCCGGAAACCGCCCTACTCCATTCCAAAAAAAGACGCCGGCTCGAAGCCGGCGTCCCGTTCCTGAACGGAAGATGCGACCCGCCTACTGGACGCACTCGATGCCAGAAAGACCCGTCAAACGGCCCATCTCCATCGTTCGGGGAACCCCGTCGATGACCCCGCTGACGGTCGCCGAATCACAGCCGTCGAACGCCATCTCGAGGCTGCCTACCGACTCGAGACCGACAATCACCGGATTCTCTGCAGCGATCATTCCGCCCTCGGTCTGGAACACTTCGTCGGCGATCACACGCATGCCTTCGCGTCGGCCGACTGCGAACAGCCAGCGCTGGTCGCCCATCTCGTCGTAGGTCAGCCAGTAGACCACTGCCTGGGCCCTGCGCGTGATCTGGAGGATGACGCCTTCGCCACTGGGTACGCGCTTGAACCAGTGGCCGCTGAACGTGCCGTCGACGACCAATGGCGCCGCTTCCTGTGCAACCGGCTCGGCGCTGTACTGGACCGCCTGCAGGTCGACGCCGGTATCTGCATCCGCATTCGGCGTCAGCGTGATCAGTGCACCGCATGGATCCCCGGCGTCGTTACCGCAGTTGGCTATGCCCTGCTCGAGGATCGACGGTGAAAAAACCCGTGAATACTCTGCGCCGACAATGTAGGAAGTGCTCGGCGAGAACGGCGCGAGGGAAATTCCCTCACCGTCCTCGTCGCCCAGTTGATCGCCCGCGACGTTGACCTGTGCCCCCCAGAAAAAGTTCGCCATATCGAGCGGATCGGTCGCCACCAGGTCGACGGTGTTGACGATCGCCTCCGGCGTCACGCCCTTGATGGTCACGCTGGCGTAGGCGATCTCGTCGCCGGCCGCGAAATCGTAGAGGTCCCTCAGGCCCATGCCGGATGAGACCAGCATTCCATCGCCGTCGAGATCACGCCCGCTGACGGTCCCGGTAATCGAAGCGCCGCCGTCGAAGCCATCCTGCTCGAAGGTATAGCGCAGCAGCTCGTGGGTGATGACGGGCGCTTCGGACGTGGCCGAGAAAAGCAGGTTGAAGTTGGGGAACGGATCCACGGGATCCAGCGTGATGAGGGCAGAGCAGGCAATCTCCGCCTCGTTGCCGCAGGCGCCGATCGGATCCGGAATGACCACGGGCGTGAAGGCCGATGCAAACAGCGCGCCGGCCAGATACGAGGTACTCGGCGCCAGCGGCGCGAATGAGACGCCTTCGTTCAGATCGTCGCCCAGCGGCCCGCCGTCGAGGTTGTAGGCGAAGCCCCAGAAAAAGTTTGTCGAATCGTTGATGTCGGCGACCGACGCGTCGAAAACGTTGGTTATGGTCTCGCCGAGCACCCCACGGATCGTGACGCTGGCATAGGTGATCTCGCCGCTACTCGCCGGGACGCCGACCTCATCGGCCAGCCCCGGAGCGACTGTATACAGGCGGCCGTCGTCGTCGAGGTCCTCGCCGACCAGCAGGCCGGTGACGGTGCCGCCGCCCGGATAGGTCTGCGAGAACTGGATGCTGACCTGCTCGGCCAGCGCGTTGGATGCCAGCAGCAGGCCGCCGGCGAGCAGGGCCGCGCGGGAGGCGCGGTTCGTGTGAAATCGTCGGTCTCGAGTGCGTTGCATGTTTCATTCCTCCCCGGTCAGCGCCGGATGTCGGGTTTGCGCTTCGTGCCGTCATCCCGGGGCCCGGATCCATCGCCGGGCGGCCGGGGCTGCAGGCCGATGTCGCGGGTCAATCCCGGGACACGGGAGTCAATGTGTCGGTCTGGGAGAGGAAAGTCCTGTGCAAACGCTGAATTCTTCTAAAAGCTATTTATTTCAACAATATAAAAATTGGAAATGGGGGTTATCCCGGTCTGTATCGTTTGTGACTATAATCACATTTCGGGAACCTGGGGCATCATTGGACGATGAAGTTCATCCGCATCAACGGCCGCGTCATCGAGCTGACCGGGGGCCTGATCCACGGGGCTGGAGACGAAGAGCGGCTGTCGCCGAGATTGCTGTCGCTGCTCGGGTACCTGGTCGAAAACACCGACCGCGTGCTGACCCGGGACGAGCTGATCGAGGCCGTCTGGGGCCACCTCGAGGCGGCCACGGACGACTCGGTCAACGTCGCCGTTTCGTCTTTGCGCAAGGCGATCGGCGACGACCGCCGACCGCACCGGATCCTCCGGGCGATACCGAGGCGCGGCTACTGGTTCGAATCAAAGGGTTTCGAGCGCATTGACGAACGCGAAGCCCAGCGCCGTGTGGGCATCGAGCGCGATAGCGCAGATGTCAGCGACCGCTCTGGTTCAATGTCTTTGCGCCGGCGCTGGGCGCCGGTGGCGGCCGGCATCGCCACCCTTGCCGTGGTCGCGACGCTGTGGCTGGCCGACGAGCGCATGAGCCGATCGTCGGACCCGGACGGAACGGCGCCCCTCGGCACGATCCCGGTCGATCGCGCAGTGGCGGTGCTGCCGTTTACCGACATGAGCGCCACCGGCGACCAACAGCCATTCGCCGACGGCCTGGTCGACCGCATCATCCACATGCTCACGCTGTCGCCCGAACTCGACGTCGTCGCGCGCACTTCATCGTTCGCTTTCCGCAACACCCAATCCGGCATCGGCGACATCGCCGAGCGGCTCAACGCCGACGCCATCCTCGAAGGCAGCGTCCAGCGCGACGAAGAAAACATCCGCGTGCTCGCCCAGCTCATCAATGCCGAGACCGAGCTGCACATCTGGTCGCGCACTTACGACAAGCCGATCGGTGACCTTTTCGTACTGCAGGACCAGATCGCCAACGATGTCGCACGGACGATGACCGATTCGCTGCTGCCCGAGCGCGACACACCGCAGGCCGATTCGCTGCCGGTATGGGAACGGATCACGCAGGGCCACTTTGCGCTGGACCGGGGCACGCTGGAAGGCGCAGAGCTGGCCATGGACTATTTTCGCCAGGCGCTGGATCTGCAGCCCGAAAACGTCGAGGCCCTGATTGGAATGGTCGATGCGATCGGCCTTCGACGCAGCCACAGCGGCCGGAGTTCGGAGTCCGAAGAGGTCGATCTGGCCGACGAGTTCCTCGAGCGTGCGCGCGAAATCGCGCCGGAATCAACGCTGGTTCAGCGGGCGATCGGCGACCGGCACTTCAATCAAGGGCGCGAGGACGAGGCCGTGGCCACCTACCTGCGCGTCATCGAACGGAACCCGAGCGCTGCGATTGCCTGGCGCAACCTGGGCCGCAGCCTGTTCCGCAAGGCCGCATACGAAGACGCAATCGAGCCGCTGCGAACAGCCGTGCGACTGGATCCATTCTCCGTGCGAAACAGCGTCGGGCTCGCCGCTGGCGAGTGGGCACTGGGCCGTGCCGAAGAAGCGCTGTTCCAGTTACGCCGGATCATCGCCGATCGGCCCGGATTCCCCCAGGCCCACAACCGGCTCGCGACCTATCTGACGCAGACCGGCGAGACCGGCCAGGCCATGCGGCACATCCTTCGCGCCCGCGAGCTCGACCCCGACAGTGCCCAGCGCGGTTTCCGCGTCTGCGAGTTCTGGCTGCAGCTCGGCGATGTCGACCGTGCCGAAGCCTGCGCCGACGAACTGCTGGCCAAGCACGACCTGCCGTTCCTCGGACGCTATCTGCGTCAGATCATCCACGGATTCCGCCACGATTGGGATGCAAACCTGGTCGAACTCGAGGCCATCTACGAGATGAACCGTCGCGACCCGCTGACCCGCACGCTGCTGGCACAGTCCTACTCCCGCTTCGACGACTGCCCGCTTGCGCTGGACGTGCTGGAAGAGTCGTTTCCGGAACTGTTTGCCGATCCGCCGGAGATGAATCCGACGCTGCTGTTCGCAGCCAAGACGGTCATCTACTGCCTGCAGCAGAGCGGTCAGAAGCAGCGCGCCGAGGCGTTGCTGCAGCCGTACGCCGACTGGGTCGAGCGCATTCGCCACGAGCGCGGCCCGTGGCTCGTGATCGGAATCGAGCCGGCCTGGGTGCACGCGTTCAAAGGCGAATACGATGCTGCGATCGCTGTGCTCGAAGAGCTGGTCGACTCAGGCTGGCGCTACTATTGGTTCACCCTCGACACGTATCCGTCGTTCCGCCCGATTTACGACGACCCGCGCTTCATCGAACTGAACGAGCGCCTTTACGAAGGCGTGCGCGAACAGCGCGAGTGGTTCGAGGCCAATCGAGATGAGCCGCTGACCTGATCTCTCGTCCGCGATCTCCCCGAATCCTCCCACAGCCGCGCTGAGGATGACCGAAGCCAGCCCGCGGCACCAATCAACGTCGCGGGGCGCTGCCGAGGGTTGGACCGCCAAGGGGACCGCAGGCATACTCGGCGGTTTTGCAGAGGACGCGCGACCGAGGCAAACGACCTGAATGCAGAGCCTTGTGGTGCCGCAGCAGTCGGCTTCATGAATCATCCGGGCCAGTGGGCCACGCGGCTGACCTCGATACAAAACGGGCCCGGCCCGCGTGTGCGGCGTGCCGAAATCGGTCGGAGAAGCCGCTGGGTCCCGGGTCCAGCCCGGGATGACAATGGCGGGAAGGTGCCATCCGGGTCAATGAGTCCGGACCCAGCCTTTCACCGGCCTGTCACCCGGCCGAAGATCCGGGCCCCGGCGTCTTCGATTCTCCGGAAACCGGAAACCGGAAACCGGAAACCGGGACACCCTATCCCTCCTTCAGATACTTCGCCAACCAGGCGTGCACCTCTTCCCAGAAGTACTTCGCCTCCTTGCCGTTCATGATCCAGTGATTGGCGTCATGGAACACCAGCAGCTTCGACGGCACCTGCATCCGCTGCAGGTAGGTCCAGGCCGCGATGGTCTGGTTGATCGGCACGCGATAGTCCTTCTCGCCGATGGTCAGCATCGTGGGCGTCGAGAAATTGCCGACATAGCTCGCCGGGCTCTGTGCCTCCCAGATCTCGCTGTCGCCCCAGGCCGGACCGCCGTTCATCCGCTCGCGGTGGTACACCACATCGCTGCTGGAATACTGGCCTTCCAGGTCGACCAGCCCGGCGTGACCGACGAGCGCGTCGAAGCGATCGGTGGTGGCCAACAGCCAGTTGACCAGGTGACCGCCGTAGCTCGCACCGGTCGCGGCCTGGCGCTCGGGGTCGATGAAATCGAAGCGCGCGATCGCCGCATCGGCGGCCTCGACCAGCTCCTGGCCGGGCGTGGCCAGCGGGTCGCCCTCGATATTGCGCGAGAACTCGGCGCCGTAGCCGACCGAGCCGGTGTAGTCGGTCAGCAGCACGACGTAGCCGCGGGATGCCAGCAGATGCGGGCTCCAGCGCACGTGGTCGGCATCCAGCGACGAACTGAACGGCCCGCCGTGGATGAACAGCACCAGCGGGTAGGATTCGCTCTCGTCGAAGCCCGGCGGCAGCGCGATCCAGCTGTGGATGTCGCGGCCCTTCGAGCTTTCGAACCAGAACTCGCGAAACGCCGGGCGGTCCAGTCCGGCCACGCGCTCGGTATTGAACGCGGTCAGCGCAACCTGCGCGCCGGTGTCGGCGTGCACGCGCACGATCTCGACCGGCACGGCCGAGCTCTGCCAGGCCGCCACGAGCTGCCCGCCGGACGCCTCCGGCGTTCCGTAGACGCCGCGCGAATCGGCGTCCAGCACACGCACCTCGCCGCCGAAGGCCGGCATCGAATAGAGCCGCGTGCGGCCGTGGTCGTGGGCGTTGAAGTACAGCGTCTCTCCGTCCAGCGACAGATCGAAGCCGTTGACCGAGCGGTCGAAGTCGACGGTCAGCACGTCGAGCTCGCCCGACAGCGAATCGCCGTTCCAGCCGGCACGCGCGATCTCGCTGTGGTTGTAGACGTGCTCGTTGATGGGCTCGAAGCCGCAGTAGAGGAAGCGACCGTCGGGCGAGAATTTCGCGCCGGCACAGCTGTAGTCCTCGCCGCCGGCGATGCGCACCGGCTCGCCACCCGCGACCGGAACGCGGTAGAGCCCATAGCGAACGACCGAATGCGCGGCCTCGTGCAGGTTCTCGGTCGCCGAGATCACCAGCGACTCGCCGTCCGGCGTCCAGGCCGCGTGCAGGCTGTCGCCGGACAGCGACGGCACCCCGGCGAAGCCGGCCCCTGCAACCAGTCCGGTGCCGACCAGCAGGTCGCTCGGCGTCGCGCCGGCCTCCGCGTCCTGCACGAACAGGCGGGTCTGCAGATCGTCGCGCCAGCGATCCCACTGGCGGATCGGGAAAATCTCGTAGCGCGAGACGTTGATCCCGCGCTCCTCGCGCGCGGTCTTCTCGGCCTGGTTGGCTTCGTCATCGACGGCATCTGGATAGACCCGGCTTTCGAACGCGATTCGGCTGCCGTCGGGGCTCCACCGCGGGTTGGACGCGCCGGTGGAAAGATCGGTAATCGCCACCGCCTCGCCGGGCCCGTCCATCGGCATCACGTGGATCTGGGCCTGCGCGTCTTCCTCGGCGCCGCGCTTTGCCGAGAACGCGATCCTCGAGCCGTCCGGCGACCACGCAACGCCGCCTTCGCCGCCCGGCGTTGCCGTCAGCCGGCGCGGCGGCCGGCTGCCGTCGACGGCGATCAGCCACAGGTCCGAGACATCCTCGTCCTTTTCGTACGACGGCTCCGTGACCGATACCACGGCGTGCCGCCCGTCCGGCGAGACCACCGGCGAACCCAGCCGTTTCATCAGCCAGACCTCCTCGTGGGTCACGGGCCGGAGGTCGCCCTGTTGGGCCAGCAGCGGGGGTGCCGCGAGCAGCAGCGCGGCCAGGATCAAACGCATCGACATGGACAACTCCTTGGAGAAGGTCAATTCAACCGGATCGGCGCCAAGGGTACGCGATCCGCCGCGCCGGCAGCGTCGAAACGACCCGGCGCTACTTGCCGTCGATGTAATCACGGTCGTCGAAGGTCCGCACCCACTCCGGCTTCCACGCCGTGAGCATCGACAGCACGGCGCCGTTGATGAAGCCCTCCGGCAGCATCGCGATCGGCAGAAAAACCAGGTAGTCGCGTCCCAGCGTCGAGGCCGGGTAGGCGCCGACCGCCCACAGCATCGCCGCGCTGGCCAGGATCACCGCGGCGATGACGATCATCGAGGAAAAGTGCGCGCTGAACAGCAGGTAGACGTAATAGTGTTTCGGGATGAGGCGGTAGACCAGCGCGTGCAGGCGGTGTGCCAGCAGCACCGGCAGCACCACGGTGAGCAGACCGTTGATCCCCAACGCGCCCCATTCGTAGCGACCCAGCAGCGTCAGCGTGAACAACGCCGCGGCCGCGGCCACCAGCGCCAGCCGCCAGCCGAAGATCAACACCATCGCGGTAATGCCGAGAAAGTGCAGCCCCAGCCCGGTCTGGGACTCGGCCTTCATCCACCACAACCCGATCATCAGCAGCACCGCAACCGCGTACACGGGCTCGAGCAGGTTGCGGTGCAGCAGTCGCCACGGCGCACCGATCGCGTTCCAGACGACGACCCCGGCGAAGATCGGCAGCGCCGCCAGGCTCAGCCAGGCGGGCAGGAGTTCGGCGGATAGATTCATACCGGACGGGGCACCGCGGGAACGAGCGCGAAGCTTAGCGCCCGGCCGTCGACGGTCCCTGAAGTCGCAGCCCGCCGGCCCGAAGAACCGCCGCGGGAGAACCGGGGCGCGGCCTCGACCGCGCCCCCCGGCGAATCGTCAGCGCTGCCGGACCGCCACCAGCCCCAGACCTGCCAGCAGCAGCATCAGCAGCAGCAGTCCGCGCGGATCGAGCACCGGCACGGCCAGCACGGCCTCGAACTCGATGTCGAAGATCACCCCGGTGACCAGTTCGCCATCGGCGACCAGCGTGCCGCTGCCTGGCCGGTTCGGGTCCAGCGGCCCGGCGACGAAGCTCCAGCGCGGATCGCCCGACACGCCGGAGGTCACGCTCAGGAACGCGTTGTCCGCCGCCGCCAGCGCCAGCGACTGGATGCCGGCGCAGTCGAACACCTCCCCCGACAACCCGATCGCGGTCTGGGCGATGTTCTCGAACACCGGTCCGATGCTGGCGTCGCAGGAATCGCAGGCATCGCCGATGCCGTCGCCGTCGCTGTCGGCCTGGTCCGGGTTGGGCGTGGCCGGACAGTTGTCGTCGCCGTCGGGCACGCCGTCGCCGTCGCCGTCGGGCAGACCCGGCAGCGATACGTTCAGCGTGGCACCGGTCACCTGCCCACCGTCGGCGCTCACGACGCCGGTGCCGGGCTGGAACAGGTCGATCAGCGACACCGCGAACGCGACCCGATCGTTGACGACCGGGCCTCGCGTCAGCGCGAAATCCAGATTGGTCGAACCGGGCTCGAGGCCGACCGTGACGATCCCGCCGCAGTCGAACACCTCGCCGGTCAGCAGCGTGTCGGTCTGAACGAGGTTCTCGTAGACCGGGCCGATCGAGTCGTCGCACGCATCGCAGACATCGCCGATGCCGTCGCCGTCGATGTCGGCCTGGTCCGCGTTGGCGGTCACCGGACAGTTGTCGCCGTCGTCCGGAATGCCGTCACCGTCGGCGTCGCTCATCATGTAGAGCACGAACCCGTCGTGGTCGGACGAGTACAGCGGCGTGGTGTCGTCTTCGAACCACTCTTCTGCGGCGTCGGCGTTGCCGCGGCCGAATGCCAGTCCGCGCACGAACGGCTGGGCCGCGCTCGAACTGAGCGCGTGATCCAGCACCTGGGCGTTGCCGCGGAAGTTGAACGAGTAGCGCTGCTCGACCGACAGGCCCAGCACCTCGATGACCAGGTTCGGATCGACCAGGTCGGGCCCGGACAGCAGATTGTCGGCCGGCACCACGTCGCCGACGATCTGGCCCACCACATCGACGTAGCCGTCGGTGAACTCGAACGCGTTCAGGTCGCCGATCACGAACAGCGGCACGTCCGGATTCGCGGTCTGGAAGTCCTGCACCTTCTGCGCGATCGACTGCGCCTGCTCGAGGCGCTTCAGCCGCACGCGCGGTCCGCTGGAAGCATCGTCGATGCCGCTCAGCGAGCGGTTGTGGTTGACCATCGCGGCAAACGCGAACGGCGCACCGTTGCCGGTGAACGTACCTTCGAGCAGGAACGGCGGCCGGTCGTGCAGCAGCGAACCGTCGAAGCTCAGCGTCTCGGCCGCGCCGAGCTGCGTCACGGCATCGACCGAGATGTTCGAGCGGGTCAGGAAGCCGACGTCGATGGTGCCGACGTCGTTGCCCTCGACCAGGTAGGCGGTGTAGGTGACCGAGGCGTCGAACGCATTGATCGCCGTCGCCAGATCCTGCAGCACCGCGAGGCTTTCGACTTCCTGCACCCCGAGCACGTCCGGCGCGTCCAGCACGCCGACGATGTAGCGGGCGAACTTCAGCAACCGGCGCTGGTATTCGGCGGTCGGGACCACGGCATCGTCGCGCCCGTTGTCCGGCGGATCGTCGACGTCGTCGAACAGCCGGAACAGGTTCAGCGAGCCGATCGTGAACTCGCCGGCGCCGCGGGCGCGCACCGGGACCGGCAGCGTCGCGTCGATCGTCGTCAGGCTGGTCGGCCACAGTTCGTAGCCGCCGAACTCGAAGGCGATCACGCCCTCGGCGCTGAAGCTCGAGCCGCCGGGGATGATGGCATTGGGCAGGCCCAGGGCGTCCGGATCGAGTTCGAACACTTCCGGATTGCCGTCCCAGACCGGCAGGCCCGGCAGCCCGGGAAACTCGATGCCGGGCTCGCGCAGGCAGCGCTCGGTGCCGGCGCGGATCCAGACCTCGGCGATCGGATCGGAACCGAAGCCCTGGTTGCCGCTGCAGACGGTGCCGCTGACCAGGCTCACGCGCATGCCCTCGATGCGCTCGAACTCCAGCGGATCCTGCGGCTGGATCGGCGACGGCAGCGTCGGGTCCAGCACCACGGCGGTCGGCAGCGGATTGCCCGAGCTGGTCACCGAGACGATCGGGGAATTGGTGATTTCGGTCAGGCCGAAGAACTCGACCACGTCGCCGGTCACATCGACCAGGTCGCCGACATCGACCCCGGGCGGTCCGTCGGTGAACACGACGATGCCGTTGGAGGTGTCGGCGTCGGCATCGGCGCGCGCGTCCGGGGTCTGCATCACGAACAGGTCCGGGCCCACAGCGGTGACGATGTTGTCGGTCGTGATCACGGTCGCGCCGACCAGCGGCGAATCGAGGCCCGCGCCCTGGATCTCGAAGATCTCGGCGGTCACCGGCGCCGGGGGCGTCGCGTCGCAGCCGGCGAAGGCCGAGCCGTCGATGCGGGTGCCGGGAGAGAACAGCGCGCCGCCGGAGCCGGTGGCGGTGCTGTGCTGAACCAGCGGATCGGGGCCGGTGACGTCGGGATCGCGGGTCAGCGACTGGTTGTCCCCGCCTTCGCTGCCGTAGCTGTAGGTCGCCAGATCCGAAACCCCGTCGCTCAGCGTGACGGTGTCGCCGCCGTTGTTCAGTCCCAGGCTGCCGCTGGAGGCGGTCTGAACCACCATGCCGCCGAAGATGCCGGTGGGCGTGCCGCCGCCGAACACGACGATGCCGCACTCGGCATCGACGACCGTTCCCGCCGGGAACGTGTGGCGCACGGTGAAGGCGTCGGACACGGTCCAGCCGGAGATGTCGATCGCGCTGCCGCTGGTGTTGACGATTTCGAAAAACTCGTCATCGGCGAAATTGGGCGTCCCGTCGCCGTTCGCATCACCCGCCGTGCTGTCGGGATCGGCGTTGAGCTCGTTGATCACCCAGGGGCTCGGCGGCGCTGCGCCCGGCGTCGGCGCGCCGGTCGCCCAGGTCACCGACAGGTTTTCGGAGGTCTCGTCGTTGCCGCCGACGCCGTTGCCGCCGGTAGCCGTCTCGGTGCCTTCGTCGAAATCGATTCGTGCGAACGACTCGCCGCCCAAATGGCCGCCGGGTGCGACGACCTCCTGGGAACCGATCGCGGTGTCGGGCTGGTAGCCGCTGGCGATCGCGTCGGCGTCGGGACCGTCGATCAAGACACCGGTCTTGTCGACCGCCTCGTCCTGGTCGCCCCAGACCACATAGTCGAGATCG
>CAYPZP010000086.1:0-12776 GCA_964415285.1 uncultured Halomonas sp. | reverse complement strand
CGGGACCGGGTTGACCGCCACGGCCACGCCCTTGGCGATGCAGTACTGCCGCACCAGCCGCTCGGCCGCGTTGCGCCGCACCTCGACCACCCGCGCCCCGACGCGCTCGCTGACGCGGCCGGCGAACACGCCGGCGGTTACCGCGGCGAGCGTCTGGCCTTCCGTCTCGAGAATCGCCCAAAGTCGCTCGCGCAGCATATCGACGTCCGGCGGCGGCACCCGTCGTTCCTCGCGTTCCGTCCCGTCCGCCGCCAGCAGCACCCGCGTCACCGGGGCCGGGTCCGCGGCTGCCGCCACGATGTTTTGCGACGCAATACGCCCTTCGACGCGCGCCGCGACGCGGCCGAGCAACGTCGCCCGCTCATCGTCCGTGTACCGGTCGGCCTTGTTCACCACCAGCAGCACCGGCCGACCGGGAGCCAGCGCCTGCTGGAGTGCAGCCTCCTCCGCCGCATTCAGGTCGCCGTCCACCACGAACAGCACCAGATCTGCGCGCTCGGCCACGTTGCGCGCCATCTGCTCGCGATCCTCCCCGCCGATCTCGTTGATGCCCGGTGTGTCGACCAGCACCACGCCGCCGCTGCGTTCCTCGCGCCACTGCGCCTCGGCCGGCGCCCGGGTCTCGCCGTGCAACGGACTGGTCGTGAAGCGCGCTTCCCCGAGCAGGGCATTGAGCAGCGATGATTTGCCCACGCTGACCTCGCCAAGCACTGCGATGTGAATCTCTCCCTGCTCCAGCTTGCTCAGCATGCGCTCGATTTCGGCGAAGTCGGGGGCCAGGGCCTCGCGCACACCGCTGGGCAATTTCGGATCGTCGAGCAGCCGGCGCAGGCTGTCGCGCGCCAGGGCAACGTGGGCGTCGCCCGCCGAGGGCGGTGCGAGCACCTCAGTCGCGACCGGCGCGGCGCGCTTCCACGGCCAGCCGCGCCATCTGCCGGGCTTTCTTCCCGATGTCTTTTCCAAACTCGTCTCCCACCTTGCGGGCTGCGGCGGCGGGCCGCAGGTCCCCGGTCGTCTCGAGGCTGTTGGCCAGGCCCTTGCCCATGGCGTCGAAAATGATTCCGTAGGCGACCGCGTGCACCAGTCCGCCGGCGACCGTGCCGACACCCGGGAACGCCTTCAGCACGTTGCCCGAGATCGCCAGCAGCAGCGGCAGCGCGCGTCCCACGTAGCGTTGCGCGATGTCGAGGAATCGCTGGATGTCGATATCGCGCGCCGGCACGTCATACAGCTTGCACAGCGCCTTGACCAGCGAGGTGCCGAGATAACCCTGGATCAGCAGGTCCGTGCCGGGGCTGACGGCCGCCAGCGCCCCGACGACAGCCTTTTTCGTATAGTCCGAGACGACACGTTCGGCCTCCGCGCGGCGACGCTCGCCGGCCGCGGTCTCGAGCCGGGCCGTCGCCAGACGGAACACCGACGCATCGCGCAGCGCGTCGAGCGTGTCCGGGTCCGCCTCCAGCTGGGCCTGCAGCGCGGTCCGCAGCGCATCCACCCGCGGCGGACGCGTCCGTTCGACCACGACTTCCTGTCCCGACGCGTCCACCCGCGTCACACGCTCCATCCCGCCGGCGACCACCGGCACGACCCGCGGCGTCGGCTCGAGCGAGCCGAGACGCTCGGCCAGCCGCGCGACGATGCGCTGCAGGTCTTCCTCCGCATACCAGTCGGCCTTGTTGACGGCGACCACGATCGGCTTGCCGACGGCCGCGAGCGTTTTCACGTCCTCGAACTCGCTGCGACTCAGGTCACCCTCGCAGACGTAGACGACCAGGTGCGCGCGCAGCGCCTCTTCGAGACCCGCCTCGGCGAGAGTCGGCGTATCGCCACGCCCGGGGACATCCGCCAGCTCGACGGTATCGCCTGAGGGCAGCACCCAGCGGTAATGGCTCACCGCCCGCGTGGTACCGGCGGTCACCGCGATTTCCGGTTCCGCCCCGGGTACCAGCGAAGCCACCAGCGAACTCTTGCCGGCGCTGGCGGCGCCGAACAGTGCGATGAACAACTGCCCGCCTTCGCGGCGACGCGCCAGTTCCGCCAGTTCGCGTTCCGCCGCGGCAGTGTCGGTGCCGGCCGCCTGCTCGTTGGCGAGCCGTGCGCGCAATCCGGCTTCGTCCGGCACACCCGGGCGGGATCGCTCTGCGGGCCTCCGTCGCGGCGGTGCGAGCAGCCACCACAACAGCCAGGCGGCAATGGCACCGCCCAGCGACAACGCCGCGATGAAGCCGTAGTAGATCGGCGCCGGGCCTTCCCTGAGCCGCTCGACGATCGACAAGACGGTGTCCGCGACCGCCAGCAGGGCACCGGCGAACAGCACCAGCGCGACGATGATCGCGGCCGCGAGCGCCAGCCGCAGGCGCCGGTCACGTCTCATGCGGCACCGGGTCGCCGCGCGGCGGACAGGCAGATCGCCAGGGACAGAAAAAACGGCACCAGCCGCTCCAGCCAGTCGCCCGGCGTATTAGGCAGCCAGTAGCAGGCCACGGTGCCGAAGAAACCGATCGCCATCGCGGCAAACACGCGCGGCGGCGGCATGGTGAAGCCGGCCAGCCGCACCAGGAGCGGCGGACCGAACGCGGCGCCGAGCGCCGTCCAGGCGAACAGCACGCGCGCGAAAATAGTCTGCGGCAGCAGCACGGCAACCAGCACCGCCAGTGCGCTGATCAGGGCCACCACCAGCCGCGAAAGGGCCAGGCTGCCTCTTCCGCGGCGCGGCAGGTCATGGCTCACCGACGCGGCCGCGACCAGCAGCTGGCTATCGGCGGTGGACATGATCGCGGAGAGCACCGCGGCGATCATGATGCCCGCCACGACCGGCGCGAACAGGCGATTCGCGACTTCGAACAGCACCTGCTCGTCCGCGAGCAGCCCCCCGTAGAGCGCGCGGGCGGCGAGCCCGACCGTCAGCATGCCGGCATAGATGACCACCGCCCAGGTAATGGCGATGATCTGGCCATCGCGCAATGCGCGCGCGTCGCGCAAGGCCATGAAGCGATTCACCACGTGCGGCTGCCCCGGATAACCGATCCCGATGCCAAGCGTACCAAGCACGAAGCCCACCGCGGCGATCCCGGCCGTGGGCGGCCCGCCGACCGCGGCCCCCTGCGTGGCCAGTGCCTCGAGCATGGCGCCCGGCCCACCGGCGGCGATCACCGCGGCGACCGGCAACAGCAAGGCCGTCACCGCCATGACCAGGCCCTGCAGCGTGTCGGTGACGCTGACGGCCCAGAAGCCACCCAGCAGGGTATACAACAGCACCACCGCCGCGCCGATCATGACCGCCGTGCGCATCTGCAGGTCGAACGCGCTGGCGAAGGCGCTGCCCGCCGCCTGGAACTGGGCGGCGATATAGAAGGTGAACGAAAACAACACCACGCCCGAGGCGAGGATGACGATGCGCCGCGGCCAGCCATGGTCCGCGTCCGGACCGGCGATGAACTCGGTCAGGGTGATGGCCCCCTGTTCCCGGCTCGCGCGCATCAGCCGCGGCGCCACCCAGAACCAGTTGATGATGAAACCGGACAGCGTGGCCGGGAACAGCCAGAGTGCCGGCCAGCCCCACAGGTAGGCCATGCCGCTGACCGCCACGAGCGTCCATGCCGAGGACGACGAAGCCGATGCGCTGATCGCCGCGACCCATCCGCCGAGCCGACGGCCGCCGAGAAAAAAATCCGCGGTGTCCAGGTTGCGACGCGCCGCCCACAAACCGATCGCGACCAGCACGAGCTTGTAGGCGACCAGGGTGTAGAGAATGGCCTCGGCGCGAGTCATGGCGGCCCTCGGACTGGAGCGAGGCAGTGTAGCAGCCGTCCCGGCCTTACAATCGCGGCATGGCACATGCGGCACAACCCGGCTGGCGCTTCTGGATCGACCGGGGCGGCACCTTCACAGACATCGTCGCCCGGCGTCCGGACGGACGGCTGGACACCCTGAAGCTCTTGTCGGAGGCGCCGGAGCACTATGCCGACGCGGGTATCGAAGGCATGCGGCGCCTGCTCGGCCTCGAGGACGCCGCGCAGCTCGACCGTGCGCCCATCGACGCGGTGCGCATGGGCACGACCGTGGCCACCAACGCCTTGCTGGAGCGCCGCGGCGAGCCGACACTGCTGGTCACCACGCGCGGGCTCGGCGACGCACTGCGCATAGGCACGCAACAGCGCCCCCGCCTGTTCGAACTCGACATTCGGCTGCCAACACCGCTGTATGCCGACGTGCTCGAAGCGGACGAGCGCGTCGGGGCGGATGGACGGGTCCTCGAGCCGCTGGACGAGGATGCGCTGACGGCGGCGCTGCATAATGCCCGCGCCAGGGGGCTACGCGCGGTGGCCATAGCGTTGCTGCACGGCTACCGCTATCCGGCTCACGAGCTCGCGGCGGCAAGACTGGCGCGTGCGGCCGGCTTCACCCAGGTCTCCGTCTCGCACGAAGTCAGCCCACTGGCGCGCCTCGTGCCGCGCGGCGAGACCACGGTGGCCGATGCCTATCTCTCGCCGGTCCTGGATCGTTACGTGGCGCGGTTGCGAACACCGCTGGGCGACACCCGGCTGTTGTTCATGCAGAGCAACGGCGGACTCGCGGAAGCCGAGAGATTCCGGGGGCGCGACAGCGTGCTCTCCGGCCCGGCGGGCGGGGTCGTCGGCATGGCCGCGGCCGGGCATCGGGCCGGCCGCGAGCGGCTGATCGGCTTCGACATGGGCGGCACCTCGACCGACGTCTGCCTCTACGAGGGCGAGTATGAGCGCAGCCACGACAACACGGTGGCCGGGGTCCGCCTGCAGGCGCCGATGCTGCGCATCCATACCGTCGCCGCCGGCGGCGGCTCGCTGCTCAGCTTCGCCGACGGCCGATACCAGGTCGGGCCGGAATCGGCCGGCGCGGATCCCGGTCCGGCCTGTTACGGGCGTGGCGGACCCGCCACCGTCACTGATGCGAACCTGGTCCTCGGGCGCCTGCAGCCAGACGAGCTTCCGGCCGTGTTCGGCCCGGACGGCGCCCAGCCACTGGATCCCGCGGTAGCGGAAGCGCGCCTGCGCGAGCTCGCCGCGGCCATGCGCGCGGCCGGCCAGCCGCCCGCGGGCCTGGAAGCCATGGCGGCAGGTTTTCTCGAAATCGCGGTGGAACGCATGGCGCGCGCGGTGAAACAGGTTTCGGTCCGGCGCGGCGTCGATCCGGCGGCTTTCGCGTTGTGCGGCTTCGGCGGCGCAGCCGGACAACATGCCTGTGAAGTGGCCGATGCCCTGGGCATTCGCGAAGTCCTGCTGCCGCCGCTGGCCGGTGTCCTGTCCGCCTGGGGAATCGGGCTGGCCGACCTCGTGGAACTTCGCCAGGCGCCCGTCCAGGCAGAGCTTGATGCATCCACGCTGGCCGCCGCCGGGGCCACGTTGTCTGAACTCGGCAGCGCGGCGGCCGAGGCGCTGGCGACCCAGGGCGTGGCGACCGATGCGATCACGATCCGGCAGCGGCTGCGCCTCCGTTATGCCGGCAGCGACACCACCCTGGCGGTGCCGCTGGCCGACGAGACCACGGTGCGCGAGGCGTTCGCAGCGGCCCATGCGCAACGCTTCGGCTTCGTCACCGCGCAGCCGCTGGTACTCGAAGCCGTAGAAGCTGAAGCCGCTGGCGGCGGACGCTGGGACGACGAGACCAACCGGCAAGCTGTCAGCCGCGTACCCGAGTCCGCCGCGGCCGACCGGCCGAGCGACGCGCAAGCGCTCGGATTCGCCGACGGACCGGCTCGCAGGGACATGCCCGGGCGCCGCCATTGCCGCGCATGGCTGGACGGCTTGTGGCGGGACATCCCGCTGGTGCCGCGCGAATCACTGGCACCCGGGGAATCGCTGACCGGCCCGGCGTTGGTGCCGGAGACGAACGCCACGACCTGGCTCGCGCCCGGCTGGACGTTGCGCGTGGACCAGCTTGGCAACCTGCTGCTCAGCCGGCCGTCCCGGCGGCGCAGCCGGCACGCGTCCACGGCGGCCGACCCGGTCCTGCTGGAGGTCTTCAACAACCGCTTCATGCACGTCGCCGAACAAATGGGCGCCGTGCTGCAGAACACCGCAAGCTCGGTGAACATCAAGGAACGACTGGATTATTCCTGCGCGGTCTTCGATCCGAGCGGCGGACTGGTGGCCAACGCGCCGCACATGCCGGTTCACCTGGGCTCGATGGGCGAAAGCGTGCGGGCGATAATGGCCCGCTTCCGCGACGACATGGCGGCGGGCGACAGCTTCGTGCTGAACGACCCCTACGAGGGCGGCACCCACTTGCCCGACATCACGGTCGTCACGCCGTTCTTCGGCGCCGGACCGCAGCCGGTCCTCTACGTCGCCTCCCGCGCGCACCACGCGGACATCGGTGGCCGCACGCCGGGCTCGATGCCTGCCGACAGCCGGCATATCGACGAAGAGGGGGTGCTGATCCGCGGCATGCGCCTGGTCGCGGCCGAACGTTTCGACGAGGACGGACTGCGCGCACTGCTGACCGCGGGACGCTGGCCGGCGCGAAACGTGGAACAGAATCTCGCCGACCTCCGCGCGCAGCTTGCGGCGAACCGGCGCGGTGCCGCCGAACTGGCGCGCATGATGGACGAATTCGGCGCGGCGGCCGTGACCGCCTACATGCAGCATATCCAGAACAACGCCGCCGCCGCGGTACGCACTGCCATCGGCCGCCTCGCCGACGGCAACTTCACTCTCGCGATGGATGGCGGCGAGACCATCCGCGTCGCCATCCGCATAGAGCGCGACGCCGGACAGGCACACATCGATTTTACCGGTACGACCGGGGAATCTGCCGGCAATCTCAACGCGCCGTCCGCCATCTGCCGCGCGGCCGTGCTGTACGTTTTGCGCTGCCTGGTGGACCGCGACATTCCCCTCAACGAAGGCTGCCTGGCGCCGGTGACGATCCACATTCCGGCAGGCAGCCTGCTGAATCCGGCATGGCCCGCGGCGGTCGCCGCCGGCAACGTCGAAACCTCGCAATGCATCGTGGATGCGCTGTTCGGCGCGCTCGGGGTGGTCGCCGCTTCACAGGGCACGATGAACAACCTCACCTTCGGTAATGCGCAGCACCAGTACTACGAGACCCTGTGCGGCGGTGCGGGCGCGGGGCCAGACTTCGACGGTGCATCGGCAGTCCACACGCATATGACGAACAGCCGTCTCACCGACCCGGAAATTCTCGAGTTGCGCCATCCCGTGCGCGTCGCCGCCTTCGGGTTGCGACACGGTTCCGGCGGCGACGGCCGCCACCGCGGCGGCGACGGTGTCCTGCGGCGCCTGGTGTTCACCGAGGCGCTGGACGCCGCCCTGATCTCGAACCGGCGACGCCTCGCGCCCTTCGGCCTGCATGGTGGGGCACCGGGACGCACGGGCTGTAACCGCCTCATACGCGCGGACGGCCACGTGATCGAGCTGGCCGGCACCACCGCCGTTGCGCTGGCGCCGGGCGACGCGCTTGAAATAGCGACGCCGGGCGGGGGTGGCTTCGGTCGCCGTGAGTGACTCTGCTCACGGTGGCGCAGGGGCAAATCTGCTAGCCTCGAATCGTGGACACGAAAAACCGAGCAGGAGGCCCGTCATGGGATCCCTACGCAGTGTGGCAGATACTGCTGCACAATCATCCCGTGCGCATCGAGGATCCCGCGGCTTCCTGCGGCCGGATCGACGGCGACATTCTCGCCGAATTTTTCGAGGCAATGGTTGGCTATCCGGACTACCTGGTGGATGCCCTGCTGATCATCGCCCACGCCGAGGGTTTCGAAGCCGCAGTCGATGCGTTGGACGCGGCTATCCGGGAACTTCGCTCGCGGCAGCAATGACCCGGCGCGCCACGGCCGCGCGCTCGCGGTCTGGATCTCGCGCCACCGGCACGCCCTGGAGCCAGCGCCGGTGCTCCGCCGGCAGCTCGAGCAACTCGGCTCCGGCGCGGATCAGCTCGACGTACCAGTCCCAGGGCAACAGCCCCTCCGCCTGTTCTGTCGCATCCGCGATCCAGGTCCGGGCACGGATCTCGCCCTCCGCTACCGTCACCATCACTTCGGCGGATCGATAACCGGCGCCCGCTGCGCCCAGCCGTTCCAGGGACCCCGGGGGCAACCAGTAGAGCGCTCCGGGCAGAGCATCGCCAGGCGCGGTGCTGGGGCATGCGTCCGAGCGCGCTGCGCCGTCGCGGCCGCGTTTGCGGAAGACCAGTCGATGGCCGGGCAGCAGCGCGGCCCCGTGCAGTTGTGCCTCGGGCACGCGCCGATGCAACCAGCCGGGATGAACGTTCGCACCGTAGGCGAAGTAGGCGACCCGGGTCGCCGCGCTCATCCGGCCTCCAGGTTTCCTGGACGGGGTTCGACCGGGGCCGCCGCAGGGACGACCGCCTCACGCAAAGGCTGGGTAATAGCCCAACGCTCGGGCGAAACGGGCGCGAGTCGGGCGCCGTGCAGGCCCTGGCTGACCCGGTAAATGATGAAGTCCCCAGGGCGTCGCGGGGCGAAACCCACCGTGAACTCCACTTGGGTCGGACGGTAGGGCGCCGAGACCTCATCGACATCCACGAACCACGCCTGCGCCGGTTCGCCCGCCAAACGGCCGGCGCGACGCAATGACTCGAGCCAGCCGGCCAGCTGTCGTTGCAGGCGTCGGGCCAGGTCGGCGCCGGCGGCCTCGAAAACGATCCATCGCGTACCGTTGAGCAGCGCCTTTTCGACCGCCAGGGCAAGCCGGCGGGTCGCCAGGGAACGCCAGCCCGGCACCGGGCACTCCGGCGCAGCCAGCGTATGATCGCCGCTCAGTACCGCACGGCCGCCGTGCGCTCGCGTCAGCACGTTGATTCCGGCGCCATGGAGGCGTCGGCGCAACTCGAGCGGCACCTCGTGAGTCGGCCGGAACCCGGGACCGAGAACCGGCTCCGCCGCATCCGGCTTGCGCGCCAGCGCACCCGCCACCGCGCCCAAAGCGGAGCGACCGGCCTCGCGACCCTCGCCCGCGAGTTGCGGGAAGACGGCCATGGCGTTTTCCCCGGCGATATTGATCCGCTGCAACCATCCCAGCGCCCGCTCCCCATCGTAGCTGTCGGCCGGCGGCTCAAGGATGAGCATCGCGCGGCGCTTGCGGCAATAACGCAACGCCGCCAGCAAGAGCGCCGGACCGGGCCCGCGCGACGCATGCACGGTGGGCAGACAGAGGAAATCGATGTCGGGCACGCCGTCGAGCGCGAACAAGCCGCTGCCCAGGGTCGAAGAACCCACCACGTCGTAGTCCGTGAGAGAGGCGCCGTCGGTGCCGTCGTCTTCGGCCTCGACCCAGGTCACCGGGTAACCGGGGGCCGTGCTGACCGTGGCCGCCGGACGGCTGGGCGGCAGCAGGCCGCGCACCCGTGCGAGCCGGGAATTCATGAGGACGTCGACGATGTAGCGCTCCGAAGCCGGGCGCAGTGACAGCCGCTGGTAGATCTCCTGGTCGGCGACCCGCTCCGTGCCACGTACGTGCAGCCGTTGCAGGACGAGATTGAAAGTCACGTCGTCCGAAGGACCGATATGGTCGTAATCCACCGAGGCGCGCAGGAACTCCCTGCGGCCCGGGCTGACGGCCTCGAGCAGCAGCGCGCCCTCGCGACCGGGCAGGCGGATCGTGCAGGGTCGCGCGCCGTTGGCGGCCCGCACCACGATGGCGCGCGTGCCGCCGGCGAGAAAGAAATCCTGCAGGCAACGCTGCAACGCATACTCGCCGCCGGCAGTGCCGTAACAGCGATCGAACTCCGCGAGACTCTCGACCAGGACGGCCTCGTGGAGCGGACCGCGCGGCGCGGCGCCGATGAAAGCAGCGGTGCCGCCGGCGAAGCCCTCGAGAGATGCTTCGCGGCCGGGAATTTCCTCGACCAGTATGCCGGGCGTGAACGGATCAGACATGCAGGTCTCCGGCAGCGCCGCAGCGTGCTTTTCGCAGGGCGGCGCAGTACGCCCGCCTCATGCCACGAACATCGCGAACAATACCAGCAGGATGCTCACCGCGACCGTCACCCGGGTGCGGAGTGCGCGATACCAGGCCGGCAGGCTTGCGGCGACCGGTGGAATCGCTTCCCAGATGCGGAGCAGGACAAAACCGCCGAGCAGCAGCCAGGCGGCGACTTGCGGCGGCGAGAGCAACGCGGCCCAGGCGAGCAACGCCGGTAACACGCTGATCGAAAGCCGCATGATGCGCATCGAGCCCGACGCAAGCGCGGTTCCCCAGTGCACGGCCCCCACGAACGACAGGATGACCGCGCCATAAGCGATGAACTGCTGCGTGAAATAGGCCTGCTGGTCAGCCCCGCCCAGCACACCGCCGAGCAAAGCGGCGACGAACGGAATCAGGCCGGCATAGCCCAGCCAGTGCGCTGCTTTCGACACGCCGCTGGAAAGCCGCGGATGCGTCAGCAGTTCCGTCGGCCCACCGATGAAGCGGCCGTCGAGAAACACCTGGGGCAGCGTCCGGTGGCCGGTCCATTCTTCCAGCACGTGGAAACGGTCGCGCGCCGCGCGATCGCCCATCGCCAATGTCACGATACGGTATTCGACGCCGAGTTCGTCGAGTCGGGCCACCACCTCGTGCACGTCCGTGAGGCGCGACGCGAACACCACGACGGGGGCACTGTTCGCGTCCTTGCGCAGCGTGTCGAGGTGATCGGTGCCGCTCATAGATCCTTGCGCTCGCATTCCCGGCCGACGGTGACAAGGGTGATAATAGCGGATCGTAACTCTTGATGAATCACCGGGTGGACGACGCGCATGACGACACAGTCCGGCAGACAAGGTATCCGCCCCCACGGCCAGGCGCTGCGCGACGCCGTTCGCTGGCTGTCCGAGCAAGGCCGGCATGATGCAGCGGCGGTGGAGGAAGCATGTCGGCGTTTCGACTTGTCACCGCTCGACGAAGCGTTCCTGCAAAGCGAAACGCATCGACTGGTGCCTGGACACAGTGCGGATGATGACGCAGGGAAAACACCGTGAGCACATGGTCGCTGTTCGAACGCTATCCGCGCCTGGCTGAGACTCTTGTCGCATTGCCGCTGGGAGACTGGCCGACCGCCGTGCAGGCTGCGGATCCGGCTGCCTTGCCGGGCGCCTGCGCCAGCCTGTGGGTGAAGCGCGACGATCGCTGCGCTGCGCCCTACGGCGGCAACAAGGTCCGCAAGCTGGAGTTCCTGCTCGCGGACGCGCTGCAAAAAGGTCATGACAGCGTCTTCACGTTCGGCTGCGCCGGCTCCAATCATGCGCTCGCCACGGCGATCTATGCGGGCCGCACCGGCCTGCGGGCGCGGCTGCTGCTGACGCCGCAAAGCAATTCCTCGTTCGTCGGGCGCAATTTGCTGATGGGGCGCTGGGCCGGCGGGCAACAGGTGCACTGCGCCACTGAAGCCCACGCCCGCCGCACCGCGCGGGCGCTCGAATTGCAGGGACGCGGGGACCGCCCGGCGCCGTTGCGCATCCCCGGCGGCGGCTCCTCGCCGCTGGGCACGGTCGGATTCGTGAACGCCGGCCTGGAACTCGCGGCGCAGGTCCGGGCCGGCCACCTGCCGGAGCCCGACGCCCTCTATGTCGCACTCGGCACGATGGGGACGGCCGCGGGGCTGGCGCTGGGGCTGGCCGCAGGCGGTCTCCGCACCCGCCTGGTCCTGGTGCGAGTGGTACGCGCCGATATCGCGAGTCCGCGCCGCTTCCGCGCCCTTTACCACGGCGCGGCGCGCCTGCTGCATGCGCGCGATCCCCGTTTCCCGCTCGTCCCGCTGGACCGCTCGCGGATCGAGGTGCGGCATGAATTCATCGGGCCGGGTTATGCGCGCTTTACCGAGGCCGGCATGGCCGCCCTGGACGTGGCGCGCCATGCCCTCGACCTGGGGCTGGAAGGCACCTACACGGGGAAGGCTTTCGCCGCACTGCTCGCGGACCTGCAGGGCGGTCGGCTCGACGGCCGGAACGTGCTGTTCTGGAACACCTACAACGGCCATCCGGCGCCTGCCGAAGCCCTCGCCGCCGACTATCGGGAACTTCCCGCCGACTTCCATCGGTATTTTGAACAGCCGGTCCAGCCGCTCGATCCGCACTTCGTGCCTGCGCGCGACTGACCACCGGATCGGCCGCCGGAATCAGAATGCGGCGAAACTGTCGAGCCCACGCAGCAGCATGTCCCAGCGCGCCTCGATGGCCTCGCGTGCGGCGACGGCCGGCAGGCCGCTGATCAGGGCGGCAGGATTGAATACCCAGCCGACGGCATCGCGCGGGCCAAGGCCCAGGAAGAAACCGAGTTGCTGCGCGTCCCATGGCTCAGGTGTCCGGCCCTTCGCCACCTGCGCGACCGTATCGGCGACGTGGCGCCCCTTGCGCACGGCCGTCTGGGCTGTTGGTGCATCGAAGCGCACCTCCTTCCAGTGTGCGCATTCGCCGGCGGCGTAGATTCCCGGCAGCGGGTCGGCGCCATCCAGGACACGTCCGGCCGCATCAGCTTCGATGCGCTCGGCTTGCGGCCCCGTGCAGAGCAGGACCCCGCCGGCCGGTTCCGACAAGGATGAGCCTTCGGCGGTCATGCGAATGCGTCCGCGACCAAACGACACGTAGCGCGTCCCCATGCGGATATCGACATTCAGGCCATCGAGTCGTTCGAAGACGGCTCTGCGCAGCCCGTCCTGTTCGGCCGCCATGATCGTGTCCGCGGCTTCGACCAGCCCCAGGGGCGCGCCTTCCGGTCGGAACGCCGCCAGTTCGAAGAGGCATTGCAGGCCGCTGGCCCCGGCGCCCACGACCCAGG
>CAYPZP010000085.1:0-12930 GCA_964415285.1 uncultured Halomonas sp. | reverse complement strand
TTCCGAACGAGGAATACGACTACTCCAAGGAGGTCGGCTACCAGCTCGGCCTGAGAGGCTGCGACATTGGTACCGGCTGCGGTCCGGGTGCGATGAAGGGGCCGATGAAGGGCGCGACGATCGGGCACGCCAAGCAGCGCACCATTCCCGGACGCTACGTCGGGATCTCCGAGCCGGGCATCATCGCCGCCGAATCGCCCAACCCGATCGTCAACGAGCTGGTGATCCTGCCGGATATCGAAAAACGCCTGGAAGCCTTCGTTCGCATGGGCCACGGCATCATCGTGTTCCCCGGCGGCGTCGGCACGGCCGAGGAAATCCTGTTTCTCCTCGGCGTGCTGCTGAACCCGGACAACCGGCAGATGCCGTTCCCGCTGATCTTCACCGGCCCGGCGTCGGCGGCCGAGTATTTCGAGGAAATCGATCAGTTCGTGCGCGCAGCGCTCGGTGACGAGACCGCTGAACGCTACTCGATCATCATCGACGATCCCGCCGCGGTGGCGCGGGAAATGAAATCCGGGCTGGAGACGGTGCGCGACTGGCGGGTCGAAACCAAGGATGCGTTCTATTTCAACTGGATGCTCAACATCGAGCCGCAGTTCCAGGTGCCGTTCGAAGCCACCCACGAAGCCGTGGCCGCGCTGCCGATCTCGCGCGACCTCCCGCGCCACGAACTGGCCGCCAACCTGCGGCGCATCTTCTCGGCCATCGTCTCCGGCAACGTCAAGAGCGACGGCATTCGCCGCATCCGCGAATACGGCCCGTTCGAGATCCGCGGCGAATCAGCGCTGATGGATCGGCTCGACCGGCTGCTCGAGCGGTTCGTGCGCCAGCACCGGATGAAGTTGCCCGGTGGGAAGCCATATGAGCCTTGTTATCGGGTGGTTCGATAGCGGTTTCTCGATTTCGCCGGGATAGAGCAGGCATCCCGCGCTGAGGACTCGTCCGTTCGTTGAGTGGGTCTTGCAGGGTGACACGAGCTTGAACGCGTTGGTCCACGGCTTAACGGCTTCGTAAGTCAAGGGCGGCGAAATCGCTCTTGACTTTGTCCGTTAGACAAGAAGCACGCGCGTTACGCGGTATCGCAACTCGCCCGGCATCAAGCCTCATTTTCGTTGCCATCGTCGACCTGGTCCGCCCGCTGGTGGAATCTTCGGCCGCCAGCACCCTAATCCAAATCCACCATCATCAAACGCCGCAAATCAGTCAACGCAATCCCACGTGTCGGCACCAGATCGGTACCGTCGATTTCCATGAAGTCGCGCTCGGCGCGCTGCCGGCGCTGGTGGGCGAGCAGGTCGCCGGTATCGATGCGCGCCATCGGGCCCTGGAAGGTCATTTCTCGAACGCGGGCTTGCAGCGCGGCATCGCCGCGACCGTGCTCGCCGCCAAGGGCCGGCTGCGGCCAGCGCGCGGCGTAGCCGCCGGCGGAGTCGACGAGAATCTCGATCGCGCAGCCGTCGGGATGCCCGGTGATCGCGCCGGCTTCGCGGTCTTCGACCAGGAACAGCAGATAGCGCGGGTTTTCTTCCCACGGCGCGACCCGCGGGAAATAGCACTCGTTGTGCTTCAATCCCTGTTCGGTGACGACCACGGCAGCCGGACTTTCGCCGTCGGACTTGTAGGTGATCAGCGGCTTGAACCAGGCGCTGCCCTCGACCGGTTGGCCGCGTCGGTACTCGTAGTCAATCCGGTCGAGCTGTGCCAGCACCACCCGATCGGACGTAGCAGCACGCTCGGCCAGCCAGTGATTCCCTGGCTCCGGCCCGGCGGCAGCCAGCAGCGGCGTGAAGCAAAGCGCGGTGAGGAGGCGTCGCAGCATCAAGGGTTGCGTGGCGTGTTCGATGACCCACTGGAGACCGTCGCGCGACATGGCGGTTCCCGACCTCAGGCCGATAACGGTTGTCCGAGGCGGGCGCGCTGGTCGCCGGCCAGCGTCGGTAGCCACGCCGGTCCGGCTGGCGGCAGCAGTACGATGACCGTCGATCCCCAGTGGAAGCGACCGATTTCTTCGCCGCGCGCCAGCGCTACCGGTGGATCGAATGCGTTTCGACGAACTTCGCCGCCGGGGCGGTACACCCCCGGTTCGCCCCAGACGGTTTCGATGCCGGCAACCAGCATCGCTGCGACCATCACCACCGCGACCGGCCCGAAGTCGGTATCGAACATCGCGACCATGCGCTCGTTGCGGGCATACAGGCGATCGACGACAGCGCTGGTTGCATTCGAGACGCTGAACAGCTTGCCCGGCACGCGCGCCTCCCGGACCAGCCTGCCGGCCACCGGCATGTGCACTCGGTGGTAATCGTTCGGCGCCAGGTAGAGCGTGATGAAGCGACCGTCGCGGAAAGGCTCGGCCCAGGATTCCCGGGTCAGCAGTTCGGCTGCGCTGAACGTGCGCCCCTTGGCCTGGAAGATGCGGCCCGAGTCGATCGATCCGACCTGGCTGATGGTGCCGTCGCAGGGGGAGGTGACGACGTCGGCAGCGTCGGGAAATTCGCGGGCGCCGGCTTCCAGCGAACGGGTAAAGAAGGCATCGAAACTCGGAAATCCGCCCGGCGGGACGCGGCACTCGCCCATGTGGACCGGATACAGCCGGCGAAACGCGCTGATCATCGGGCGCGCCAGGCGCGGGCTGTTCGAAGCCGCGTTCGCCAGGCGGGTCAGACCGTGGTGCGGTAAAAGATACTGGGGCCAGACCTTGAGCCGGGTCGAAAGCCGGGTCCGCTCAGGCACCGGCGCGCCTCAACTTGAACAGATCGGCCGCCAGACCGTCCGCGCCCGACCCGGGCGGGAAGCGCCCGATCATGCGGCCTCGCGAATCGACGATCACGATCATGCCCGAGTGGTCGACGGCGTAATAGCCGCTCTCGTCGGCCTCGCCACGCATGTACAGTGCGCCGACCTGGGCGGTGAGTTCCTGCAGCGCTTCGTCGTCGCCGGTCACGGCGCGGAATGCCGGATCGAAGTAGCGCACGTAGTCGCGCATGGCTTCGCCCGAGTCGCGCTGGGGGTCGACCGAGACGAACACGACGTCGGGCATTTCCTCGACCCGCATGGCTTCGAGCTTGTCCATCGCCGAGGCCAGTTCGGCCAGGGTATCGGGGCAGATGTCGGGACAGTTGGTGAAACCGAAGAACAGCAGCGTGAGGTTTCCCTCCAGATCCCGCTCGGTGAACGGCCGACCGTCGGCGTCGACGAGTTCGAAGGCCTCGATCTCGGGCGAAAGCGGATAGATCGAAGCGACCTGATATTCCACCGACTGCTCGAGCAGCGAACGCGCGGTCAGCAGGCCGCCGAGCAGCGCAGCCAGCGCCACCAGCGTGATGACCAGTGCGCGTCCGGCCGTCGGTCCGGGCGTCTTGATTCGTCGAGCGTGCATGTCTCGATTATAGACCGCGGACGCGGTATCGAATTCAACGCAAACGCCGCACACGGCTGAAGCGCGGGTTTCCCCCCGGCGAATTGCCCGAGCGGCGGCGGGCCGGCCCGGCTCGAATCGCGGCGCGGCCTGGACCGGCCGCCGGTCGGGCATGCTCTATACTCGCGCCGATGAATGGCGCGACCGCGAATGCCGACAACACGGAGCTGGCCGCCTGGGTCGATCGGGCGGAGCGCGCCATGCTCGATGCCGGGCTTCATTTCGGTCACGGTACCGCGACCGCGCGCGACGAGGCCTGCTGGATGGCGTCGGAGGTGCTCGGGCTGGCGCCCGATTTCGATGGCGCGGAGTTCGCCCGGCGGGTCGATCCCGACGCGCTGGCGGCGCTGGACGCCCTGCTGCAACAGCGCATCGAAACCCGCAAACCCCTGGCTTACCTGGTCGGCGAGGCGTGGTTCGCCGGGCTTCGGTTCGCGGTCGACGAGCACACGCTGATCCCCCGGTCGCCCCTGGGCGAGCTCGCCGTGGCCGGCCTGATGCCCTGGCTGGATCTCGAGCGTCCGCTGCGGGTGCTCGACGTCGGCACCGGCTGCGGCTGCATTGCGGTGGCATTCGCCGCGCACTGGCCGGCGCTGCAGGTCGACGCGGCCGACATCAGCGCGCCGGCGCTGTCGCGGGCCCGTGCCAATGCCGATCGGCACGCTGTCGCATCGCGCGTGGACTGGATCGAGTCCGATGTATTCGATGCGCTGGGCGAACGCCGTTACGATCTGATCATCTCCAATCCGCCCTACGTGCCGCACGCATCGATGGACGCCCTGCCGGACGAATACCGGCACGAACCCGATTCTGCATTGCGCGCGGGCGGCGACGGGCTGGATATCGTCAGGCGATTGCTGGCAGGTGCCGCCGATTACCTTCGGCCCGGCGGTCTGTTGCTGATGGAGGTTGGAGAAGCGCAGCCCCAGACCGAGCAGCTGCTGGCCGGGATCGAGTCGATCTGGCTCGAATTCGAGCATGGAGGCGAGGGCGTCGTGTTGCTGGAACGCGAGGCGTGCGGGAAATTTCGGCAGCGGATCAAGGAGCAACGACTAATGAGTTTCAATCGGTTCGGGCGGGTGCTGACGGTGACGACCTTCGGCGAGAGCCACGGCGAAGCCATCGGCTGCGTGATCGACGGATTTCCGCCCGGCGTGGCGATCACGGCAGAGGAAATCCGGGCCGCGGTGCTGCGCCGCGCGACCGGTCGCTCGCGCCATACCTCGCAGCGGCGCGAGAGCGAAGACGTGCGGATCGTCTCGGGCCTGTTCGATGGCTATACCACCGGCACGCCGATCGCCCTGCTGATCGAGAACACCGACGCGCGCAGCAAGGACTACACCCGGATCGCGGCGCAGTTCCGCCCCGGCCACGCCGACTACACCTATCACCACAAGTACGGGCTGCGAGACTGGCGCGGCGGCGGCCGTTCTTCGGCGCGCGAGACGGCGATGCGGGTCGCGGCCGGGGCGCTGGCGGCTAAATACCTGGAACAGCGTTTCGGGATCCGAATCACCGGATGGCTGGGACAACTCGGCGAGCGGGTCTGCGACGAACAATTCGTGCCCGAATCGATCGACGATAACCCGTTCTTCTGTCCCGACCCGACCCGCGTGCCCGAGCTTGAAGACTACATGGATGCGTTGCGCAAGCAGGGCGACTCGGTCGGCGCCCTGGTTCGGGCGCGTGCAACCGGCGTGCCGCCGGGCTGGGGTGCGCCGGTCTATGCCAAGCTCGACGCCGATCTCGCGGCCGCCATGATGAGCATCAACGCCGTCAAGGGCGTGGAGATCGGGGCCGGTTTTCGAAGCGTCGCGCAGAAGGGGACCGAGCACCGCGATGAAATGACGCCCGACGGTTTCCTGGGCAACGAAGCCGGCGGGATCCTCGGAGGCATTTCCTCGGGCCAGCCGGTGGAGCTGGCCGTGGCGTTCAAGCCGACTTCGAGCCTGCGCATCCCCGGCCGCACCGTGGATGTCGAGGGCCGGCCGGCAGAGATCATCACGACGGGTCGCCACGACCCCTGCGTCGGCATCCGCGCCGTGCCGATCGTCGAGGCGATGCTGGCGCTGGTCCTGCTGGACCATTACCTGCTGCACCGCGCACAGTGCGGCGACGTCGGGGAGCAGACGCCGAGGATCGAATAGGACGGGAGTCGGTGGTCGGTCGCCGGTCGCCGGACCATGGAACAACGAACAACGAACAGCAACCCACCTCCCGTATCATCGGCGTCATGAACTCGAATCGCAGCGGTGGCCGCATTGTTCGACCGTACTGAAGGTTTCAACGTTGCCGTTGTCGGCGCGACCGGGGCGGTCGGGGAAGTGCTGCTCGAGCTGCTCGCAGCGCGCGACTTCCCGATATCGAAGCTGTCGCTGCTGGCCAGCGAGCGATCGGCCGGCGAAGTCCTGCGCGTGCGGGGGCGAAGCGTCACGGTCGGCAACCTCGCCGATTTCGACTTCACCGGCGTCGATTTCGCGTTCTTCTCCGCCGGCGGCTCGGTGTCCGCGGCGCACGCGCCGCGCGCGGCCGCGGCCGGCGCCACGGTGATCGACAACACCTCGCATTTCCGGTTGCACGAAGGGATTCCGCTGGTGGTGCCCGAGGTCAACGCCGATGCGCTGGACGGCTGGTTCGATCGCGACGCGCGCGGCGGGATCATCGCCAACCCGAACTGCTCGACCATCCAGATGTTGCTGGCCATCGCGCCCATTCATCGTCGCTTCGGCGTCGCGCGGGTCAACGTGGCGACTTACCAGGCGGTCTCCGGCGCCGGCCGGCGGGCCATGGACGAGCTGGGACGACAGACCGCGGACAAACTCAACTTCCGCGAACCGGCGGTCGAGGCGCTGAGCGCGCCGATCGCGTTCAACGTCATCCCGCGGATCGACGTGGTCGACGAGACGGGATACACGCGCGAGGAGCTGAAGATGCACTTCGAGACGCGCAAGATCCTCGGCAGCGAATCGATCGGCGTCAACGCAACGGCGGTGCGCGTGCCGGTGTTCTACGGGCATGCCGAGGCGGTTCATCTCGAAACCGAGGCGCCGTTCGAGCTCGACGAAATCCGCGAGCTGCTCGACGGCGCGGAGGGCCTGCAGCGGGTCGAGGGCGAGATCGATCCGATGCCGTTGACGCATGCCTCGGGGGCCGATGCCGTGTTCGTCGGTCGCATCCGGCGTGACATGACGCATGAAAACGGGCTGAATCTGTGGGTTGTCGCCGACAACCTGCGCAAGGGCGCGGCGCTCAATGCAATCCAGGTTGCCGAGACGCTGTCGAATCGGGCCGGCGATTGATTCGCAAGCCATTGTTCAAACGAGATGTCGGTTGCTATACTCGACCCGATACAAGCACTTCTCGGGGCGGGTCCTTGACTTCCATGAATCAGGCTGAAGGCCACTGGATCAAGAGCGGGTTGGCGATGCTGGTACTGCTGGTACCGGTGGGCGCTGCCGCGCTCGGGCTGGGGGAGGCGCGCGTCGAGTCGTACCTCAACCAGAATCTGGACGTTCGGATGCGGCTGCTGGACGCGACCGCCGAGGAGCTGGACTCGCTGACGGTGACGCCGGCTTCACCCGAGGATTTCGAGCGCCTCGGCCTGACCAGCGGTGCATTGAGCCTGGACCTCGATATCGAAGTCGACGATTCGGTGACTCCGCCCGTGATCGTCGTGTCTTCGCGGCGTCCGGTCAACGACCCGATCGTGCAACTGGTGCTCGACGCGCGTTGGGCCGGCGGCCGCATGCTGCGCGAGTACACGCTGTTCCTCGACCCCCCGACCGTCGATCTCGCGCCGCCCCCGGCCGTCGTCGAACGGCCGCAACCCGAACCCGAACCCGAACCTGAACCCGAATCCCGCGCGGCCGATCGGTCCGAGCCGGTCAGCGCGCCGCCGCGAACGACGACGGAAACCGCTTCGGAACCGCGATCGACCACGCCGCGCGCGGTCGCGTCGGATCGTTACGGCCCGGTGGCGTCCGGCGATACGCTGTGGTCGATTGCCCGGCAGAACCGGCCGGCCGAGGACGTGACGATGGATCAGATGATGATCGCCATCGTCGAGCTCAATCCTTCCGCGTTCCGAGGCGGCAACATCAATCGCTTGCTGCGCGGGGCCGAACTCGATCTGCCCGATGCCGAGCAGGCGCGCGCGCTGGATGCAGCGGCCGCCGCTGCCGCCGTGGCGGCGCAGAATCGGGCCTTCAATCTTGGCGAGACCGCTGCCGGCGACCTGCCGCGGGTCTCCGATGCCGGGCGCGATGCGCTCGCCTCTCCGCAGACGGAGGCCGAGCAAACGCCATCGGCCGGTGAATCGACCGCCGCCGAACCCCGGCTTTCCCTGGTGCCGCCCGGCGAAGACGAGATGGGCGCTTCCGACGGTGAAGGCGATTCCGTCGATGCGCTGCGTCAGCGCCTGGCGCGTGCCGAGGAAGAGCTCTACGCAGCGCGCCAGGAAGCCGAGGAGTTCCAGAATCGGGTCGAGGAACTGGAGCAGATCGTTCGCGACAACCCCGGCGGGCTGGGTATCCGCGATGCCGATCTGGCAGGACTCGAGGAAACGCTGCGAGCGGCCCGGGAAGCCACCCGCGGCGGCGCCGATCCCGAGGTGCGCGCCGAAGTCTCGTCGCGGCTGGACGAATACCTGGATCAGTTGGCGGGCGACCCGGATGCGGCGTTTGCCGACGGCGACGCGCTGGCTGCGGCCGACTCGTTCGACGATGCGGCGACGGACAACGCCTCCGATCCCGCGCTGCCGGCCGGTGACCCGGCCGGCAGCGAACCGTCCGTGCCCGATCCGCAGGCCGCCGATGAGGGGGGCTCGGATCGGTCGCTCCCGGCCTGGGCGCCGTTCGCGGCCGCCGCGGCCGTCGTGGTGCTGTTGATGGTCGTGGGCGTCTGGTGGGTTCGGCGCCGTCATCGGGCCCCGGTCGAACCGGCCCCGGCTCGCGAACCCTCGCCGGCACCGCCGCCCCCGGCGGCCTCGTCGCAGGATCCGCTGACCCGGACGCGGGCTCGCCTGAGCGAATCGCCCGAGGATCTCGACCGCCACGTCGAATTGCTCGAGCAGCTGGCCGCCGAACGAAAGGAAGGCGAATTCTCCGATGCGCTGGAGACGATGTTCGAACACGTCGACTCCGGGAGCGAGCCGCAGTGGCGCAAGGCGCTGCGCCTGGCCGGCGGCATCGTTCCGGGTCACGTGCTGGTCAAGGGCAGCGCCGACTGGGTCGCCGACGATCTCGCAGAGCGTCGCGCACCGGAATCCGAGCTGGATGCCGATGCCGAGGTCGACGACCTGATGGCGCGATTGGAAGCCGACGCCGACGCCGACGAATCGGCGCCAGCCGAGGACCCCTGGCCGGAGTTCGACGAGCAGGGCGAAAAGACCGAGGGCGGTTCGACCGCGGAGGAGTCGCTCGATTTCGATTCCATTCGACCGGCTGCCGGCGATTCGCCGGATGTCCCGGGCGAGGCCGGGCGTGATGTATCCGCCGAGTCCGAAGCGCTGGAGTTCGACGTGCCGTCCGATGATTCCGACCGGGAGGCGGCTGCGCCAGCCGAATCCGGGCCGGAGGAACCGGCGGACTACGATTCGCCGACCCTGGAGTGGCCTGAATTCGGCGAATACGCCGGTGACGAAGCGCTCGCCGGAGACGCCGGAATGCCCGAACCGGGTGCTGAAGCTCCGTCCGAAGACAAAACGCCGGAAGGCGATACCGGCGCGGCGTCGGAGGCCGACGAGATCTTCGGCCAGAGCGACGACGATATCGACGTCAAGCTCGATCTCGCGCGCGCTTACCTGTCCTGGGACAGCGCCGACTCGGCCCGAACGCTGCTCGAGGAGGTGTTGCGCGAGGGCAACGAGACGCAGCGCGCGCAGGCGCAGAAACTCCTCGACGAGCTGGGCGGCGAGTCGGAGTCCTGAGCCTGCGGAGTCGCGGGTGCCGAAGCGGTTCGCGGCGACCCTTTCGAGGGCGCCGTACCCGCTGCGACCATCGCGTCGTCGCGCCCGGAGCACGCTGATCCACCATGCCGCAATCGACGCCGCAGTCTGAACGCATCGCGCTCGGCATCGAGTACGACGGCGGCCGTTTCTTCGGCTTCCAGCGCCAGCGCCAGTCGCCCACGGTGCAGGAGGTGCTCGAGCGGGCGATCGCCCGGGTCGCCGATCACGAAGTGACCGTTCACTGTGCCGGGCGGACCGATACCGGGGTGCACGCCACCGGCCAGGTCGCGCACTTCGAGTCCGGTTCGCGGCGCAGCGAGCGTGCCTGGGTGCTCGGATGCAACACCCACCTTCCCGCGGGTTGCGCCGTACTCTGGGCGCGGGAGGTTGATGCGGCGTTTCACGCCCGCTTCAGCGCGCGAGCTCGGCGCTACCGCTATCGAATCCTGAATCGCTGGATCCGTCCCGGCCTCGACGCCGGGCGGGTTGCCTGGGAACGGCGGTCGCTGGACGCCGGGCGCATGCACGCTGCAGCCCAGCGTCTGATCGGCGAGCACGATTTTTCCAGTTTCCGCGCCGACGGCTGCCAGGCGCGCCATGCCGTGCGCACGGTTCGCCGCATCGACGTCGTGCGCGACGGCCAGGAGGTGGTCGTCGACGTCACCGCCAACGCGTTTCTCTACCACATGGTGCGCAACATCGCCGGCACGCTGATCGAGATCGGCGCCGGAAACCGGCCCGTGGACTGGATCGACGCGGTGCTGACCGCGCGGCGGCGGGCGGTGGCGGGTCCGACTGCACCGGCCGACGGATTGTATTTCGTCGGTGTCGAATATCCCGAGCATCCCGAGCTGCCCACGTTCGATGTCGCGCCGTTTCCGCGCGGCTGGAATCTGAGCTGAACCGCCGGGGCATTCGCGTGCCGGACCGCGGCCATGCGTTATCCTGAGTCGATGAAGGTACGAGTCAAATTCTGCGGAATCACGCGACCCGAGGACGCGGCCCACGCCGCCGGACTGGGGGTGTGTGCGGTGGGCTTGGTGTTCGTCGAGGCATCGGCGCGTTCGGTCACGCCGAGGCGGGCGCTGGAAGTCTGCCGCGCACTGCCGCCGCTGGTTCAGACGGTCGGGCTGTTCATGGACGCGCCGGCCGCGTGGGTCGAGTCGGTGCTCGACGAAGTGCCGCTGAACTGGCTGCAGTTTCACGGCGACGAAACGCCCGGGTATTGCGCTGCTTTCGGACGTCCGTTCATCAAGGCGTTGCCCATGGCTTCACCCGATTGCGTGCAGTATCATCGCTGGGAAAGGGCGTCGTCGCTGCTGCTGGACGGGCACGCGGCCGGCGCGATGGGCGGTTCCGGCGATGCGTTCGACTGGCGCCGCGCGGAGTTGCCGTCCCGGCCCTGGATACTCGCCGGCGGCCTGAATCCCGACAACGTGGCCGAAGCCGTCGCACTGCTGAAACCCGACGCGGTCGACGTCTCTTCCGGCATCGAGACGGCTCCCGGCATCAAGAGTGCCGAGCTGATGAACCGATTCATGGAGAACATCGAACATGGTTGAAGTGATCGAACCGGTACCGCAGGCGGACGCTACGCGCCCGGTTCTGCCGGATGCGCGCGGCCATTTCGGTCGCTACGGCGGACGATTCGTGTCCGAGACGCTGATGGCGGCGCTCGAAGAACTCGAGCAGGCCTGGCGGAAGTATCGGGACGACGATGCGTTCCAGGCTGAGCTGGATCGGGACCTGGCGCATTTCGTCGGCCGCCCGTCGCCGCTGTATTTCGCCGAGCGGCTGACCCGCCACGCCGGCGGCGCGAAGATCGTGTTCAAGCGCGAGGATCTCAATCACACCGGCGCGCACAAGATCAACAACACCGTGGGCCAGGCCTTGCTGGCGCGCGCGATGGGCAAGCAGCGGGTGATCGCCGAGACCGGCGCCGGTCAGCACGGCGTGGCTTCGGCTACGGTTGCCGCTCGGCTGGGCATGAAATGCGTCGTCTACATGGGTGCCGAGGACGTTCGCCGCCAGGCCATCAACGTGTTCCGGATGAAGCTGCTCGGCGCCGAGGTGGTCAGCGTCGATTCCGGGGCGCGCACGCTCAAGGACGCGCTGAACGAGGCGATGCGCGACTGGGTCACCAACGTCGATGACACGTTCTACATCCTGGGCACGGTGGCCGGTCCGCATCCGTATCCGGCGCTGGTTCGTGATTTCAACGCCGTGGTCGGTCGCGAAGCCCGTCGGCAGTGCCTGGAGGAATACGGCAAGCTGCCCGATGCGCTGGTCGCCTGCGTCGGCGGCGGCTCGAACGCGATCGGCCTGTTCCATCCGTTCATCGACGACGCCGAGGTGACGATGATCGGGGTCGAGGCGGCTGGACGCGGGCTGTCGGGAATCGAGCACGCCGCCAGTCTGTGCGCCGGCCGCGTCGGCGTGCTGCACGGCTCCAGGACCTACCTGCTCGACGACGATGCCGGTCAGATCCGGCATACCCACTCGGTATCGGCCGGGCTGGACTATCCGGGCGTGGGTCCCGAGCACGCCTGGCTCAAGGACTGCGGCCGCGCCGAATATGTCGGCGTGGACGACGACGAAGCGCTGGAAGCGTTCCACCTGTGCACGCGCAAGGAAGGCATCATGCCGGCGCTGGAGACCGCGCATGCGATCGCCTGGGCCATCCGCAAGGCCGCCGAGATGCGCCCCGACCAGGTCGTGCTGGTCAACGTCTCCGGACGCGGCGACAAGGACATCCATACCGTGGCCGATATCGAGGGGATCGACGTTTGAGTCCTGAAACCAATCGCATCGACCGCCGCTTCGCCGAACTCGCCGAGTCCGGGCGCAAGGGGCTGATTCCTTACGTGACCGCCGGTCATCCGCATCCGGAGGCCACCGTGCCGGTGCTGCACGCGCTGGTCGACGCCGGTGCGGACCTGCTCGAGCTGGGCGTTCCGTTCTCCGACGTCATGGCTGACGGCCCGGTGATCCAGGATGCCTGCCAGGTGGCGCTGGAGCACGGCACCAGCATGGACCGCGTGTTCGAACTGGTGCGGTCATTCCGCGAGCGGGATCGTCTCACGCCCTTGATCCTGATGGGCTACATGAACCCGATCGAGCGCCGCGGTTTTACCCGCTTCGCCGAGCAGGCCGCAGTCGCCGGGGTCGACGGCGTACTGATCGTCGACTGCCCGGTCGACGAGGCCGACGAGACGACCGAGGCGCTCGGTGCGCGCGGGATCCACCAGATCTTCCTGGTCGCCCCGACCACGACCGAGTCGCGGCTGGCGCACCTGGGGCCGGCGGCCGGTGGCTTCGTCTACTACGTTTCGCTCAAGGGCGTGACCGGCTCGGCGACGCTGGATGCCGGCTCGCTGCGTCCCGCGATCGAGCGCCTGCGCGCGGCCTCGGCGCTGCCGGTTGCGGTCGGATTCGGGATTTCGACGGCCGAGCAGGCGCGCGAGGTGTCGGAGGTGGCCGACGCGGTGGTCATCGGCTCGGCCCTGGTTCGTCGTCTGGCCGACGCCGATTCGCCCGACCGGGCGATGGAAATCGCTTCGGC
>CAYPZP010000084.1:0-13275 GCA_964415285.1 uncultured Halomonas sp. | reverse complement strand
CCTACGCCTGCGACGAGCCGACGCCGGCTGTCACCAACGGCGCCGTGTGCATGTACCACCCGGACTTTCCGTTCGGTATCACCGAGTCGGTCCCGACGTTCAGCTCCTGGGGTACCGTGACGCTGGTCCTGCTGCTGGCGCTGATCGCCGGTTTCGTGGTTCGCAGCCGGGTCTGATACCGACACACGACCGTACTTGCGTCCATCAGGGAGCCTGTCCGGTCGATGAACCGGTTCAAGTGCAATCACCAACGACCCGGCGCACGCCGGGTCGTTGCTTTGGGGCTGGCGGCGCTGCTCGTGCCGCTTTCGATCGCGTCCGCGTCGGCTTCGCCGGTATTATTCTCGGAGCCGGCCCCGCCGGGTTCGCCGCAGGTGTCGCACGCGGCCGCCTACCTCGGCATCGGCCAGGCCGTGGCCGACTTCGATCGCGACGGCTGGCCTGACGTTTACCTCACCTCGGGCCAGGGGCCCAACACGCTGCTCAGGAACGACCACGGCGGCCTCATACCGGCGGTGGGCGCCGATGCGCTGGAGCTCCCGGCGCACCCCTCGGCCGGCGCGCTGTTCTTCGACTACGACAACGACGGTTGGCCCGACCTGCTGGTCTTGGGGGAGGGCGGCAGCTACCTGTTTCGCAACCTGGAAGGTACGGGCTGGGTTGACGTGACCGCTGCCAGCGGGATCGGCACCGGCGGGCGGGGACAGTCCGCCGCGGTCGCCGATTTCGACCGCGACGGCTGGCTGGATCTCTACGTCGTGCACTGGTATTTCGGCGAGGATGAAGATTCGCCGCTGCGCGCCGACCAGTTGTTCACCAACCGGCAAGGCGTGTTCGAGGACGTCAGCCATTGGCTCGACGAGGACGCGCTGTCCGGACCGGGTTTCGCCGCGGTCTGGCTGGACTACAACAACGACGGGCTTTCGGACCTGTACGTCGTCAACGACAAGCTCTACGGCAACATCCTGTGGCGCAACGACGGTCCGGGTTGCGGCGGCTGGTGCTTCAGCGACGTCTCGGTCCAGACCGGGGCGACCCGGCCGGCCTTTTCGATGGGAATCGCGGCCGGCGATCCCGATCTCGACGGCGATCTGGACCTCTACTACTCCAGTATCGGCGAGCAGGTCCTGCTCGAGAATCAGACCGCGCAGGGCCAGGACGCGTTCGTCGAAATCTCATCGGCCGCGGGAGTCAGCCCGGATGCGATCGGCTGGGGCGCGATGTTCCTCGATGCCGACAACGACGGTCGGCCGGACCTGTACCTGGCGACCTCGAACGCCGACCCGACGCGCTGCAATCGCTTCTGGCGCAACCTCGGCGACGGTGTTTTCGAAGACCTGTCCGGACCCGCCGGACTCAGCGACTGCGGGTTCAGCATGGGCCTGGCGCGCGCCGATTTCGACCGCGACGGCCGGATCGACCTGATCCTGGGCAACTGGGGCCAGCGTTTCATCGTCTACCGCAACCAGTCGCCTTCAGGGCGCAGCCTGCGCGTCTTCCTCGACGGCGCCGAATGGGTGAACCGCGACGCCGTCGGCACGCGCGTCCGGCTGCGCGACAGCGAGGGTCGGGTGCAGATGCAGGAGTTCGCGCTGGGCTCCGGCCACGGCGGCAACCACGAACCGGCGCTGCACTTCGGCCTGGGAACCGCCGACGCGATCGAGCTCGAGCTGCGCTGGCCCGACGGCGTGGTCCAGCGCATCGTTCCCCCGCCGGACGGCGGTGAGTTGCGCTTGACGCATCCGCACTCCGGCGCGGTCTTCATCGACGGTTTCGAAGCGCCCTGATTTCGTTCGCTGCGATCGCCGAGCTTCGCCCCCTGAGCCGGGACGATTGTGCTTTGCGAATTAAACTGCTATTTTCACGACAGAATTCGACCTGTGCGGTATCGGGGTCGGGTGGCCAGCAACCATCACAACCGAGGGAAGCATGAACAAGATCCATGTATTGATGATGACGATGGCGCTTTCGCTGAGCGCCGGTGCGTTCGGTCAGAGCACCAAGGCGCCCGGGGAGTCCGAGCCGGATACGCCGATCCGCGGTGGCACGATCGCGATTCCGGACGGCGGCTACGACGGCACGCTGGCCAGCATGGCCTGCCGCACGATCACCCGCGGCGGCGGCGGAACGGTGCAGGATGCCAGCGTCACGGTGGCGATCGAGCATACCTGGGTCGGAGATCTAACCATCAAGCTGGTGAGTCCCGCCAATACGGTCGCGACCGTGCTGAGCCGGCCAGGTTCCGCAGAACCGAGCGATGACGGCGCCGATGGCATGGGCATCCCCGTCGGCGACAGTTCCAATCTCGCGCTGACCAGCCCGATCACGTTTTCCACGACGAACGGCGTGGTCGACGCCGAGTCGATGGGTGCCGGCATTTCCGGTGCTGAAGCGGTCTGCGCCGACGATGGAGAATGCTTGTTCATTCCGAATCCGGATTCAGCCGCCGACAGCGGCAACCTGACGGACCTGTTCGCGGGTGAGGATCCGACCGGCGACTGGCAGCTGTGCGTCGGTGACTCTCAGGGTTTGGACATCGGCAACCTGGGCGACGTGACGCTGGACCTGGTCATCCTCGGCACGCCGCCGGTGCCGCCGACGCTGCCGCAAGCTACGCCGGTGCCGACCGCGAACGTGCTGGGCCTGCTGCTGATGATGCTGACGCTGGGCGGCCTGGGCATGGTGGTGCTGGGCAAGCGCGTTCACTGAGGAATGCGACGACCCGATGAGGACTTCCCGTCGGTTTCGATCCACGGAAAAGCGGCCCCCGGGCCGCTTTTCTGCGTTCGGGGTCGGACGAAACGAGCGGCTCGGGCCGGAACAGGCCGTGTCGGCTGGCGGTTATCGTGCCGGGTTCGGGGGGTCCGGCTTGCCGTGCACGCGCTCTCCGTGAACCAAACGCGAATCAATTGCATTTCAGTTCGCGTTCCTCTATAGTCGACTCACGAACGGCTCGACGTTCGCACGGTGCAATCGCACGGTGATCGCAACCAGACCGAGGGTCATCGCCATGAGCCACTACTTCCATCATGTCCCGGGCCGCATCCGGATTCGCAGCCGCCAGTTCCGCGCCAACCTGGCGTGTGCGCGCGAGCTGGAGAAGTGTCTGCGCAAGACCGAGGGCGTGCACGACGTGCGCGTCAACGAGCGCAACGGCAGTATCACGATCCAGTATGAGGCCGAAGGCGACACCGGCGCCGGGATTTTCGCGGTTCTCGCGGCGGCCGGTTTCGTTCCCAACGGTCAGGCCGCGCCGACCTCCGCGGTCGCCGGCGGCGACGACCTGGTGGCCACATTCAGCCGCGCCATCGTCGGCGCCGTCGCCCAGCAGACCGTGACGCGCTCGCTGAGCACGCTGGCAATGATGTTCCGCTGATATCGCGCCGCAATGCGCCTCGGGCCGATGGTTCGAGCGGCCCGGATCGAAGCGACTCAGTCTTTCGGGGCCGGGTCCGGGCAACCGGGCTCGGCCGCGTTGTTCGAGCGCCCGGTCAGCCGCCCGCCGGACAGCGCGTTGACCAGGATGGCCAGCGTGCTGCCGTTGTGCAGCATGGCGCTGGCAACCGGCGACAGACGGCCGAACGCGGCCGCGGCGAGAATGCCGGTGTTGACGCCGACGGCTAGATTGAAGTTGGTGCGGATCAGATCCATCGTCGCTCCGGCGATCGCGCGCGCGTCGGCAACCGCTGACAGCCGGTCGTCCATCAGCACGATATCGGCGGTCGCGCGGGCGATGTCGGCGCCGCGCGGCATCGCGATGCCGACTTCGGAGGCCGCCAGCGCCGGTCCGTCGTTGACGCCGTCGCCGACGAACCCGACCCGGGCGCCTTCGGCCTGCAGGCGCTCGACCACGGCGGCCTTTTCCTCCGGCGGCGTTTCGGCGTGGATCTCGTCCATGCCGAGCCGCGCGCCCAGCGCGTCGGCCTTGGCCTTCCGGTCGCCGGTGATCATGACCATGCGGCGCACGCCGAGGCGGCGCAGGCGATCGAGCGTTTCGGCTGCGTCCGCCCGCACCCGGTCGCGCAGCGCGACCACGCCCACCGGACCGGATTCGTCGCCGACGTAGAGCAGGATCTTGCCCTGGTCGAGCAGGCCGTCGATGGTCGGCGCGTGGCGTGAAAAATCCAGCTCGAGGTGTTCTTCGAGATAGTGCCGGCTGCCGATGTACAGGCGCCCGTCGCCGACGTCGGCCGACATGCCGTGGGCGACCAGGTAGCTGACTTCGCCGTGCGAGATGTGTTCCAGCTCCTGGGTCCGCGCCTCGTCGACGACGGCGCTGGCGATCGGATGGGTCGCGTGCTCCTCGACCGATGCGACCAGCGCCAGCAGGCTGGTCTCGTCGTGGTCGCCGTCGAGCACGACGACGTCGGTTACGGCGAGTTCGCTGTGGGTCAGCGTGCCGGTCTTGTCGAAGACCAGCGTGTCGATCGCGGCCAGGCTCTCGATCGCCTCGCCGCCCTTCATCAGCACGCCCGCGCCGGCCGCCCGAACCATGCCGGACTTGAACGCGACCGGCGTGCCGAGCTTGAGCGCGCAGGAATAGTCGACGAGAAAAACCGACTGGAGGCGCCGCAGGTCCCGGGTCAGCGCGTAGACGCCGGCGCCGGTGCCCAGCGTCAGGTAGACGCGCCGATCGGCCAGCTCGTCGGTCAGGCGCTGGGTGGTCGAGCGCTGGCTCAGCGATTCCTGGATGAATCGCGCCACGCGCGCCGTTGTCGTGTCGTCTCCGGCCCGGGTGGCTTCGATCTTGATCCGGCCGTCGACGACAACCGAGCCCGAGATGACCCGCTGCAGCGGTTCGCGCCGGATCGGTACGTCCTCGCCGGTAATCGCGGCCTGGTTGACCAGCGCGGCGCCGTCGACGACCCGGCCGTCCACCGGCACCGTCTCGCCCGGTCCGACGGCGACGATTTCGCCCTCGCGCACGTCCTCGCCGGCGACCCGGATCAGCGTGTCGTCGCGTTCGACCCAGGCCGGGGCGGGTTTGGGTCGCAGCAGGCGGCGAAGCATCTGGTCGGACTGGCGCGCCGTGCGTTCTTCCAGATATTCGCCCAGTGCGAGCATGGATCCGGTTAGCGCCGCGGTTCCGTATTCGCCGCGCGCGGCCGACAAACCGACGGCGAGCGCATCCAGCGCTTCGGTGCGAACCCCGCCTCGCAAGAAAGCATCGGCGCCGCGCGCCAGCGTCGGTCCGATTGCCAGCAGCGTCAGCGCGCGCTTTCCGGCCATCGGCAGAACCGGCACCAGCACCAGTGCCACCAGCGCCGAGACCAGGCCGACGACGCCGGTTTCAGGCTCGACCTCGGCGGCGGCACCGTCCGGTTCGATCCGGAAACGTTCCAGTCGGTCCAGAACGGCTTCCCGAGCCTCGTCGCCGGGCCCATACTCGATGACGATGCAGCGCGCCGCGCGGTTGATCCGCACGTTGCGCACGCAGTCGATCGCGTCGAGCCAGGCCTCCAGCATCCCGGATGAGATTCGCGGATCGCCCAATGCCGGCATCCGCAGCCGCAGCCGGCCGGGCAGCTCGTGTACGAGTCGTATCGGGGTTTGCGCCGGTGCCTCCAGCAATGCGGACCCGCCGCCGTCGGCGACGGGCCGCAAGGCGGTGACGCTCGCGCTAATCGCCACGCTCCTGCTCGGCCATGCGCAGCTCGGCCTCGGCATCCTGAAAGCGCTCCTTGAGCTCTTCGACACCGCCCTGCAGCGTCGACCACGCCTGGACCGCGGACTTGATGGCCGCGCGCTGGACGCTCTCGTTGGTCAGCACGTAGGTCGCCGCGGCGCCGAGGATCAGGCCCTTCATGAACCGGTCGCTGGGGAACGAGGCGTTTCGCGGCCTCGCCTGCACGGCTTGATAGCGCGGGTCGTAGTAGTAAGGATATCCGTGGTTCATGGTCATTCTCCTCTCGAGGTAGCCCGTTCCAGGCCGTAGACGACCGCGGTTCCGGTCATGACGCCGGCGATCAGCGAAAGGGTCGGCGAGCGGACCTGCGACGAGACGACGCTGGCGGCCCCGGCTGCGAGCCCGGCAGTCAGCCCGCCGCGCAGCGTGTCCAGCGCGGCTTCGGACCGGTTCATCTGGTCGTTGCGCACGCGCATCAGGTTTCGGGCGCCGGCGCCGCACAGACCGGCCACGGCGCCGATTCGGGCCATTTCGTAGTGCGATCTCGGCGTAGGCCGGATATAGGAAACCGGGTAATAATTCATGAAGAAGGTTCCTTCTTCTTGCGCGTCGGGCGAGTCTTCCTGGTCTTCGCGGTCTCGGGGGCTGCCGGGTTCGCGCTCGCTTCGGCGCCGCTTTCGGCTTCGCTGGCGCCCCGTCGCAACGACCCCAGTCCTTTCTCGACCGCGTCCTTGGCCTTGACGCCGGACTTGAACAGCGATTGCTGCACCGATTCGTTGGTCAGCAGCAGCACCGCCGCCGCACCGACCAGCGCGCCCTTCCAGAACTCGGTGTCCTCGAAGTTCAGCAGTTTGCCGAGGCCGCCGAGGCCGGCGCCTCCGGACAGTTCCTCCATCAATTGCTCCATCGACGGACCGGGGCCGGCGCCCGGCGGACCGGCCTGCTCGCCTGCGGCGTAGCCCGGTCCGCCCGGATAGCCGGGTGGGGGTCCGGCCGGACCGAAGCCGGGCGGGCCCATGTAGCCCGGCGCAGGGCCCATCGGACCGGGTCCGTATCCGCCCATCGCGCCGTAGCCCGGATACCAGCCCCAGGGTCCGGGGTATCCGTAGCCCGGGCCGGGGCCGTAACCCGGCCCGGGGTGGCCGGCGTTGTGATCGTGTGGATCGTGTTCGCTCATCGGTGACTACTCCTTGATGTGGATTCCAGCCTGGAGGATTCCGGCTCTTGCAATTCGCGATCGAGTCCCGGTACGTGATTTCGCAGCACTTCCAGCGCTTCGGCGTCGCTGCCGTCGAGCAGGCGCCGCCATGCATCCGGTGGCAGGCGTTTCCGGTCGTATTCGATCACGGCACTGGCCGCCATCGGGTTGACGCGGGCGCTGCGAATACCGTCGATGACCTCGATGGCTTCGTCCAGGCCCATTCTGCGGCTGCGCCATGCCCGCGCCAGCTCGAGCAGGCCGGCGCTGGCGCGCAGGCGCAGCCGGCCGGGAATGTGGTGGACGATGTGCAGGTGCCGCCGCATGGCCAGCAGCATTCCGACGCGATCGTCGCAAGCCCCGACAGTGCGCCAGGCGTCGCTGTCGCGGGCTTCGGGTTCTGTGGAGCGGCTCTCGAAGTTCGTCATGGCGTCTCGATTATCATATACGAAAGCGAATCATTCCCACTAGTGGGTGGTTTCTGCGCCGGATCGGAGGTCGTCAATGGTCCGCGTGGCAACGCTGGAGGATTTCGATCAGACGTTGCGCCAGCACCTCGCCGTCGCGGCGACCGTCGCGACGATCAGGCAGGTAGATCTCCAGGCCTACGTACACCGGTTTGTCGTGTTCCCAGATCACCGGCGGGATGCGGGTCCGGGCGGCAGCCTCGATTCGTCCGGTCGGCACGCCAGCGCGCTCCCCGGGCGCCACGATCCGGAGCAGGCGTACGCGATGGCGAAGCCGAATGTCGCGCACCTGGCAGCCGACGCAGTCGAGCAGCGCCGGGTCGCGGCAGTACACGTCCGCGCTGGTGCCGCTTTCGTCGTAGCCGCTGTGCAGGTCGATCAGCAGCCCGAAGCGCCCCTTGACCTGCTGATGAAGCTGCAGGTAGAGCTCGCGCTGTCGGGTTTCGTAGCGGAACTGCTGCTCCACATCGTCGCAGCGCTGCGGCACGCCCTCGGGGATGCGAAGCGTTTCGAGCCCGCCGCTCGGTTCGAGTCGCCTGGACACGCGGTCGCCGAATTCCAGTTCTTCGGCGTGCACGCCGGTGACCAGCACCGCTTCAGCTGTCATGGATCAGGTGCCCTGCACGACCTTCAGCGGGATCTGCCGTTGCCGCCGTCGCTGCCCCACGGAGCGCATCGCGGTAACTGCGATGCCCAGCGCGGCCAGGATGGCGGCGATCCACGCGGCCGACGAGGCCGGGTGTTGCGCGAATGTCGCGGCCTGGTAGAACAGCGTCGCGGTGCCGTAGGCCAGCCCGGTCGTCCAGCCGACCACGAACAGCGTCCATCGGGTACCGGTTTCGCGATGCACGGCTGCGATCGCCGCCACGCAGGGTGCGTAGAGCAGCACGAACAACAGGTAGGCGAATGCGCCGATCCGGCCGTCGAATCGCTGGGCCATGGCGCCGAAGGTGCCGATCCCGACTTCCTGCGCGTCGGCCGCCTCGGCCTGGTCCTGGACATTGCCGATGTCGAGACCCAGCGGATCGAGCCAGCTCGCCGCGGCCGCCGAGAGGTTGGCGGGAATCGTGGCCAGGCCCTGGCCGATCGTGCCGAGCAGGTCGAAGCGATCCTCGGCTGCGGCCGGCGCATCCGGCAGTACCTCTTCGGTCTTGTCGGCGCGCCAGCTCATCGGATTGGGCATGGTGTCCTTCGGTGCGCGGTGCGCGGCCGGCTCGCCCAGCGAGGTATACAGCGAATCCAGCGTCCCGACCACGGCTTCCTTGGCCAGCAAGCCGGTGAAGATTCCCACCGATGCCGGCCAGTTCTCTTCGTTCAGGCCGAACGGCGCGAACACCGGCGAAATCGTCCGTCCGAGTTCGGAGAGCACGGAGCGATCGGCATCCTCGTTGTCGAAACTGCCGTCGGTGCCGATCGTGTTCAGTACGTTGAGCACCAGCACCATCGGCACGATGACGCGCCCGGCGCGAACGATGAAGCCCCGGGTTCGATCCCAGGTTCGCAAGGTGATGCCCTTGATCGTCGGCAGGTGGTACGGCGGCAGTTCCATGACGAACGGCGTCACTTCGCCGCGCAGCAGCGTGTTCTTGAGCACCAGCCCGGTGAAGATGGCCGCCACGATGCCGATGAGGTAGAGCAGGAACACCACGTTCTGGCCGGATGCCGAGAAGAACGCGGCGGCGAACAGCGCATAGACCGGCAGGCGCGCGCCGCAGGACATGAACGGCGACATCGCGGTCGTCATCAGCCGGTCGCGTTCGTTTTCCAGCGTCCGGGTGGCCATGACTGCCGGAACCGTGCAGCCGAAGCCGACGATCATCGGCACGAACGACTTGCCGGGCAGGCCGATGCTGCGCAGGAAACGGTCCATCACGAATGCCGCGCGGGCCATGTAGCCGGAATCCTCGAGCACCGATAGCCCGAGAAACAGGAACGCGACGATGGGAATGAACGTGGCGACGACCTGAATGCCGCCGCCGACGCCGTCGGCCAGCAGCACGGTCAGCCAGTTCGGCGCGCCGAAATTGCCCAGCACGTGGGCGAAACCGTCGACGAAGATGGCACCGCTGACGATGTCGAAGGCGTCGATGAACGCGCCGCCCACGTTGATCGTGAACATGAACATCAAGTGCATAAGCAGCAGGAAGATCGGGATACCCAGCGCTCGGTTCAGCACCACGCGATCGATCCGGTCGGATACGTTGCGGGTGCGTTCGCGCGTGCGGTCGACGGCGCCCTCGGTGACTCGATGCACGAACTCGTAGCGCGCGTCGGCCAGGGTGATGTCGATATCGTCGCCCAGCCCCGATTCGGTCCGTTGCTGCAGCGCCGGCATTTCCTTTTCGATCTCCGGGCCGGCCATGCGACGGGCCAGCGAGTCGCCTTCCAGCAGACGGATCGCCAGCCAGCGGGGATCGCATTCATGCGCGCGCGCACTGGCCTCGATCCGGGGCAGCAGTTCGGCAGCGGCAGCCTCGATGGGCGCCGGATAGCCGATATGCGTCGCGGTGCGGTCCCGGTTGCGGGCGGAACTCAGCACCGTTTCCTGGAGTTCAGGGATGCCTTTGCCACTTGCCGCGACGACCGGAATGACCGGGCAGCCCAGGCGCTGGGCCAGCTTCGGGACGTCGATCTCGATGCCGCGCTCGTCGGCCACGTCCATCATGTTCAGCGCCACGACCAGGTTGGCCTTCATCTCCAGCAGTTGCGAGGTCAGGTAGAGATTGCGCTCCAGGTTCGAGGCGTCGACGATGTTGACCACCAGGTCGGCTTCGCGTCCGGCGACGTAGTCGCGCGCGATGGCTTCGTCGATCGAGATGTCGTCTTCGGAAACCTCGAGCGAATACGTTCCCGGCAGGTCGACCAGTTCGAATTCCACGCCCTGGAAGATGTAGCGTCCGACCTTGCGTTCCACGGTCACGCCCGGCCAGTTACCGACGCGTTGCTTGGCGCCGGTCAGCGCATTGAACAGCGTGGTCTTGCCGCAGTTCGGGTTGCCGACCACACCGACGACATATCGCTCGCTCATGATTTGTCCTGACGTTCGATTCGTTCGACGAGGAGGCTTTCGGCCTCGTCCTTGCGAAGACTGAGAGAAAACCCGCGAACCCGGATCTCGACCGGGTCGCCCATCGGCGCATACCGCGTCACGGTCAGTTCGGTGCCCCGGGTCAGGCCCAGCGACAGCAGTTTCCGACGATACGCCTTGTTGCCCGGCCCATAGCCGACCACGCGACCGGTCTCGCCGATGGAAAGCTGCTTGAGGGTCAGTGGCATCGCGTTGTCTCGCTTCGCTGTGGCCGGTCGGCGGCCACCCTGGTCTTCCTTGTTGCCTGTCGAGTCGGCGTCCGTTCCAAGCCGTTGCGGCAGGATTTCGCGTCGCCGCGGGGGCTGCCGGGAGGTCGGGCCGAGCGATTGTTACGTTATCACAGATGAAAACGATTGTTATTTGTGCCAGGTCAAAAAGCGGCTTCTGAGGACGCAGTATTGTTGCAAACACGTCGCATTCCCATTCAAACGCACGTTCGGGCCGCTGCGATCGGCCCACGCCGTGCTCGACGGGAGGAACAATGAAACGCGTTGTCTCAATTTCGTGCCGGTTGGCCTTGGTGGCCGGCTGCATCCTGATCGCCGCCCAGGCGACGGCCGAGCAGCCATTCGACGACGCGCTCGCCGGCGACTGGGCCGGCCTGCGCACGGAACTGCTGCAGCACGGCGTGCTGATCGAAGCGGCGAACACCATCGACGTGTTTGCCAGCGCTCGCGGCGGGGTGGACGGCCGCGATACCGTCTCGAATCTGTTCGAACTGGCGATCACCGCCGATACCGATGCGCTCGCCGGCCTGCGCGGCGGCACGCTGTTCTTTCTCGGCCTGGGTACGCACGGCGACGACCCCGGCAGCGCCTCCGGCACCGTGCATGCACCCAGCAACCTGGCCGCCGACGACGCCTGGCGCGTCCTCGAGTTCTGGTACGAGCAGTCGGTGCTCGGCGACCGCGCCGGGCTGCTGTTCGGCATCTACGCAGTCGATTCGGAGTTCGACGCCAAGGAGACGACCGACGTTTTCCTCAACGGTGGTTTCGGCACCGGTCTCGATCTCTCGGAAACCGGGCTGAACGGGCCGTCCATCTTCCCGATCACCGGACTGGCCCTGCGCGGACGCCTTCAGATCACGCCCGAACTCGGCCTGCGCGCCGCGCTCGTCGAAGGCGCGCCCGGGGATCTCGACGACTCGACGCGCTTCAGGATCGATCTCGACGACGACGAAGGCACCTTCTCGATTGCCGAGCTTGATTGGCAGCCGGCCGGCTTCGAGTTCCTGCGCTTCGGCCTCGGCGGCTGGCGCTACAGTACCGACTTCGAACGCATCGACGGCCGCGGAAGCAAAGACGGCAGCGGCGGATTCTACGGCTTTGCCGAGGGCGTGGTCTTCAACGAGCCCGGTCATGAAGACCAGGGCCTGAGCGCCTTCGTGCGCATCGGTCGCGCCGACGATGATGTCTACCGCTTCGGCAGCTATCGCGGCGCCGGCATCGTCTATACCGGGCTGCTGCCGGGCCGCGACAGCGACGTGCTGGGGCTCGGCGTCTCGTCGGTGGATAATGGCGATGCGTTCGTCGGCGTCGTTCGATCCGACGTCACCCGCATCCAGCGCAGCGAGACCGTTTTCGAACTGACGTATCGTGCCCAGGTGCGGCCTTGGCTGAGTGTCCAGCCGACGCTGCAGTACGCGATGAAGCCGGAGACCGATCCGTCCATCGACGACCACTTGGCTCTGGCGCTGCGCCTCGGTCTGACTTTCTGACGTTTCCGGAGAAGTGCTGATGAGACCTATCCATCGACGAACCGCGTTTGCAATCGGCGTGCTGGGCCTGGTCGTCTGGCTCGGCGGCTGCGCGCGCACACCGGAGGGTTCGGCGCGCGCCGAAGCGGTTGCCTGCGATCCGGATCGGGGCACGCCCACCGCGCCGGTCGACGTGCGCCGTTGGTCCAACCCGCTCGCGGCGACCCCCGAGACGATTTCGGCCGGGAGGTCGCTGTACCGGGAAGCGGCGCGTCCGGTTGCCTGCGCCCAGTGTCACGGGATCGACGGCGACGGACAGGGTCCGCTGGGCCGCCACCTCGATCCCGCGCCGTCGAATTTCACCTGCGATTTCTATCGCGACGTCTCCGACGGACAGTTGTTCTGGATCACCCGGGAGGGCTCGAACTTCATGCACGAAGAGCCCGGACACGCCGACCTCAAGCGCCCGGGCCGACGCGATCGGATGACGGCGATGCGGCCACACCGCTATTCACTGGACGAGACCGAGACCTGGCAGGTGGTGGCTTACCTGCGCACGTTCCACGCCGCCGCCGACGACTGAACCCCGGAGTCGCCTCGCGCGGCCGGCAGCCGCGACGACCCCCTCGGCTCGCCGCCGGCCGTGGCCGGCGTGTCCGGGCACGTGGAGCTTGCAGCCGGTTTCATGAAGCAGGCGGGCCGGCAAAACCACACGGCACGCGTTGCGATGTGCGTATCGGCGGTCGGCCGGCATTGGCTGGATGAGCCCAGCCCGTGAAACCGCCATGACCACGACGACCGCCGCCGAATCCACGCCCGTCCCGCAGCGCGCGCATTCCCTGTCCCGCTACCGAAGCCTCTGGGCCTGGATGATCGTGCCGATGATCCTGATGCAGGCCGGGATCTTCTTCGATTACTGGGGCGATTTCAGCGACAACGACTGGTCGATCCACGTCCATTACTGGACGGCCACCGCCTGGTACCTGCTGCTGATCCTGCAGCCCTACTGGGCCACCCACGGAAGGCTGGAGCGGCACCGAACCTGGGGCATCGTCGGCATGTTCCTTGCCGGAGGCGTCGGCATCACGTCGCTCTCCATGCTGGGCCGCGACCTGCGGCTGGTGCAGCTGGCCACAGAACAACCGGAACGCTTCGGGCCGTTCACGCCGGAATTCTTCTATGGGGTCGCCGCCGTCGAGC
>CAYPZP010000083.1:0-13282 GCA_964415285.1 uncultured Halomonas sp. | reverse complement strand
TTCGAGTACGTATACAACGTGCTGGCGGTGGATGCAGACCCCGGCGAAACGCTGGTATTCACCGTAGCCGAAGGACCTGCGGCGATGAGCGTGGACGCCAACGGCCGCGTGACCTGGACGCCCGGGATCGGCGACCTCGGGATGCACCCGGTCGTGATTTCGGTCACCGACACACTCGGTGTAACCGCCTACCAGAACTTCATCGTCGAGGTGCGCGACTCGGTGCTGGTGCCGGATCTTGGTGGATTAACCGAAGCGGCCGCCGTCGCGGCCCTCGAGGCGGTTTCGCTGCGCGCCGACCCGCTGCGCGATACGTTCAGCGATCTGGTCGCGGTCGGCGAGGTAGCGCTGCAAAACCCCGCCCCGAGTACGCCAATCGCCGCCGGTGCCGGCGTGACGGTGGAGATTTCGCGCGGGCCGGTCCCGGTCGGCGTTCCGCGCCTGGTCGGTCTCGACGTCGACACCGCCATTGCCGCGCTGACGACCGTCGGCCTGGGCGGCGCGCCGATCGACTGGGTCAATGATCCGACGACGCCGTGGGGCATCGTGCTATCCCAGGATCCCGCACCGAATGCGCAGGTCGCGCCGGCAAGCGACGTCGCCATCGTCGTCTCCGGCGGACCGCGCGCGGTCATCGACGTCGATCCGCCGCTGATCCCTGCGGGTGCTACCGCAACCGTGTCGGTCAGCGTTCGCGACGTCGACGGCACGGTACTGGACCCGCAGCCGGCAGTCAGCCTGTCGCTGCAGGTCGAGCCCGACGCGCTGTTCGGCACGCCGCCGACGCTGAACGGCACCACGATCGAAACCAGCGCCGATACCCAGGGCGAGTTCCGGGTGGCGGCCAGCTTTACGACACGGGGGGCGGAAAACGTGTCGGCACGGGTCGCCGTGGCGCCGTCCATCAGCGACGGCCCCGGCGGCACGGTCTATACCGAATTCGCGCAGCAGCTCGAGCGCTTCGGTACGCTGATCGACGATCTGATCGAGGCGGTCAACCTCGGCGACGGCCCTGCGATCGAGGCGCTCGACCAGGCACTGGCCGACCTCGAAGGCGAGATCGATCTTCGACGGCTGCGCACCCTGACCCCGATCGCGCCGGAAGGCGGCGTGCTGCCGACCCCGGCGGAGGCGGTCACCGGTGGGCTGGGTACCACAATCTCCGACAATGCCTACGGCGAAATCGGCCTGGACCTGCTGGTGCTGCTGGAGCAGATCGACGTCCTCGTTCGCGCCGGCACGGTGCCGGATGTGGTCATGAACGTTCTGAACCAGGACCTGGCCGCGGCCGCCAGCGCCAAGGCATCGCTGGAACCGTCGGCGGTCGGCGTGCTTCAAGCCTCGCCTGCCATCACCGCCATCCTCGGCACCAACGCGCCGCGTGTTCTGGTCGCCGATATCGGCGCCGTACGTCAGGCGCTGCGGGACGGAGGGGTAATCGCGGCCGACGGCACGGCAAACGCCGGTCGCTTCACCCTGCCCGGCATCATGACCGCGACCCGCATCCGCAACCGGATCATTCGGAAGGTGTATCTGCCCTACCTCGGCGAAGTCGCCCGGATGCTCGGCGCCGTGATCGCGGCTGACGTGCTCAAGACCTACTTCAATGCCGGGTCCATCGTCGGCATCGTGACCGGTGCCAGCCAATCCCTGCACGCTTTCCAGATCAAGCCATCGGTCATCGAAGGCTTCGGGTTCAATCCGACGCTGAGCCCGAACAACGCGGTGACGATGATCGGCCCGAGCCTGTTCGAGGCCGCGTCCAACGCCGCCAGCGGGCTTTCCGGCGCCACCAGTGCCAAGGATGTCAATTCGGTCATGGATGCAGTCCAGGCGACGATCGACGACGCCAACGCGTTGGAAAAAGCCTGGGACGAGGCCAACACGATCCCAATGGGTGTGCGGAGCGGCTGCATCCTCGACGGCACGCCGGGCTGCCGGCAACTGATCTACCCGGATGGATTCGCCAGCGTCTACGACGCGAGTGGTTTGAGTCTGCCGGGACCGGTGCTGATCATCGCGCGCAATCTGGAATCACACGGCTGGGCAGTTTTCGTCGCCAATTTCGTTCCTTTCAAGGAACAACCGTGAAGCCGGTTCACACCGCCTGTACATGACCGCCACCGTTGGCTTCAAAGTGGCTTGCCCGGGGTGGTCGAGGCCGGGGCGCAGGTTGGGTCGATCGCGTCGGGCTGTGGTCTGAGCCCAGCTGCGGTCGCTTGAACGATCGTCGCGTCGCCGAACCCCGGTGCCTGTCCTGGCTGTTCGGGAGCGTATGGCCGGCGCGCTCGCCGGAAAACCTGGCCTGGGCCAGCTGCTTGAGCTCGGCGTAGACGCGTTCCACCAGCTCTTCGCGCGCGCGCTCGTCGCCGCCGGACCAGCGACGAAGGACGGTGGTGAGCTCTCCGCTTTGTTCGGACACGAGTTCCGGGCCGACGGCCCGCCCCTTTTTCAAGATTCGATATCCCAGTGTAGTCAGGCGTGCACGGCGCGGCAAGTCCGGCTCGATCGGCCGATGCGACGCGAGAGTGATACGAAATCGATCGGCAATGCGCTTCTGGGAGTATCGGACTCAGTCGAGGAACATTGCCCGTGCGTGAAGAACCGAGATCACGTGACCGCAGCCCGGCGCGCCTTGCTGCATCACTTCTGGGCCTCCTGGTCGTCGTGGCGTACATGACACCGGCGCGCGCCCAGGTCGAGCGCATCAGCATCGCAGACGACGGCGCACAGGCAGGTGCCGACAGCTACCAGGCCGCGATATCCGACGACGGCAGCATCGTCGCGTTCCGGTCCAACGCATCGAACCTGGTCGCCGGCGACACGAACCAGTGGTCCGATATCTTCGTCAGGGATCTCGGCGCCGGAACGACCGTCATCGCCAGCCGGCAGCCCGACGGTTCGGAATCGGTGAATTTCAGTCAGCGTCCATCGTTATCGGGCGACGGACGCTACGTGGTGTTCGAGACCCCTTACGAAAACGCGACCATTCTGTCGACCGGCCTGTACGACCGGGCGCTGGACACCAACAGCTACCTCCTTTTCCTTCAGAACCCCGCCGGCAATCCGTCCTTTCCCAGGCAGGCGCGGCTGGAACCGGTATTGTCCGGCGATGGCGCAATCCTCGCCTTGCGGTCGCGTGGCGAGTTCCAGAGCGTGTCCCCGCCGGCTGCCGCGCCGCCCGACGACGACAACAACTTCGCCCACGATGTCTTCGTCTACGCCTGGGCGGCCTCGCCGGTCGAGCCGATGCGGCGCGTCAGCCGGCTGACGGTCGGCGACGAACTCGACGCCGACAGCCGGCGTCCGGCATTGAGTCACGACGGGTCCCGGGTCGCGTTCATGACCTACTCCGACCTGCTCGCCAGTGATACGAACAGCCGCCCGGACGTCGTGGTGAAGGACACCGTGAGCGCGGTGCTGGAGCTCGTCAGCATCACGCCCGGAGGCCTCGCCGGCAACGGCGGGAGCTTCAACCCCGCGGTCTCGGCCGACGCCACGGTTGTCGCGTTCCGCTCGGAGGCCAGCGACCTGGTCGCCGGCGACGACAACGGGCGCTGGGACATCTTCGTGCGCAATCGGACGGCGGCCACGACGGCGCGGGTCAGCGTCGCCTCCGACGGAACGCAGGCGAACCACAACAGCAGCGAGGCGTCGATTTCCGACGACGGGCGATTCGTCGCGTTTCGCTCGCTGGCGGGCAACCTGGTGTCCGGCGATACCAATCGCCGCGCCGACATCTTCGTCCATGACCGCGCGACCGGACACACGGCGCGAGTCGGCCAGCCCGCCGTCGGCGAGTCCGACGGCAACAGTGCTGCTCCGGCCATCTCCGGGAACGGCGCATGGGTCGCGTTCGAGTCGGATGCGACAAACCTCGTGCCCGGCGACGACAACGGCGCGCGCGACATCTTCCGGGCGCCCAATCCGCTGTTCGGCACGCCGCCGGGAGGCCCTTGACATGAAGCCCGTATACCTGTTCGCACGCCTCGCGCTGTTCGCGCTGACGTCCACCGCCCTGGCAGGAGACGGCGAGATCCTGTTCGTGAATTCCTTCGAAGGCACCGGCAACGTGCCGCAGTTCGTCCCCGTCGATACGCAGGCGGGCGTGGTAGCGCGCCGTCTGGAAATCGACATCGATACGTCCGACCCGGCCAACCAGGCCGGGATCGTGTTCTCGCTGGATCAGGCGCCGCCCGGTCTCACGATACGCGCCGCCACCGGCGAGATTTTCTGGACACCGCAGCCCGGACAGGTCGGCGTATCGTCGGTAACGGTTCGCGCCGAGGACCTGGAGGGGCTTTCGAATACCCTGGCCTTCGAGATCGACGTGGTCGACCCGAATGCGGCCCCTGTACTGGCGCCGATCGACGACCGTGCGGTGGCCATCGGCGATGCGCTGTCGCTGGTCGCCGAGGCCACCGACTCCGATCCCGACGATGTCCCGATCTACTCGCTGGACGAGGGGCCGTCCGGCCTCACGATCAACCCGGTTTCGGGCCTGATCGAATGGCTTCCCGCCGACGTCGGCACCTACCCGGTGACCGTCCGGGCCACCGACGGCGGCGGGCGCTTCGACCTCGAGGCCTTCGTCGTTTCGGTCGCGCTCAACTCGCCGCCGCTGCTCGAGCCCCTTGAGAATCGGGGCGCAGCGCCGGGCGTCGAAACCGCCTTCCAGCCCAGCGCGTCTGATCCGGATCCCGGCGACGTTCTGCGCTGGTCGCTCTCGGACCGCCCCAGCGGCATGAGCATTGATGCCGAAACCGGGCAGGTCCGCTGGACGCCGACCACGCTGCAGCTCGGGCCCCACCCGCTGACCGTGGTCGTGCGGGACCCGTTCGGCGCAAGCGACGCGCAGAGCCTCGAAGTCTTCGTCGACCACAACCGGCCACCGGTCGCGGTCGACGATGCCGGGTTCCGCGTCGAGCGCGGCGACACCCTCGAGGTTTCCGCGCCGGGGGTGCTGGGCAACGATTCCGACCCGAATTCCGACCCGCTATCGGCACTGCTGGTCGACCCGCCCCAGCGGGGCGCGCTGACGCTTGCTGCCGACGGCGGCTTCGACTACACGCCCGACGCGCCGGTGGGCACGATCGGCCTGGTCGAGACCCTGTCCTACGAGCGGGCGAACGGGTCGTCCACCTGGACCCCTTTGATCGGCAACCTCGACGACGACCCGCAGGCCGAGCTGATTCTGGGCGACGGCAGCGGCTGCTGCACCGGTTACCTGATCGCAATCGACGGCGTCACGGGGCTTGAAGAGTGGGTGGTGACGCTGCCGGGCCGGCAGCTCGATATATCCAGCAAGCCGGCGCTGGCCGATATCGACCTCGACGGCCGCCCGGAGATCCTGATCGTCGGCGGCGAGGCCGACAATTCGCCGACCGCTCACCTGCGAATCTACGCATTCGAGCACGACGGTCAGCTCAAGTGGATCAGCGAGGACCTGCCGGACGTGTTCTACCTCGACGGCTCACGAAGGGGAAACCGCCAGCTCAACAATGCCGCCATCACCGTTGCCGACCTCGATCAGGACGGAATTCCGGAGATTCTCGTGGCCCCCGATTTCGGCCCCGCCGGTTACCACGTCTTCGACCACGAGGGCATGACGCTGTATGCCGTCCACGAACCCGGCACCACGATCTCCGACGCCGCGCCGACCCGTGTCACCATTGTCGACCTGGATCTCGACGGCGACCCGGAGATCGTGGTCGGCAACGTCGCCTGGTCCCATGAAGGCGAAAAGCTTTGGAAGCGTGTCGATAATTTCGGGCACGCCTGGGCGACGACTTTTCCGCTGGTCGCCAACCTCGACGACGATCCGTACCCCGAGCTGGTGCGAACGCGCGGCGGTCCGTCGGGTCCCGGAAACATCGTGGCCTGGAACCACGACGGCACCGATCTGCTGACCCCCGCAGGGGAACCGTGGGAAGTGGCCCGCCCGTTCGGCTTCAACACCGCCCCGATATCCATTGCCGACGTCGATGCCGACGGGTACGCCGACGTGCTGCTTCCGTTACCCACCGACGTGAACGTCTTCGAGGTGCTGGACGGCCGCGACGGGTCGGTCAAGTGGAGCAAGTCGGTGACCACGCGCTCGATGGGCGCGACCGTGTTCGACATGGATCGCGACGGCTTCGTCGAAGTGCTGTTCATCGACGAGTCGTCGAACCTTTACGTCTGGGACGGTCGCGACGGCACCGAGAAGCTTGTGCTGCCGATGAACAATCCCCGGCCGGGCGACCACAGCATGCCGGTATTCGCCGACATCGACGCCGACGGGCCCTCGGAGTTGGTGGTGCCCGGCGGATTCTCGTTCGGCTTCGACGCCGCGCTGAGCATCTGGGAGAGCCCGACCGACGACTGGGCACCGATGCGATCGATCTGGAACGAACATCGCTACCACGTCACCAACGTCAACGACGACCTGACCATACCGGCGCAAGAGCGGCCGCACTGGTTGCTGCCCGGCCTGAACCAGGCGATGATCAACCAGCGCCTGCCGGAAGCCCGCGACGAGTCGACCGATTCGTTCACGTATCGCGCAAGCGACGGCGAATTTCTCTCGAACGTCGCCGAGGTCTCGATCGAAATCCTGCCGCCGAACACGCCGCCGCGCATCCTGTCGACCCCGCCGCTGCTGGCGTCACCGGGCTTCGAATACGTCTACAACATGCTCGCCGTCGACGCCGATCCCGGCGAACTTCTGACCTTCGCTCTCAGTGAGGGGCCGAACGGAATGAGCGCCGCTGCCGGCGGCCGGGTGACCTGGACGCCCGCGACCGGCGACCTTGGTCTACATCCGGTCGTGGTTTCGGCCACCGATTCCCTGGGCGTGACCGCGTATCAGAACTTCGTTCTCGAGGTCGTCGATCCCGTCACCGTCCCCGACCTGTCGGGTCTCGACGAAGCATCGGCCGTCGCGGCCCTCGAAGCGGTATCGCTGCGCGCCGATCCGCTGCGCGACACGTTCAGCGACATCGTGCCCGTCGGCAACGTCGCGACCCAGAATCCGGCGCCGTCCACGCCAGTCGCAGCCGGCACCGGCGTGGCGGTCGAGATCTCGCGCGGGCCGGTACCGGTAACGGTGCCAAGGCTGGTCGGACTGGACGAGCAAGACGCGTTGGCGAAGCTGGTGGCGATCGGGCTGTCGGCGGCACCGGTGAATCGGGTCAACGATCCGGCCGTTCCGCGCGGCGTCGTGCTCTCCCAGGATCCGCCCCCGAACGCGCTGGTCGCACCGGCAAGCGATGTCGCGGTGGTCGTTTCCGGCGGGCCTCGCGCGGTCATCACCGTCGATCCGCCGATCGTGCCGGCCGGCGGCACGGCGTCGGTGGACGTCAGCATCCGCGACGTCGACGGTACGCCGCTGGACCCGCATCCGACGGTGACGCTCTCGCTGCAGGTCGATCCCGGCTCGCTTTTCGGGACGCCACCGATGCTGGTCGGCAACACGATCGAAACAGACATCGACACGCAGGGCGAATTCACGATCGAGGCCGAGTTCGATGCCGGAACGCCCGAGACAGCCCTGGCGCGGTCCGCGGTCCTGCCCGCGATCAGTGACGGGCCCGGCGGGACCATCCATACCGAATTCGCGCAACAGCTCGAACAGTTCGGAACGCTGGTCGAGGCGTTGATCGAGGCCATCGACCTCGGCGACGGGCCGGCGATCGAAGTTCTGGACCAGGCGCTGGCCGACCTCGAGGACGACATCGACCTGCGTCGGCTGCGCACGTTGACGCCGTTCGCGCCCGCCGGGGGCATGCTGCCTACGCCGGCGCAGGCCATTGCCGGCGGCCTGGGCGGGTCATTCGACGACAGCCCCTACGGCGACATCGGGCTCGATCTTCTGGTCTTGCTGGAGGAACTCGATTTTCTTGTCCGCTCGGGCAGCGTGCCGGACGTGGTGATGAACGCGCTGAACCAGGACCTGGCGGCCGCCGCCAGCGCCAAGGCGGCGCTCGAGCCTTCGGCAGTCGGCGTACTGCGGGCGTCGCCGGCGATCACCGCGATTCTGGGGACCTATGCGCCGCGTATGCTGGTCGCCGATATCGGCGCCGTACGCCAGGCGCTTCGCGACGACGGAATCGTGACCGCGGACGGCGCAGCGCAGGTCGGGCGCTTCACGCTGCCGGGCATCCTCACGGCCAGCAACATCCGCCGGCGCATCATCAGAAACTTCTATCTCCCCTATCTCGGCGAAGCCGCGCGCATGCTTGGCACCGTGATCGCCGCGAACGTGATGCAGGGCTACTTCAACGCAGGGTCCATCGTCGGCATCATCACCGGCGCCAGCCAATCCATCCACGTGTTCGAAATCAAGCCGTCAGCCATCGAGGGCTTCGGCTTCGATCCCCGACTCAGCCCGAACAACGCCGTGACGATGATCGGTCCCAGCCTTTTCGAGGCGGCCTCGACCGCCGCGGGCGGGCTTGCCGGCGCCACCAGCGCCAGGGACGTCAATTCCGCAATGGATGCGGTCCAGGCGACTATCGACAACGCCAATGCACTCGAGAAGGCCTGGGACGACGCCAACTCGATGCCCATGGGTGTGAGCCGGGGCTGCATCCTCGACGGGACGCCCGGCTGTCGCCAGTTGATCTACCCGGACGGATTCGCCAGCGTCTACGAGGCCGGCGGGCTGAGCCTCCCGGGACCGGTTCTGATCATCGCGCGCAATCTCGAATCGGGGAGCTGGGCGGTGTTCGTCGCGAACTTCATTCCCACTAGCGAATAAGATGCCACATCTATACCGACTTGCTTCCGTCACGCCTGTTGCCTCCCTGCTGGCCTGCCTTTTCTCCGCAAGCGCAGCCGCCCAGATCGAGCGCATCAGCATCGCCGATGATGGCGCACAGGCCCATGCCGACAGCTACGAAGCAGCGATCTCGGACGACGGCAGCATCGTGGCGTTCCGGTCCAACGCCGATAGCCTGGTCGTCGACGACATCAACGACTGGACCGACGTGTTCCTGCGCGACATCGACGCCGGCACGACAATTCGCGTCAGCCTGCAGCCCGACGGCAGCGAGACGCCGACCTACAGTCGTGTCCCCAGCATCTCCGACAACGGCGGCGTCGTGGCTTTCGAGAGCCGCGGACGCACAAACGGCGTGACGCTGACGGCCGTGTTCGACGTCGCGAGCGCAACGGTCGAGCACCTGCTGCCGCGAGAGGTAGGCAACCGGATCAAGGGCCGGCTGCTGCCGAGCCTGTCGGGCAACGGACAGTTCGTGGCGTTTCACTCCAAGTCTCCGTTCCAAGACGCCAACCCGGCAAGCGTCCGGCCGCCGGACGACGACGACAACGCCACGTTCGACGTATTCGTTTTCGATATCCAGACCGACCCCGCGCCTGCGCTCGACCGCGTCTCGCGCGATTCATCCGGAGACGAGGGCCGCGGCGAAAGCGCCTCGGCCACGCTGTCCGACGACGGCAACGTCGTGGCCTTTCACTCCTATGCCGACGACCTGGTCAGCGACGACCTCAACGGCCACGAGGACGCGTTCGTCCGGTTTCGCGATGCCGCCACCACGCTGATGGTCAGCGTCACGCCATCGGGCACGCCGGGCAACGGCGACAGCCTCCGGCCGTTCGTCTCCGGCAACGGCGACTTCGTCGCGTTTCGATCGCAGGCTTCGGATCTGGTCCCCGGGGATACCAACGGGCGCTGGGACATCTTCGTGCGCGATCTGACGACTGAAACGACCGAGCGCGTCAGCATCGCAAGCGACGGGGCCGAATCGAACCACAACAGCTTCGAGCCCAGCCTGTCCGACGACGGGCGATTCGTCGCGTTCCGCTCGATGGCGACCAACCTCGTCGCCGGTGATGCCAACGCCCGCGCCGACGTGTTCGTCCACGATCGTACGACCGGTCAGAGCGTCCGAGTCAGCGAAACAGCTTCGATCGAGTCCGACGGGCACAGTTACAACCCGGTGATCTCCGGCGATGGCGGCTGGATCGCGTTCGAGTCCGATGCGACCAACCTGGTTGCCGGCGACACCAACGGCGCGCGCGACATCTTTCGCGCGCCGAATCCGCTCGCGGGAGGGCAATGAGATGCGCATTCGGCAGAAGCTCTCCACACTCGCGACCGCCGCAGGCCTGGCGATGCTGCTTGCAGCCCACGCAGCGGCAGGCGACGGCGAGATCATGTTCGTCAACTCGTTCGAGGGCACCGGCAACGTGCCGCAGTTCGTGCCCGTGGCCGACCAGGCTGCGGCCGCAGGCCGGTTTCTATTGGTCGATATCGATACCTCGGATCCGGCAAACCAGGCCGGCCTGACCTTTTCGCTCGCCGATGCACCGTCCGGCATGTCGATCCGGGCGAGCGACGGCGGGATCGAATGGACGCCCACCGCGGGCCAGGTCGGCAGCGATTCGGTCACGGTGCGCGTCGAGGATCTCGCCGGCCTTTCGAACACGCTGACGTTCGGCGTCGAAGTCGTCGATTCATCTGGATCGCCGCTGATAGAGTCGATCCTGGACCAGACCGCGCTGGTCGGCGACGACTACCAGTACCCGGTCATTGCCACCGATCCCGACCCCGGCGACATTCCGGCGTTCTCGCTCGATGCCGCACCTGCCGGAATGTCGATCGATCCGGTCTCGGGGCTGCTCGACTGGATGCCGGAAGGCGGCGATATCGGCGCGCATCCGATCACCGTGCGCGCGACCGATGCCTCGGGCCAGATCGATGTCGAGACGTTCGATCTCACGGTGGTTGCCCATAACCAGCCGCCGACGCTTGCAGCATTCGCTGATCGCGGCGCGGCGCCCGGGGTCACGCTGAGCCTGCAGGCCGAGGCAATCGATCCCGATCCGGGCGATGCGCTGACCTACAGCCTGGCTTCGCGCCCCAGCGGCATGACCATCGCCGCCGTCAGCGGCCTCGTGCAATGGACGCCGACGCGGCTCCAGCTGGGACCGCACCCGGTAAGCGTGGCGGTCGTCGACTCGTTCGGCTTGTCCGATACGCAGTCATTCGAAGTCTTCGTAGATCACAATCGCTCGCCGGTGGCCGTCGACGATGCCGGCTTCCGCGTCGAACGAGGCGACACGCTCGTCGTTCCGGCCGACGGCGTGCTGGCAAACGACACCGATCCGAACGACGACCTGCTGTCGGCGCAACTCGAAACCGGACCCCAGCGCGGCACGCTTTCGCTGGACGCCGACGGCCGCTTCGAGTACACGCCGGATAACCCGGTCGGTACCGTTGCCGTGACCCGAAAGTGGTCGCACATAGACTCGAGGGGTGGATCTTCCTGGCAGCCGCTGATCGCAAACCTCGACGACGACCCAGCCTCGGAAATCTTCATCAGCGACGCCAGCGGGTGTTGCACGAACTACCTGACCGCCGTTGACGGTGAAACCGGCGCCATCGACTGGGAGCGCGTCTTTCCCGGGCGCCAGATCGCGATCAATACATCCAAGCCGGCGATCGGCGATATCGATCTCGACGGCAAGCCGGAGATTGTTGTCGTCGGCGGAGAGACCGATGCCTCGGTCACCCTGGACACCAGGCTCTACGCGTTCGAGCACGACGGCCACATCAAGTGGATCAGCGAGCCGCTGGGCGAGAGGCTGTTTCCCGTGGGCTCCAATTCGCCCACGCTGGAGGGGACGATGGGCGACTCGGCGATCACGCTCGCCGACCTCGACGGCGACGGCACGCCCGAAATTCTCGTCGCGCCGGGGGCCGGCACGACGGTCAACGCGCGCGTGCAGGTCTGGGACAGCCAGGGCAGGAAGCTGGACCGGTACTCGGAACCGGGCACGAGCATGGGACGCGCAACCCGGACGACCGTCGTCGACCTGGACCTTGACGGCGACCCCGAAATCGTTGTCGGCAACGTGGCCTGGTCCCACGACGGCGAACTCCTCTGGGCGCGCAAGGACAATTTTTCCAATTTCCAGGCGATGGCGTTTCCGATCGTCGCGAATCTCGACGAGGACCCCTATCCCGAGCTGGTGCGAACCCGCGGCGGCAGTTCGTTTCCCGACAATCGCGGCAACGTCGTGGCCTGGAACCACGACGGCACCGATCTCTGGGAAGTCCCTCGCGATTACGGTTTCAATACCGCGCCGATGTCCATCGCCGATGTCGACGGGGACGGCTTCGCGGACGTGCTTCAACCGTGGAGAGCGGACTCCGATCAATTCGACGTCCTCGATGGACGCGACGGCTCGGTGAAGTGGAGCAAGAACGTCACAACGCGCTCGATCGGCGCAACAGCGATGGACCTCGATCGCGACGGCTTCGTCGAAGTGCTCTTCGTCGACGAGAGCAGCACGCTGCACGTCTGGGATGGGCGCGACGGAACGGAAAAAGGCACGTTCGACCTCGACACGCCGCGTCCGGCGGATTACACGATGCCGGTGTTCGCCGATGTCGATGCCGACGGGACCGCCGAACTGGTGATTCCCGGCGGCTTCAGCTTCAGCTCCGACGCAGTGGTCAGCGTCTGGGAAAGCCCGACCGACGACTGGCCGCCCATGCGCTCGATCTGGAACCAGCACCGCTACCACGTGACCAACGTCAACGACGACCTGACCATCCCCGCTCGCGCGCGGCCGCACTGGCTGCTGCCGGGCCTCAACCAGGCCTTGATCAACGGGCGGCTGCCCGACGATCGCGTGGAAGAGTCCGATTCATTCAGCTACCGCGCCAGCGACGGCGACCTCGAGTCCAACGAGGCTACGGTGTCGATCACGATCCTGCCCCCCAACGCCCCGCCGCGGCTCGTCTCGACGCCGAAGACGCTCGCCTCGCCGGGCTTCGAGTACTACTACACCCCCCTGGCCGTCGACGCCGACGCCGGCGAGACCCTGACCTGGTCGCTGTCCGAGGGCCCGGCCGGCATGACCATGGACGCGCTGGGCACCGTTCGCTGGACCCCGTCGTCAGGCGACCTGGGCGAACACGTCATCGCGATCGAGGTCACCGATTCGATCGGCGTCTCGGCCTTCCAGGCGTTCGTCGTGAAAGTGGTTTCGCCCGCCACAGTACCCGACCTCGCCGGACTGACCGAGGCCCAGGCCGTTGCCGCCGTCGAGGCCGCCGGTCTCGTCGCCGACCCGCTGCGCGATACGTTCAGCGATTCCGTGCCGGCCGGTCAGGTCGCCTCGCAGCAGCCGCCGCCGGGCACGGCCATAGCAGGCGGCGGCTCGGTCGAAGTCGAGATCTCGCGCGGGCCGGTGCCGGTACAGGTGCCCGGCGTTCAGGGTCTCACGCTCGACAACGCGCTGGCCAGGCTAACCGGGGCGGGTCTGGTCG
>CAYPZP010000082.1:0-13300 GCA_964415285.1 uncultured Halomonas sp. | reverse complement strand
GGTTCTTCGTCCCCGGTTCTTCGGTTCTTGCAATAAAGTCAGGGCGCTCCGGGGATCCGGCGCCATGGGTGTCCGGATGGTTGTCGCGGTGCGTTTCTCAGAACACCAGCGCGGCCCCGACCAGCGCGATCGGCAGGATGATCAGGCTGCGCAGCAGGAAGATGACGACGAGGTCCACGAAATTCAGCGGCAGGGCGGATTTCAGGATCAGCACCCCCACCTCGGACATGAAGATCAGCTGGCCGACGGCAACGACCGCGATGATGAAACGCGTCTCCGCTGCGGCAATGTCTGCCGCGACGAGCGCGGGCAGGAACATGTCGGCAAAGCCGATCACCATGGCCGGCGCAGCCTCGCGCGCGCTCTCTACCTGCAACAGCTCAAGAAGCTGCGCGAACGGCCAGGCGAGCCAGTTGAACAACGGCGTCGCCTCCGCGAGGGCGATCGAGAACGTCGCGATCACCATCGCCGCCGGAATCAGTCCGAGCCAGATATCGAGCACGTTGTAGCTGATCATGCGAGCGAGCCCCGCCGGCCCAGGTGCCGCGTCGGCGCGTGCAAGCGCCCGCGACCAGGCGTGTCGCATGCCGCGCGCCTTGCCGTCCTCGGCGCGAAGGGGGTGCTCGGCGAGGAGATCGTCCTGCTTCCCCCTGAGCGGAGGCAGACGCGGCGTGACGATCGCACACACGACGCCCGATAGCGTCAGCACCGCGTAGAAGGGAAAGAAGTAATCGGCGAGACCCGCAGTCTCGACGATCACGTAGGCAAAGGCGATCGAGACGATGGAGAAATTGGTCGCGATGACGGCGGCCTCGCGACCCGAATAGAGCCCGCGCCGATACTGGCTCACCGTCACGAGCACGCCGACCGAACTACCGCCGAGCCAGGAGGCCACGGCGTCCACGGCGCTGCGGCCCGGCACGGTGAAGAGCCGCCGGAAGATCCGCTCCACCATGCCTGCAACGATCTCCATCAGGCCGAACTCGGTGAGAAAAGGCAGCACGATGCAGGCAAGGCCAATCGTGATGAACGCGGCCACCATCAGATCGTTCAAAACGAGCCCGCCGATGTCTCCGCTCCAGATCCACGTCGGGCCCACCTGGAAATAGATCATCAATGCCGTCACCGCGCCTGCGACGCGCAGACCCGTCCAGACCCAGCCGGGCGCCAGCAGCGCCTGAGCCGCGCCGCCCCTCGCCTCCCGGCGCACGAACGCGACGTATAGGAGCGTCAGCACCGCCGACAGGACGCAGGTGGCAACCACGACAGCGGCCAGGTAGTCCGCGCCCCAGGATTGCACCGCATCGGTGGCGATGCCGAGCGCGATCTTGAAGCTGCCCTCGTACGGAATCGGGAAGAGAAGCACGCCCGCGCCAAATGCCGTCGCAAGCCCGAACTTGACCAACGCCGATCTGGAAGGGCGCATGTCGGTCGTCATCAAGAATCTCCCCTTCTCGTGCGAAAGCGCGCGCAGCCGTCGTGGCGAACTACCGGGCTGATGGAAACCGGCGGCTCGCGGTGCCTGTATTGTCGGCCGCCAGCTCCATTCATTACCGGAATCGCTGGCCGTCCGATCTCCCGGTAGCAAGCTTAGCATGGCCCATTTCGAGGAGGATCCGATTGCTGCGCTCGCCGTTCAGGGGCTTCGTGGGAGCAAACCCTGCAGGTCGCGAGCGTTCCGGTCTATTATTCGCCGCTTCGCGCCAGCGTCCCTCCTTCCGGGTAGCGAGGCTCCAGCCCCGAGGCGCTGAATCCGCCCCGGTGCCGCGGTGCGACATTTCTTGAAGCCGTGATCTGGAGTTGTTGAGACATGCTGGGTGCACTGGTCCTGCCCATTCTCAATTTGCTGGTGCTTCGGTGGGCTGGGCAAGGGCCGAAGGCGCTCGGTGTGGATCGCCCGGCGCGCTGTACGGTGGAATTCTCGCCGAGACTGCTTGTTGCCGGGGCGTTCGCGGCCAGCCAGGTGCTGCTCCTGGCTCGGCTGGCAGGATTCGAGTGGACGCCCAACCCGGCCTACAATCTCGGGGCGCTGCTCGAGGGGCTGCGATGGAACGTGGCGTCGGTGCTCTACGAGGAACTGTTTTTCGCGGCGCGTTGCTGTGGTTGGCGGTCAGGTGGTTCGGCACGGTGCGCGCAGCGTTGCTTTCGGCCGCCTGCTTCGGCATCTACCACTGGTTCTCGTTCGGGCTGTTCGGGGACCCGACCGGGATGGTGTTGATGTTCGTCTTCACCGGCGCTGTCGGCGTCATGTTGGCCTGCGCCTGCGCCTGCGTCTGGTGCGGATCGATCGTGCTGCCGATCGCTTTGCACCTGGGCTGGAACCTCGTGGGTCACGAAGTGTTCTCCAACGGCCCGCTGGGCGAACGCTGGCTGCTCACTACGGGCGATGACATCCAGCTCCTGGACGGTGCCAAGCAGCTTCTCGTCAGCATCGTGATCCCGCTGGCGCTGCCGGACCTGGTCCTGCTCGCCATGAACCGGCCCCTTCGCCGCTGGCGCAACCCGCCCGATGGAATCGTTGCCGAAAAAGAAACCGCGCAATACTGATCGCCCACCGTAGCGTCCGAGTAGAGTCCGGACATCCACCTCCTGAGAACTTCGAACCGCTGAAACGCAGGGCGCGCGCGTTGCAAACCGCTCCGATGGAACCGGGACCGGCGGAAATCCCCACAGGCGACGACGGCCGATTGACACGGCTGGGGCAATCGGTGACCCCGAGGCCCTCCCTGCACGTGCGCTCGCTCGACGAGGCGGTCGCCGGTCTGCGCGTCGTGCTGATCCGGAAGTCGGGCGGCGTTCGCGGGCGTGGGTCGTGCCGCAACCGCCGCGCGGAGCACCTCGGGGCAACGGCGAGCGCTTATCCTGTCGGACGGGAACAACGCTTCATCGATTGCCGTGTCCGACGCCCCGGAGACGCCCGACGGCGACCTGCCTCGTCGAGAAATCACCCGGCTGCTCGAGCAGTGGGGCCGGGGCGATCGCGCGGCCGGACACGCACTGTTGCCGATGGTCTACGACCAGCTCCACCGGCTGGCGAAACGCCTCACGGGGGTGCCCGCAGCCACCGGTCTCCAGCCCACCGAACTCATTGCCGAAGCCTGGCTCAAGCTCGACCGCGGCGATCTCGACGCCGCGCATCGTCGGCATTTCTTCGCGCTGTCGGCGCGGGTCATGCGCCAGGTGCTGGTCGACCAGGCGCGGCGCCGGGCGGCCGCCAAGCGCGGCGGCGACTGGCAGCAGGTCACGCTGCACACTCGCGACCTGGCCGGCGGCGGCGAGCCGGTCGACCTGCTGGCGCTGGACGAGGGGCTCGAGGCGCTCGCCCGCCTGAACCCGCGCGCCGCCGAAGCGGTCGACCTGCACTATTTCGGCGATCTCGAAAGCTCCGAGATCGCCGAGCACCTGCAGGTGTCCAAGCGAACGGTGCAGCGGGAGCTCCGGGTCGGTCGGGCCTGGCTCAAGCAGCGGCTGGCCGATGGATGACGCACGCGAGAAACGACTGCTGGGCCTGTTCGGCCAGGCGCTGGACCTGCCCGCCGCCAAGCGGGAGGACTGGATCCGTCGGGCCTGCGCCGACGACGCCGAGCTGCTTGCGCGACTGCGCGGCCTGCTGGTGGCCGACGCCGACGACGGCGACCCGCTGCACGCGGCGGTGCGGGAAAGCGCCGCAGCCTTCGAGCACGACCGGGCGGGCGCCGGTCGACGGCTGGGCGCCTGGCGGCTGATCGAGGAAATCGGCAGCGGCGGCATGGGCACGGTGTTCCTCGCCGAGCGCGCCGACGACGAGTACCGCCAGCGCGCCGCGGTCAAGCTGATCCGCGGCTTCCCCGACCCGGACCGACTCGAACGGCTGCGGACCGAGCGCCAGATCCTGGCCGAGCTTCGTCATCCCGCCATCTGCACGCTGCTCGACGGCGGCACGACCGTCGACGGGGAACCGTGGCTGGCCATGGAGCACGTCGACGGCGTGCCGATCGACGCCTGGTGTGCCGAGCGCGGCCTGTCGCAATCGCGGCGCATCGATCTGCTGCTCCGCGTGGTCCGCGCCGTCGAATTCGCCCACGAACACCTGGTCATCCACCGCGACATCAAGCCGGGCAACGTACTGGTCACCCGCGGCGGCGAACCGAAGCTGCTCGACTTCGGCATCGCGCGGCTGATGGATCCCGGAACCGACGACGATGGACAGACCCGCACGCGCTACTACACGCCGGAGTATTCGAGCCCCGAACAGGTCGAGGGCCGCGCGATCTCGACGCGCAGCGACGTCTTCAGCCTCGGCCGTTTGATCGAGACCGTACTGACCGCCGGCGGCCGGCCGCTGGCCCGCGAGCCGGCCGCGATCGTCGAGCGCGCCACCGCCGAGCGGCCGGCCGATCGGTACGCAGGCGCCGATGCACTGGCCGCCGACCTGGAGCGCTGGCGCAACGGGCACCCGTTGGAGGCCTTGCGCGGGCGCGCGATGTACCGGGCATGGCGCTTCGTCACGCGTCACCGCGTCGCCGTCGCCGCCACCGGGCTGGTCGTGCTGCTGTCGGCGGTCATGCTCTGGCGGATCGTCGTCGAATCGGAGCGCGCCCGCGTCGAGGCCGCGCGCGCCGAACAGACCCTGGCCTTTCTGACCGAACTGCTGGAATCGGCGCGCCCGGAGTCGGCCGGCGGCGAAGAGATCACGGTCATCGAGGTGCTCGACCGCGGTGGAGCGCAGCTTTCCGTCACTCGGGCCGAGCCGGCGCTGCAGGCCAGTTTCGCAAGCACCCTGGCCAGCGTCTGGCTGGCGCTGGACCGCTATCCACGGGCCGTCGAGCTCTACGCCACCGCCGTTGCCGCGGCCGAGCGGGCCGGCGATGCCGAGGCCGCGCTGCGGGCGCGCGGCAAGATGCTGGTGGCCGGCGCACTGGCCGGTACGCTCGACGAGCTGGCCGGGGATGCCGCGGTGGTGCGCGCTGCGGCCGACGATCGCCCCGGTCTCGATCCCACGCTGCGCGCCGATCTGCTCAACGACTGGGCGGTCTGGGCGGCCGAGGCGGGTCGGGCCGACGAGGCGCGCAGCGTGCTGCTCGGTGTCATCGATGTCCGCGAACGACTGGGCGACCCGCTCGACCTGGCCGCCTCCGAGCTCAACCTCGCGATCGTCGAGAACGAGCGGGGAGACGCGACCGCCGCGCTGGCGCTGGCCGAGCGGTCGCTGGCCCGCAAGCGCGGCCGGCTGTCGTCGGACCATCCCTCACTGCTGCTGGGTCTGCACAACGTCGCGGTATTCGCGCGCTCGGCCGGCGACTACGCGCGAGCCGACGAGGCGCTCGACGAGATGCTGGAGCGACGGATCCAGCTGTTCGGCGAAGACAATCCGGTGCTGGCCCGCGACTTCAACGAACGCGCCAACGCCGTTCACGATGCCGGCGACTTTCGCCGGGCGATCGAGCTGTACACCCGTGCGCTGGAGCTGGACGCGAAGACCGAGGAGCGGCCCGAGCGCTACCTACTGCTCAACAACCTGGCCGCGGCGCACCAGGACCGGGGCGCGCTGGCGCTGGCCGAACCGCCGCTGCGCGAAGCCCTGCGGCTGCGCGAGGCGCGTTTCGGACCCGACCACCCGGCCAGCCTGCGGGCCCGCCACAACCTGGCCGCGCTGCTGCTGGCCCGCGGGCGGCTCGACGAGGCGTCGGCGCTGGCCGATCGCGCGGCCGAGGCGCGCGGGCGGGTGCTCGGCGCCGACCACGTCGATACCCTGCGAAGCCGGCTTCTCCGGTCCTGGATCGGCTGGGTCGGCCAGCCCGGCGATCCCACCCGGCGGGCCGAGGCGGGGGCGCTGATCCAGGCCATCCTGGACACGGCCCCGGCCCGGAGTCCCGCCGCGTTCCGCGCCCGCGCCCGGCAGGCCGAACTGCTTCGTCGGACCGGCGACCTCGTCGCGGCGCGATCGGAGTATCTGGAACTCGCCGACGACTACCGAAGCGTCCTCGGTGCCGACCACCCGCGCGCGGCCATGCTGGCGCTGGAGGTCGCTCGAATCGATCGTCTCGAGGGGCGGCGCGACGAGGCGATGCGGCGCATCGCGCAGGTCGAGCCGGTGTTGCGCGGTGCGCTGGCCGCCGACGCTCCGGCCATCGAACTCCTGGACTGCCTGCTCCGCGCGAAGGCCGCGAACTGTTCCTGAATCGAGGCGCGCGTGCCCGCATGCGACGCGGCGTCGAAAATCCGTTGTCGCCGCTGCGCGCGCTTTGCGTACTCCCCGAGTGAGGCCCTTCTGAATGGACTGCACCCATGAACACGCATCACGTGATGACCGACCGGCCCGGAATCGCACGCGGACGGATGTCTCCGCCGCAGCTCGCCGCCGCGCTGCTGGCGATGGCGCTGCTGGCCGTCCCCACGGCGATTCTCGCCCGGGCATTCCCGCCCGAACTGCAGCTCGGCCTGCTCGACGGCGGCGACGGCGTCATCGTCGAGGGCGTGGCGGCCGAGGACAAGCTCGGCTGGTCGGTCGGCGGCGGCGGTGATTTCAACGGCGACGGGATCGACGACTTCGTGATCGGCGCCGACCGGGCCGACCCGAACGGGCTTTCGGCCGCCGGCACCGTCTATCTCGTCTTCGGCGTCGCTGACGGGCTGCCCAGTCCGTTCTCGCCGGCCGGCCTGGACGGCGCCAACGGCTTCGCGCTGGACGGCGTATCGGAATCCGATCGTGTAGGCAGCTCCGTTGCGCTGGACGGCGACGTCAACGGCGACGGCTTCGACGACCTGGTCATCGGGGCCTACACCGCCGAGGCGCAGGGTCGCGACCGCGCCGGCCGCGCCTACGTCGTGTTCGGCGCGCCGGGCGGTTGGCCGGCGCGGTTTTCGCTCGATGCCCTCGACGTAACCAACGGATTCCGGATCGACGGCGCCGATGCCGGCGACCTGCTCGGCGACGAGGTAGCGCTGCTCGGCGACATCAACGGCGATGGCTTCGATGACATCGGCCTGGCCGCGGTCGACGGCGGCGACACCGGGCGTTGGTCCGGCCGGGCCTATGCGATCTACGGCCGACCCTCGTTCCCGGCCGTGCTGGACCTGCAGGCCCTCGATGCCGCGCTCGGCTTCCGGTTCGACGGCGAAGCCGCCGGCGACAACCTCGGCGATGCCATCGCCGGCGCCGGCGACGTCAACGGCGACGGCTTCGACGATTTCGTCGTCGGGGCCAGTTCGGCGTCCGCGGGCGGACTGGACGACGCCGGCCGGACCTACCTGGTGTTCGGGGCTTCGTCGTTCCCGCTGGATTTCGACCTGTCCGGCCTCAACGGCTCCAACGGCGTGCGCTTCGACGGCGCGGTGGCCCAGGACCGGTCCGGCATTTCGGCCAGCGGGGCCGGCGACGTTAACGACGATGGCTTCGACGACGTGATCATCGGCGCATTCGTCGCCGACCCCGGCGGCATCTTCCGAGCCGGCACCGCCCACGTCGTGTTCGGCCGCGCCGGCGGCTTCACCTCGCCGACGAGCCTGGCCGGTCTCGACGGCAGCAACGGCTTCACGATCGACGGCGAGGCGGGCAACGATCGCCTCGGCCGCCGCGTCGGCCGCCTCGGCGATTTCAACGGCGACGGCGTCGACGACCTGCTGACCGGCGCGATCCGCGCCACCGACCCGGTGGCGGGCGAGACGGGCCGGAGCTACGTGGTGTTCGGGCGCCGCACATCGTTCCCGGCGCGCATCGGCATGGCCGACCTGGACGGAAGCGACGGCCTCGCCCTGGTCGGTGAATTCGAGAACGAGGCCAATGGCTGGGCGGTGTGGTCGGCCGGCGACGTCGACGACGACGGCGTGGTCGACCTGCTGAGCGGCGCACCCAGCGCCGCGCCCTCCGGCCGTGTCGACGCTGGCCACGCCTACCTGGTCTACGGTCGCGTCACCGGCACGCCGCTGCTGGACTTCAGCACTGCTGCGATCGACTTCGGCGCCTGGGAGGTCGGCGCGACCAGCGGGACGCAGACCCTCACCCTGTCCAACCCGGGCACCGGCCTGGTGTCGATCGACAGCATCATGCTGCCGGACCCGTCGTTCTCGGTCGCCGACGGCAGCTGCGGCCCGCTGCCGATCCGGATCGCGGTCGATGGCGCCTGCACGCTGGCGCTGCGCTTCACGCCACAGGCCGTGGGTCCGATCGGCGGCTCGCTGGAGCTCATCGGCACGTCCGCGACCAGCCCGGATTCGATCCCGCTTGCCGGTGAGGGCCTGCCGACGCCGGTGGTCGGTTTTTCCGAGACGCGGCTGGACTTCGGGGATCTCGAAGCGGGCCAGCAGGCAATCCGGACGCTGCTCGTCGAGAACCTGGGCATCGGCCCGCTTGAGATCGCCGCGCTGACCCTCGGCGGCCGCCACGCCGCCGACTTCTCCCTGCTGGCCGACGGCTGCACCGGCGCGGTGCTCGACGGCGGCGAGACCTGTGCGATCGACCTCCGCTACGCACCGGAAGCGCCGGGGGTGCGCACGGCCATGCTGGTCGTCGACTCCAACGCCGCCGCCAGCCCGGACCGCCTGCCGCTGCGCGGGACTCGCGACGTGGTGTTCTTCAGCGGCTTCGAGGCCGATCGATGAACGCGGTCGTCGAACGCGCGGTCGCGTGGCGCGTCGCCGCGGCGGCGGGGCTCGCGTTCGGCGCGATGACCGGATGGGCCCAGGCGTTTCCGCCGACCATCGATACCGGTTCGATCGACCTGCCGCTGGGCACCGTGATCGAAGGCGTCGACGCCGGCGAGCGATCGGGCTCCTGGGTCGCCGGGGCCGGCGACCTGAACGGCGATCGCATCGGCGACCTGCTGATCGGCGCACCGCTCGCCGCGCCCGGGGACCGGGTCGACGCCGGTCGGGCCTACGTCGTGTTCGGTGTCGACGGCGGCCTGGACGGGCCGATCGACCCGGCCGCCCTGGATGGCAGCAACGGATTCGTGATCGACGGCGAGACCGCCGGCGACCGGCTCGGCAGCATCGCTCGTCCGGCCGGCGATCTCGACGGCGACGGGTTCGGCGACCTGGTAGTCGGCGTCGAGCGGGCGGATCCGGACGGACGTACCGACGCGGGTCGGGTCTACGTGGTGTTCGGCCGCGCCGCCGGCTTCCCGGCGCGTCTCGACCCGGCCACGCTCGACGGCACCCACGGCTTCCGGATCGACGGCGAGCAGGCCTTCGATCGTCTCGGACGTTCGGTGGCCGGCGTCGGCGACCTCGACGGTGACGGCGTCGACGACCTGGCCATCGGTGCACCGGGTGCCGACCCGAACGGCAGCCGGTCGGGCCGCGTGTACGTAATCTTCGGTCGCCCGTCGTTTCCGGCGCTGCTGAACACCGGCTCGCTGGCGCCGGGCGAGGGCCTGGTCGTCCACGGCGTCGCCGGCGGTGACGAGGCCGGAGGCGCGGTGGCCGGGGCCGGCGACGTCAACGGCGACGGCGTCGAAGACCTGGTCATCGGCGCCAGCGAGGCCGATGTCGGCGCCAATCAGGCGGCCGGTCGAAGTTACGTGGTGTTCGGCGCGGCGGAGCCGGCCTCGCCGATCGAGCTCGCGTCGCTCGACGGCAGCACGGGTTTCCGGATCGACGGCGAAGCGTTCGAGGACCGCACCGGCATCGCGGTGGCCGGTGCCGGCGACGTCAACGGCGACGGCTTCGACGACGTCGCCATCGGCACCTTCGGCGCCGACGGCGGGGCCGGCTTCTTTTCGGGGCGGGCCTACGTGGTGTTCGGCGCGGCCGGCGGCCTCGATGCATCGCTGGGGCTGGCCGACCTCGACGGCAGCAATGGCTTCCGGGTCAACGGGGCCGCGGCCGACGACCTGCTGGGACTGTCGATCGCCGGCGCCGGCGATGTCGACGGCGACGGCCTCGACGACCTGGTGATCGGCGCGCCGCGCGCCGACGTCGATGACCGCAATGAAGCCGGCGGCGCTTACCTGCTGCTGGGCCGCGCGGCGCCGTTTCCGGCAGCGGTCGAGGTGGTCGACCTCGACGGCAGCAACGGCTTCGTGCTGCTCGGCGCGGAGCGCTCCGACTTCACCGGCATCAGTGTCGACGGCGTCGGCGACGCCAACGGGGACGGCGTCGCCGACCTCTTGATCGGCGCGCTCTTGGCGACGGTCGACGGTCGCGACAACGCCGGGCGCAGCTACGTCGTCCACGGCCGGATCACCGGCACGCCGCTGCTCGACATCGACGCCCCGGGCCTGCTCGACTTCGGCGGGGTGGTCGTGGGCACGAGCAGCCCGCCGCAGGTCGTGGCGCTGTTCAATCCCGGCAGCGGTCTGGTCTCGATCGAGGCCGTCGGCCTGTCCGATCCCGCCTTCTCGATCGACGGCGGCAGCTGCGGACCGCTGCCGATCCGCATTCCGGTCGGCGGTACCTGCACGCTGGAGCTCGGGTTCGCGCCCTCGGTCGAGAGCCGGGTCGTCGCCGAGCTGGTATTCAGCGGAACCTCGGCGACCAGCCCCGATTCGATCGCGTTGACCGGCACCGGCCTACCGGCGCCGGTCGTTTCGCTGGTCCCGTCGCCATTGGACTTCGGCGATGTCGAACCCGGTGATCAGACCACGGCACTGCTGATCGTCGAAAACGTCGGCGGTGGGGTGTTGCGGCCCGGTGCGATCACGCTCGTCGGCAGGTCCCGCGATGACTACGCGATCACTGCCAACGGCTGCGCCGGTGCGGAACTGGCCAGCGCCGCGTTCTGCGGCATCGAGCTGCGCTTCGAGCCGCAGGCCCCGGGGCTGCGTCACGCGCAGCTGGTGCTGGATTCCAACGCCCCCGCAGGCCCGGCCGAAGTGGGCCTGCGCGGTAGCAGCGGCCTGGTTTTCGCCAGCGGCTTCGAAGGTCGTTGATCCCCCGCGGCCGGGGTGAGCCGCCGGCCCGGTTGCCGCATCACGGCGTCATGGCCGCCATCGCCTGCTCGAGCAAGGAATCGGAGGCGGCCGTGACGAGACTTCCGCCGAACACCGGATCGTCGGGCGAACCGTCGATGCCGCTTACCGCGCCCCCAGCTTCGCGAATGCACGGGACCAGGGCGGCGCTGTCCCAGGGCTGCATCGCCGCGTCGATGGCCAGGTCGATCCGGCCGCGAGAGACCAATGCGTGCTGCACGCAGTCTCCGACCACCCGCAGCTTCCGCGCGCCCCCGATCAGGGGCGACAAGGAATAGAGTTGCCGGTCCGCGATGGGCTGCAGTTCGGTACCGTGCAGGCCCGAGGTCGAGACGAAGGCGTCATCCAATGAGGCGCAGCCGCTCGTGGTAACCCGGATCGGGGCGATTCCGTCGGCCTCGAACCAGCAGCCCCGGCCGGAAGCCGCCCAGAGGGTCTCGCGCAGGGCCGGAAGGTGGACGACTCCCACGACCGGATTCCCGTCCTCCAGCAGCGCGATCAATGTGCCGAACATCGGCGAGCCGATCGAAAACGGCGTCGTGCCGTCGAGCGGATCCACGACCCACTGGTATCCCTCGATCGGCCGGGATTCGCCGCCGAATTCCTCACCCAGGACTCGCGCCTGCGGATCGAGGTCTTCGATCCGGCTGCGTATCAGTCGCTCGGCGTCGCGATCGGCCTCGGTCACCTCGGAGCCGTCGGCCTTGTGTTCGATCGCGATGCTGCCGCGAACCGACAGGATCAGATTCCCCGCCTGCTTCGCCGTCGCCACGGCGAACGCGACGGTTTGTTCCAGGTCATCGTAGGGCTTCGAATGCATGGGTCCTCCTTCGAGGATCGCGGCCGCACCGGCGTCCTCGGGGTGCGGCTGGTCCAACGGCCGATGCTCCCGCAACCCCGCGCCGATGTCAACGTTGTTGACACCGGCGACCACGCAGCCGGCGTCAAAAGGGGCGTTCGGGCGAACCAGGGCGGCGTATATAAAGCTCATATGAAGCTCAAGCATCCGATTTGCTGATTCCCGGCGATACTCAGGGCCGCGCCCGGCGTGGCGCGACCGGAAGTCCGATTCGACAGTTCAGTGCAGCAAACGCCCTCGCCGTGCAGGCCGTGCCCGGCTTTCCGGCCACTGACCGGGCACGTGCTTGCTGGCCAGGCGAATGGGTATTTGCTCGAAGAACCCCAGGAGATGGATGTCGACGCTGTTTTAAAGTTGATCGAGAGGTTCGCGGATGGGTGATGGAGGCCCGCGTTCGTTCTCGTCGAGCGGGCTCAGGTATCGACTTCGACATTGATCACCATCTTTCCGAACTGGCGACCCTTGATAAAGCGCTGCATCGCTGAGGAAAGTTCCGACAGCGGAGACGGACCTTCCAGCGCCGGCTGAATTCGGCCTTCCGCGAGCGCATCGTGAAGCTCGTCCAGGCCTTCGTTGGCTCTCAGCCCAAGCACGTGCAGGTGTTTGTCGTGACGCTGCGCGAACCATCGCTTACTGAGCATGATCTGCGCCAGACGCAGCATCGAACCACCAACCGTCACGTAGGTGCCGCCGGATTTCACGGCGCGTGCGCAGGCACTCGGGCCACGCGTGGATTTGACGTCGAAAATCCAATCGTATTGATCGCCGGTGCGGGTGAAGTCCGTGACACGATAGTCGAGTGCGTGATCGAACCCGAGGTTCAGAAGCTTGTCCTTCTTGTCACCGTGGTCGACCGCGGTCACGCGGGCGGCACGATCGCGGACGAGCTGAAGCACCAGCGGCCCGACGCCCCCGCCGGCACCGTTGACCAGGATGTGCTGGCCGTCCTTCGGCGGCGTGTATCGGTTCAGCCCCTGCCAGGCCAGGGTCAGCGCGTGCGGCAGCGCGCCGGCCTGATCGACGGTCAGATTCTCAGGGATTCGACGAAATGCCGTTTCCGGCGCGCAGGCGAAGGCCGCAAAGCCGCCGAACCCGTGGCCGTGCAGATCGCCGTAGACGGGGTCGCCAACGACGAAATGCTCTGCTTCCGGCCCGATCGCATCGACGATGCCGGCAACATCGCACCCGGGCGTCATGTCTTGCGGTCTGACCAGGCCGTACATGCCGCGCATGAGAAAAGGCTTGCCGGTCACAATGCCGGCATCCCAGTCGTTGATTGAGGAACGCAGAATCCGGACCCGAACAGCGTTGCCTTCCGGCTCGGGAAGCGGCTTGTCCACCCACTCGAACCGAGCGGGCGAGCCATAGCGCGTGACTTGCATGGCCTTCATGACGGCTTCCATTGGCATCCTCTCTAACGTACTTTCTACCGTTGGCGCGCTCCGAACCAGATGCCGTAAGTCATGGCCCGTTCCGAGCCCGGGCTGCCGATATTGCGGTCCCGCAAATAAAACACGCTAAAACCAGAGCGCTAAAACCAGACTAAAACCAG
>CAYPZP010000081.1:0-13408 GCA_964415285.1 uncultured Halomonas sp. | reverse complement strand
AGGTCGCCGCGACGCTGTCGCTGAAGGCGTCGGCCGGCCTGAGTCGACCGGAATGGATCGTCGCGGTCGTCGTCGGCTATGTCCTTGCGTTCGCCTTCCTGGGGCTGTCGCTGCGGGTCCTGCCGGTCGGCATTGCCTACGCCGTCTGGGCGGCGGTCGGCATCCTGCTGGTCGGTCTTGCCGGCCACGCCGTGTTCCGGGAGCGACTGGATGGATGGGCCGTGACGGGTATGGTATTGATCGTGCTCGGGGTGTTCCTGTTGACGACGGTATCGGACAGCGCGCCCGGAATCGCGGACGGGACGCCCGACAAGCTGTAGCAAAAGTGACATAATTGGAACACGCAACCCGCACAACCCTGCGGATCCCGCCCAATCCTGGAACCGGAAGCATGTCGATTCGTTCGTTTTTCTCGCGTCGGTCGCTGATCTCGCGAACCGCTTCGTGCCTGTGCATGGCCTTTCTCGCCACCGCTTCGATCCAGATCGCGCCGGCGCAGTCTGCCGAACCCCGAGCGGGCTCTTCCGAGCCCGTCTGGTCGGTATCCGGTGACGTTCGAGTGCACTTCCTGGCGCCGAGTTGGCGCGACACCCGCGACGGCGACACCCGCGATTCGACGACCAGCGGCTCGCGTTTTCGTCTGCGCCTGAAGCGTGAGCTGACCGATGCGTGCCGTTTTCAGACGCGCTTCGCGGCGACCGCCAATGACGACGGCAACGACTGGGATCTGTACCTGCGCTCGGCGCGTGACAGCGGAACCGGGGTCGATCCGGGAACCGCCACGCTCGACGAGTTCTTCATTGCCTGTCAATCCGGTGATTCGGCATCCGAATGGCGCATCGGCCGGATGCAGAGCAATCTCGATCTGCCGCACATGGCCACGCGAAGCTTCGACCGCAGCCAGGCCAGTGCGCTCAATATCGGCTGGACCGATGCGATCGCCTATCGCCGCAATTTCGCCAACGGCTGGTACGGCGAGGCCATGGCGCAGTACAACGGTTCGGACGGCAACGGCCAGACCACGCGCGGCCCGATCACGTTCGAAGACAGCGGCTCCCGGATCGGCTTTTTCGGTGTGCTGGGCAGCGATGCCGAGGTTGGCCCCGTGTTCATGCGCGCGCTGTCGATCACGATCTATCCCGACGCACTGGCCAGCAATGGTGTCGCCAGCCCGGTTCGCGACGACTACGTGCTCGGCGCTTTCAAGATCGGTGCGGGCTGGGATCTCGGCAGCAGCGGCCGCCGCGTGGTTGCCGTGGGCGAAATCGCGCACGCCTTCGAAGCGCCGCTGAACTCGACGATGGGCCTTCCCGGCAGCGGGGATGCCGGCCGTTGGGGCTGGCAGTTCGGTGCCGATCTCGTCAACGTCTTTCCCGGGCACTCGATGGGAATCAACTACGGCCAGTCCGACGCCGGCATGCTGATTTCCAACGACTTCCGGCCGAACAACGAACTGGCCGAGTTCCGCTGGCAATATCGATATTCGCGAGCGTTGCGTTTCGAGTTCCGCGCTCGCTGGCGCCGTGAGCTGGACCAGCGAATCGGCGCGGCGTTCCTGCAGCGCGATCGAGACATGCGCCTGCGGGCCACGTACCGGTTCTGAGCCCTGACCCCGGTCCGGGGGCGGGCGCTTCGCCCGGCTCACGCCGGCTCGTCAATACCGCTCGTCGGCTTCATCGCGGATTCGTGCGGCGTCTCCGGCCAGCGCGGTGCGCGTCAAGGCGCTGACCAGGCGCGGAAAGTCCGATCTGGGCACGCACTCGGCCAGCTTGCGCGAATCCTGGGGCAAGCCCAGCGCCTTCGCCGCCTCCAGCGACTTCGAATCGGCGAACGGATACAGCTCCGGCCATACGGCCTGGATATCGCGGAAGAAGATGTCCACGCCCACATCGCCGATTCCCTTGAGCTGTTCGAGTTTTCGCCGCTCCTGGGTCGGGTCTTCGCCTGCCGCGCTGCGCAAACGCCGCAGGTCCCCTCGATAGCGTTGCAGGATCAAATCGGCGGCATCCCCCAGCATCGTCGAGGTCTTTTCGTCGAAACGGCCATAGCCGGCCTCGTTCAGGACCGCGATCCGACTCGACCGGGTCGCCGATGCCATGTGCTCGGCCGTCGTCCAGCCGGCCTCGAGCAGCGCGCGCATCGCCGAGACCGCAACCGAGGCGCGGATTCTGGCGCTGAACAGCAGTGACAGGCACAGCGTCTGGAACAGCGGGGCGGGGGTGTTGCGCGTGAGCCGGATTCCCACTTCTTGGGGATAGGTCCGCCCGTGGCGACTCAGCAGCACCTGTACGATTCGATCCGGGTCTTTCATCGGGTCAACGAGTTTCGGGTGAGGCCCCGTCCGGATTTGTGCTATGCACGAAAATCTGCGTCTGCAGGCGAGAAACTTCAACCCTCGGGGCGCGCAACGCGCTTGACTGGCGCTGCGTTACACTCGAAGCTGCTCGAAACCTGGAGATTCTTGATGAAAGCGATTCGACATATCGCCGCCGCTGCAGCCGTCCTTTTCCTGCCCTCGCTGGCCGTGGCCGACGGCGCTCTGGCGCGCATGCACGATGCCGACGGCAATTCGGTGGGAACGGTCGAGCTGCGCCCATCGCCGTTTGGCACGATGCTTCACCTGCGCCTCGCGTTTCTCCCGCCGGGCGTGCACGCCTTTCACGTGCATGAAACCGGCGAATGCGTGCCCCCGTTCAAGTCCGCCGGAGGCCATTACAACCCCGACGGCTCGGACCACGGGTTGATGGACGACGACGGACGACACGCGGGGGATATGCCCAACATCCATGTTCCATCCACCGGGATGATCAATGTCGAGGTGTTCAACGACGAGCTGCGACTGGACGATCGCCTGTTCGACGGCGACGGGGCCGCGATCGTCATCCACGAAGGCCCGGATGACTATGCGACCAACCCTGCAGGCGCCGCCGGGCCGCGCATCGCCTGTGGCGTGATCCAGCGCGCCGGCGCTTAGGAAGACCCTGGAAAAGTCTCGCCCGGCGCGAGGCGCCCGGGATCATCGTGCTGTTCGGCGACCGCGCCGTTCGCCGACGCTCCAGACGCCCGGCCGAGACTGGACGACCGGTCGACACACCGCCGCGGGGTGCCGGAGCCCGACCCGGCCCCGGTCGGGTGCCGTGCGGGTGCATGAATCGTGCGGACTCGGGTCGCGGGTTACGCAGATTCACGCCGCCGTGCGCGTCGATTCGACTCAATTTTCCAGGTTCGGCCGCAGGTATCTTTCGGCCTGTTCGACCGGAATCCCCTTTCGCCGCGCATAGTCCTCGAGCTGGTCGCGGCCGACTTTTCCGACCACGAAGTACTTCGATTCCGGGTGCCCGAAGTAGTAGCCGCTGACGGCGGCGGCCGGATGCATCGCGAACGATTCGGTGAGTTCGAGTCCGATCCTGCCCGGCGCATCCAGCAATTCGAAGATCTTCTCCTTCTCGCTGTGATCGGGACAAGCCGGATAGCCCGGCGCCGGACGGATGCCGCGGTACTTTTCCTTGATCAACTCGGCGTTGGAGAGCGCCTCGTCCCGGGCATAGCCCCAGAACTCGCGCCGGACCCTGGCATGGAGCGCCTCGGCCAGCGCCTCGGCCAGCCGGTCGGCCAGCGCCTGCAGCATGATGCCGGCATAGTCGTCGTTTTCGGGCAGCTTGCCCTTTGCTTCCTCGAGCCCGTGACCGGTGGTTACCGCGAACAATCCGGCCCAGTCCTCGACGCCGGAATCGGCCGGCGCGACGTAGTCTGCCAGGCACAGGTTCGCCGACGGCTTGTCCGATTGCTGGCGCAGGCAGACCATACGCTCCAGGACCTGCTCGCGCGACTCGTCCGTATACAGCAGGATGTCGTCTCCGTCGCGCGCAGCCGGAACCAGGGCACAGATCGCCTTGGGCTGCAGCCATTTCTCGTCGACGATCCGCCCGAGCATCTCCCTCGCGTCTTCGAACAGGTTCGTCGCCGCCTCTCCGACCACTTCGTCGTCGAGAATGTCCGGATAGCGGCCTGCCAATTCCCAGGTCTGGAAGAATGGCGTCCAGTCGATGACCTCGACGAGGTCTTCCAGCGGCCAGTCTTCGATGACGTTGATCCCGGGTTTGAGCGGCTTTTCGGGGCGGTAGGTCGACCAGTCGCACTCGAATGCGTTGTCGCGCGCCTGGTCGATCGGGATCAGGGGCTTGCGCGACTTCCGGTTGGCCTGGCGTTCGCGGTAGTCCTCGTAGTCCTCGGCGATTTTCGCCGCGTAGTCGTCGCGGTGCGCCTTGCTCGCCAGCTTGCGCACGACGTCCACCGAGCGCGAAGCATCCTTGACCCAGCACACCGGTGCGTCGTAGGCGGGGTCGATCTTCAGCGCCGTGTGCGCGCGCGAGGTGGTGGCGCCGCCGATCAGCAGCGGCAACTTCATGCCGCGCTTCTGCATCGCCTCGGCGACGTTGACCATCTCGTCGAGCGACGGCGTGATCAGGCCCGACAGACCGATCAGGTCGACGTCTTCGGCTTCGGCCTCGTCGAGAATTCGGTCGGCCGGCACCATGACCCCGAGGTCGTGCACGTCGAAGCCGTTGCAGGCCAGCACGACGCCGACGATGTTCTTGCCGATATCGTGAACATCGCCCTTGACGGTGGCCATCAGGACTTTGCCCTTCTTCTCGTCGGTCTTTTTTTCGGCTTCCAGATACGGAACCAGGTGGGCCACCGCTTTTTTCATGACCCGCGCGGACTTGACCACCTGCGGCAGGAACATCTTGCCGGCGCCGAACAGGTCCCCGACATAGTTCATTCCGTCCATCAAGGGGCCCTCGATGACCTCCAGCGACGTGTCGTGCTGCTGGCGCGCCTCCTCGGTATCGTCGACGACGTACTTGTCGATGCCCTTGACCAACGAATATTTCAGCCGCTCGGCGACGTCCCTTTCGCGCCAGGCCTCGTCCTTCTCCTGCTTCTGTCCGTCGCCCTTGTACTTGTCGGCCGCTTCGAGGAGTCGCTCGGTCGCGTCGTCCCGGCGATTGAGGACCACGTCCTCGACCAGTTCGCGAAGCTCGGGATCGATGTCGTCGTAGACCGCAAGCTGACCGGCGTTGACGATGCCCATATCCATGCCCGCCTGCATGGCGTGATACAGGAATACCGAATGCATCGCTTCGCGGACCGGGCTGTTGCCGCGGAACGAGAACGACATGTTCGATACACCGCCGGAGACGTGACAGTCGGGAAAGCGTTTCTTCAGCTCCCGGGTCGCCTCGATGAACTCCATCGAGTAGTTGTCGTGCTCCTCGATGCCCGTTGCCACGGGGAAGATGTTCGGATCGAAGATGATGTCCTCGGGCGGAAACCCGATTTCTTCGGTCAGCAGCTTGTGGGCGCGAGACAGGCACTCGACCATGCGCTCGGCATGGTCTGCCTGGCCGGTCTCGTCGAACGCCATCACGATGACCGCCGCGCCGTAGCGCTTGACCTTGCGCGCCTGCTCCAGGAACGCTTCTTCGCCTTCCTTGAGGCTGATCGAGTTGACGATGCCCTTGCCCTGGAGGCATTTGAGGCCGGCCTCGATCACCGACCACTTCGAGGAGTCGACCATCACCGGGACTCGCGCGATGTCGGGCTCGGCCATGATCAGGTTGAGGAACTGGGTCATGGCGCTTTCGGAGTCGAGCAATCCCTCGTCCATGTTGACGTCGATGATCTGGGCGCCGTTCTCGACCTGCTGCAGCGCCACTTCGACGGCCTCGTCGTAGTTGTCTTCGGCGATCAGGCGCTTGAAGCGCGCCGAGCCGGTGACGTTGGTGCGCTCGCCGACGTTGACGAAGCCCAGCTCGGGAGTCAGCGTCAACGGCTCCAGTCCGCTCAGCCGCGTGTAGCGTTTGTCTGCCTGCTGTTCAGTCATGAAATCCTCTGTTTTCCGGGTTTCGGTTCAGCCAGAAATCCATCCATCGTCGAGCCGGTTCGAACTCGAACGCGGCGAAGTCCTCGAAGAGCATTCGCGGCGCGGCCGAAACCGGGTCTCCGCCAGATCGATGATCCGGCGTTCGGGTTGCTCCCGTCGATACCCCCGGGCGGCGTGTGCGTTCCGGATTCGTCGCCTAGGCCGCTTGGCGCTTCGGAAAGCGGCGCGGTTCGAACGGCGCGACGGCTTCGCCGATCGCCTCGAGGTGTTCGGGCGTGGTTCCGCAACATCCGCCGATGATGTTGATCAAGCCGTCTTCGGCATAGGTCCTGACGATGGCCGCCATCTCGTCGGCACCCTGGTCGTACTCGCCGAACTCGTTGGGCAGGCCGGCGTTCGGATGTGCCGTGACCAGGCACTCGGCAATACGCGCCAGGTCTTCAATGTGTTTCTTGAGTTGATCGGCCCCCAGTGCGCAGTTGAAGCCGACGCCGGTCGGTTCAGCATGGCGTACCGAGTGGTAGAACGCCTCGGGCGTCTGCCCCGACAGGGTCCGGCCGGAGGCGTCGGTGATGGTGCCGGATATCAGCACCGGCCAGCGCTCGCCGCGGCGGTCGAACTCCTCCTCGATGGCGAAGATCGCGGCCTTGGCGTTGAGCGTGTCGAAAATGGTCTCGACCATCAACAGGTCGGCGCCGCCGTCGAGGAGGCCGCGGGTCGCCTCGGTGTAGGCGACGACCAGGTCGTCGAACGACACGTTGCGATAGCCGGGACTTGAGACATCGGGCGAGATGGATGCGGTGCGGTTGGTCGGCCCGAGCGTTCCGACGACGTAGCGCGGCTGGTCCGGCGTCTCGCGCTCGGCCTCGTCGCACGCCGCGCGCGCCAGCCGTGCCGCCTCGACGTTGATTTCCTCCGAAAGCGCTTCGAGGGAGTAGTCCGCCTGGCTGATCCGGTTGGCGTTGAACGTGTTGGTTTCGACGAAATCGCAGCCGACGTCCAGGAAGTCCTTGTGGATTCGCTGGATCAGGTCCGGGCGGGTCAGCACGAGCAGGTCGTTGTTGCCCTTGAGGTCGTCGTCGTGGTCGACGAGGCGATCGCCGCGGAAGTCGGCCTCGTCGAGCGACTCGGCCTGGATCATGGTGCCCATCGCTCCGTCGAGCAGCAGGATGCGCTGCTCGAGTGCGGCAAACAGACGTTCTACCCGTTCCGGGTCGTGCCATTGGGTTGGATTCATGGTTTCCTGGCCAGAAGCGTGATGATTTGGAAATTCGGGGGTTTCTTTTCGATCGACGTGACTTCGCAGAAGTCGACCGCGAGCTCGCACTCGTCGAACAGCGCGGCGAGCCGTTCGCCGCTGAAGCCGTTGTTGACGTGACCGTAGGCGCTGACCTGAATGGTGTGGGCATGCTCGTCCAGGGTCGCGCAGACGAGGCGACCGCCCGGAGCGAGTACGCGCGCCGATTCGCTCGCGACGCGCGCCGGATCGCTGCTGTAGGTCAGCGCGTGCAGCATCAGCACGGTGTCGAACGCGCAGTCGTCGAACGGCAGCGCGTGCATGTCGCCCTGATGGAAGCGAACGTTGTCGAGTTCGGCGACTCGTTGCTGGCCGGCCTCGACCACGCGCGGCGACAGGTCCACGCAGTCGATGGATTCGGCGCGTTGGTGGAGCAGGTCGCCGATCACACCGTCGCCCGAGGCGATATCCAGGACCCTGCCGGGCGATAGCAGCTGGACCATCGCCCGTGCCGTGGCCTCCCAGGTCCGGCCCGGGGAATAGTGGCGCTCCATGTCGCCGGCCACTGCGTCGGGCCAGTGGCGTCCGGACGCGCGCTCGGCCAGCACGTCGGGCAGACGGTCGGCGTCGGCGTTGATCTGGGGATCGTCGAGGCTGGCGCGCAAAACGTGCCAGAGTCTTCCGATTTCCTCGGTCCGGGCGCCGGAGGCGGGACGATAGTAGACCGACACGCCTTCGCGCCGGTCGACGACGAGCCCGGCCTCGCGCAGGCGGGCGAGGTGCGTGGACACGCGCGGCTGCGCCAGGCGGGTGATCCGCGCCAGTTCCGCGACCGTCAGTTCTTCCTGGTCGAGCAACGCCAGCAGACGCAGGCGGGTGGGGTCACCCAGGAGACTGCAATGGCGGCCGATGAGCTCGAGCTCGATGACAATATCCTTTTATCGAGATTGAAAGATATCTCCAAAGGATAGCGGTTTGCCGGGCGATTTTCAACCAAGCGCCGACGCCGGCATCGTCAGCCTGCGTCCTTCCAGGCGCGGATCGCGCCGAACACCTCGGCCGGTTCGGCGCCGACGCCGGGCTGGCGACGCTGCGCCGCGGCAATGACCGCCGGTTCGCGCGTACGCAGGAACGGATTGAAGGCCTTCTCGTCCGACAGTCGCGTGGGCAAGGTGATGCGACCGGCCGAACGCAAAGCATCGACGCGTTCACAACGCTCGCGCAGGCTGGCATTGTCGGGCTCGACCTGGCGCGCAAACCGGCAGTTGGCCTGGCTGTACTCGTGAGCGCAAAAGACGCGTGTGTCGTCCGGCAGCGCCGCGAGCTTGTCCAGCGACCGCTGCATCTGCTGCGCGTCGCCCTCGAAAAGCCTTCCGCAGCCGGCGGAGAACAGGGTATCGCCGCAGAACAGGATGCCGTCGCCGTAAAACGCGATGTGCGAGCGCGTATGGCCCGGGGTCTCGATCACGCGAAACGACAGCGCCGGCGGCTCCAGCTCAACGCGATCGGGCTCGCCGACGACGCGGATATCGGCCGGCATCCGGACGTCGGACGGACCCCAGACCGGTGCCGGGTGCCGGGCCCGGATCTCGTCGACGCCGCCGGTGTGGTCGGCGTGATGATGCGTCAACAGGATGCCGGTCAGTTCCAGGCCGTGATCGTCGAGATAGCGCAGGGGCCCCGCGGCGTCGCCGGGATCGACGAGAACGCAATGACGGGCATCGCGAGCGGCCCAGATATAATTGTCTACGAACGCCTCGATGGCTTCGATGGTCAGGCTCATCACGTCACCGTGTGCTGCTTGAGTTCCCTACGGATTGTAAAGGGCACCCCATGATTGCCGGATTCGCTCAACTGCAGACCGTCGAGAACGCGCTGGTGCCGGACCTGGTCCACGCCGCCGGCGTCGACTGGCTGGTCGAGCTGGCGCCGGCCTCGAGTCCTTCGCCGGCGCTGCGCGCGCCGCGGCACCGGATGCTGACCGATCGCGACGGCTGGGTCTGGCCGTGCAGGCTGCCGTCGAATCTGCTGCCGTTCCAGGACGAATCGCTGCCCGCGATTCTGGTCCGGCACCTGTTCTGGCTCGACTTTGCGCCGGCCCTGTTGGCCGAGTGCATTCGCTGCCTCAAGCCCGGCGGACTTCTGGTATCGGTCTCGGCCAATCCATGGCATCGGGGCAGCTGGACCGAATTGGGCCGGCACGCGCTGCAGCTTCCCGCCTGGCCTCGCTTCCTGATGCAGCACGGCCGCTACGACCTGTTGCTGGAAGTGCCGGCCAGAGCACGCTTGAGCGGCATGGTGCCGGGCATTTCACCGTTGCTGGTGGTCGCCGGCCGCAAGCCGCCGCGCGGAACTCGCGTGCGGCGCCTCGAATTCGGCCGCGTGGTCCGCCCGGGCCCGCGCGTATTGCCGACCACCTGTCGGGCCGCCTGACATGAACGCCGCTTCCGTCGAGATCTGGACCGATGGCGCCTGCCGCGGAAACCCCGGGCCGGGCGGCTGGGGCGCGGTGCTGCGCTGGAACGGGCACGAGCGGGAACTGTCGGGCGCAGAGCCCGAAACCACGAACAACCGGATGGAATTGATGGCGGCGATTCGCGCGCTGGAGACGCTCAAGCGGCCCTGCAAGGTCCACGTGACCACCGACTCGAACTACGTCCGCCAGGGCATTACCGAGTGGATCCCGCGCTGGAAAAGCAACGGCTGGCGTACCGCCGCGCGCAAGCCGGTCCGGAACGCCGATCTCTGGCAACGGCTGGAACAGGCGGCATCGCCGCACGAGGTACGCTGGTCCTGGGTGCGCGGCCACTCGGGACATCCGGAGAACGATCGCGCCGATCGGCTGGCAACCGATGCCGCCGACCGGGTTCGACCCGCGCGGAGCCGATGATGCGACAGATCGTACTGGACACCGAAACCACGGGGCTTGAACCCGAAGAAGGGCACCGCATCATCGAGATCGGCTGTCTCGAACTGGTCGATCGGCGCCTCACCGGCCGCGAATTCCACCGCTATCTCAATCCCGACCGATCGATCGAACAGGACGCGTTCACGGTGCACGGCCTCAGCGACGAGTTCCTCGCCGACAAACCGCGCTTTTCCGAAATTGCCGACGAACTGCTCGAATTCATCCGCGGCGGAGAACTGGTGATTCACAACGCGCCGTTCGACATCGGGTTTCTGGACAGTGAACTCGCGCGCCTGGGCGACCGCCCGCGGGTGGCCGAAGTGGCGCGTATCCTGGACACGCTCGAACTGGCCAGGGAACTGCACCCGGGGCAGCGCAACAGCCTGGACGCGCTGTGTCGCCGCTACGAGGTCGACAACGCCAACCGAACGCTGCACGGGGCGCTGCTGGACTCGGAACTGCTGGCCGAGGTGTATCTGCTGATGACCGGCGGTCAGGTCGCTCTGGGGCTGGACCTGGAGCGAGGCCGCACGCCGGCAAGCGATGCGTTGCTGCCGAGCTTCGACCCGACCCGGTTGTGCGTCAGGAAAGCCGACGCAAGCGAGCGCGCGGCGCACCGGCAGTTGCTGGCGAAGATCGAAGCGGCCGCGGGCGAGCGCGGACTGGCCTGGGGGTTGCTGGACGGTAGTGAAGACTGAGCACCGCGAGCCGCTTCCACCCGGCGTCGTCGTCGCCGGTCCGACCGCCGCCGGCAAGACCGAAATCGCGCTGGTGCTGGCCCGGCGGTTCCCGGTTCGGCTCATCAGCGCCGACTCGGTGCAGGTCTACCGCGGTCTGGATGTGGGTTCGGCCAAGCCGGACCGCAAGACCCTGGCGCGCTACCCTCATGCGTTGATCGATATTCGCGACCCGGACCAGCCGTACACGGCGGCCGATTTCGCCGCCGACGCCGAAGCCGAAATGCGCGCGGCCCATGCCGAGGGCCGACTGCCCGTGATCGTCGGCGGCACGGCGCTGTACCTGCGCGCCCTGCGCTACGGGCTCGACCCGATGCCGCGCGCCGACGCGGCGCTTCGCGAGCGCTTGTCGTCGCGCGCAGAGCGCGAGGGCTGGGCGGCGCTGCACGCAGAACTTGCGCGCATCGATCCGTCCGCGGCGCGGTCGATCCGACCGGGCGATCCGCAGCGAATCCTGCGTGCACTGGAAATCCATCACGTCACCGGGCGCCGCCCGAGCGAGCTGCGCAGCGGTCGCGGTGCCGACCGGATGCGCGACAGCCTGATGGTGATCGTTGCGTCCGCCGATCGCGGGGCGCTGCATCGACGCATCGAACGGCGCTGGGAAGACATGCTGCACCGTGGGCTGATCGAGGAAGTCGAACGCGTCGCCGATGCGGTGAACCGGGATCGCGACCTGCCCGCGCTGCGCGCCGTGGGGTACCGGCAGACGCTGGACTGCCTGTCCGGCCGATTCACGCTCGAAAGCCTTCCGGCCCGGGGTGCGGCAGCCACCCGGCAGCTCGCAAAAAGGCAGCTGACTGCATTTCGCCAATGGTCGGGCGGATTGTGGTACGACCCGTTGAATCGGCGCACGAACGACCGCATAATCAAGCGGGTGTGCGAGTTTCAGTAGGGACGCGCGAATTCCGGTTTCATTCGAACCGGTCGATCCGCGCGTTCGTGGCGCCACGTTGATGCTGGACCCGGAATAATAATCGGCCAAGATCCCAAGGAGAATTAAAAATGCCAGGCAAGGGTCAATCGTTGCAGGATCCGTACTTGAACGCGTTGCGCAAGGAGCGCGTCCCGGTATCGATCTTCCTCGTCAACGGGATCAAGCTCCAGGGGCAGATCGAGTCTTTCGACAATTTCGTCGTGCTGCTGCGCAATTCGGTGAGCCAGATGATCTACAAGCACGCGATTTCGACCGTCGTGCCGGCTCGCAACGTCCGGATTGCCTCGCCGCACGACTCGCAGGAGGACGATTGACCGCGAATTGCGTGCCGGAAACCGGTGAAACCGCCAGCACCCGCGCGGTACTGGTGCAGCCAGAGGTCGGTCGAAACGCCGGGTCCAGGGAACGCGAGGAGTTCGAAGCGCTGGCCGGGGCCGCGGGATGCAGCGTCACGCGGTTCATCCGTGCACCGCGCGACCGGCCGGATGCGCGCTCTCTGGTCGGCAGCGGCAAGGTCGAGGAAATTCGTTCGGCGGTCGTCGAGTGCGACGCAGGCATGGTGTTGTTCAACCATCGCCTGACGCCGGTGCAGGAGCGAAATCTCAATCGGGCGTGCAAGGTGCCGGTGCTCGACCGGACCACGCTCATCCTCGACATCTTCGCCCAGCGCGCCCGTTCGCACGAAGGCAAGCTGCAGGTCGAACTGGCGCAGCTGCGCCACCTCTCCACCCGGCTGGTGCGCGGCTGGACCCACCTCGAGCGCCAGCGCGGCGGAATCGGCATGCGCGGGCCCGGGGAGACCCAGCTCGAGACCGACCGGCGCCTGCTCGCAGGGCGGATTCGCCAGCTGCGCGAGCGCCTCGAAAAGGTCGAGCGAACGCGCGCCGAAGGACGCAAGGCGCGCGGACGGGGCGCGCATCCACTGGTCGCGCTGGTGGGGTACACCAATGCCGGCAAGTCGACGCTGTTCAACGCCATGACATCGGCCGATGTCGGCGCACGCGACCAGTTGTTCGCCACGCTGGATCCCACCGTGCGCCGGATCCAGTCCGATATCGGCGGCGACATCCTGGCCAGCGATACGGTCGGTTTCATCCAGGACCTGCCGCACGAACTCATCGCGGCGTTTCGCGCCACGCTCGAGGAAACGCTGTCGGCGACGCTGATCCTGCACGTGATCGATGCGTCGGATCCGGAGCGCGAAACCCATATCGAAACCGTCGACCAGGTGCTCGACGAGATCGGCGCCGGTCGGCTGCCGCGCCTGCACATCTACAACAAGATCGACCTGACCTCGGCCTCGCCCCGGATCGAACGCGACCCGCACGGTCGCGCCGAGCGCGTCTGGGTGTCTGCGCAGACCGGTGCCGGCCTGCCGCTGCTGCTGGAGGCGATTCGCGAACGGGTCGGGGAAGGGCGCATCCGGATCGAAGTGAACCTGCCGGCGCGTCTGCAGAAGCTGCGCTCATCGCTCTATGACCTGGGGGCGATTCGGTCCGAGCATGTCGATGACGACGGCTCGAGCCGGCTCGAACTGGACTTGTCGGCCCGGGATGCGCGCGAGCTCGGCCGCCTCGGCGGCGCCGACGGCACTTGGGTTCACCAACACCTGTTAAACTGACACGCTGTTCATTTGCAACGGTCGGGCAGTCGATCCGAGGTGTTTTCGAGCCCCCGGATCGCGACGACGACCAGGTACTCA
>CAYPZP010000080.1:0-13644 GCA_964415285.1 uncultured Halomonas sp. | reverse complement strand
CCGGAATCGAGCCCATGTTGACGGCCACGAACACTTCTTCTGCCAGCGGCGACCAGCGATGGATCTGTTCGGCGATCAGGCCCTTGCCGACCCCGTTATCGCCGGTGATCAGGACCGAGGCGTCGGAAGCCGCGACCTGGTGCGCCAGTTCCAGCACTCGCCGCATTTCGGGGGATTGCGCGACCATGCCCTCGGGGATCCGGTCGGCGCGTTCGAGATCGGACGCCCGGCTCAGCCGCTCGGCCCGGTCGGTCGCGCGGGCACGTTCAAGCTGCGTGCGAATTATTGACAGTAATCGTTTGTTATTCCATGGTTTTTCCACGAAGTCGCTGGCGCCGCGCTGGATCGCCTCTACGGCGAGGTCGATCGAGCCCCATGCGGTCATCGCGACCAGCGGCAGCGATGCGTCGTGCTCGCGCATCCGGCCGAGCAGCGCCAGCCCCTCGCGGCCGGAGGTGGTGTCACGGCTGTAGTTCATATCGAACAGCACCAGGTCGATTCCCACGTTCCGGAGGATCTCGCAGGCATCGGCCGGAGCGGCAGCGGTGTCGACGGCATAGCCGGCCTCGTTCAACAACAGCGCGAGCGCCTCGCGCACGTCGGCCTGATCGTCGACGATCAGGATGCGGTCGGCCGATTCGACCTCCCGGCTTTTCTGGGTCCGGCTCATGGCGTGACCAATGTCTTTCGCGTTATCGAATCCGCATCGTAACGGCAGCCCGTGCGTTGCGCTCGCTGCGGGGCCCGATCGGATCCTGCGCATCTCCCGACGCCAGTTGGCCGATGCGCAGACGTATCCCGGTCGAAATGGATGCCCGCCATCCGCCACTGCGGTTCGCGCTCGCGAACGACTCGTCCAGGCGCTGCGGGTGCGCAGCATCGACTGCGCCCGTCGCCGCGGTGCCATGGCGCCGCTGTAACCAACCGGCTTCGCTTCACGGCAGTGTCTGCTCGATGCAGTCGGCAGGCCCCGGCGACCCGGGGTCGCCCAGCGTTCGCAACACGTTGCGGGTAATCGACAAGCGCCTGGGTGCATCCGCCCTGCCCCTGGGCATGTCGATATTGAGCGCGAAGAACACCGGTCCTCTCGGCGACTCGATCCAGCCGACCCACCAGCCGATGTCGGGTTCGGGTGCGGTGGTCCAGCCGGTCTTGGCGCGGAGGATGCAGGCTGGGGTGGCGGCGTTGATGATCAGGTCCTTGACCAGGCGCTGGTGCTCGACCCGGAACGGGAGCTCATTGAAGTAGAGTTTGCGCAGAAACTCGATCTGTTCGATCGCGGAGATTCTCAGTTCGCCGTCGATCCAGTACCGGCCAATGCCGTCCGACGGGTCGGCATTTCCGTAGTCGAGGCGTTTCAGGTAGTCGCGCGAACGTTCTTCGCCGATCGCGCGGGCGAAGCCCTGGTACACCCAGACCACTGAGTTGCGCATCGCCGAGCGCAGATCCTGATCCTGGTTCCAGGTATCCAGCCAGCGTGGCTCTCCATCCCATTCCAGGATCTCGAATTCGTCGGCCACGACCCCGGCATCCAGCGCGAACAGGGTATGCGGTACCTTGAACGTCGAGGCCGGGATAAAGGGCACCCGGACGCGCTCGGCATTGTGGACGAAGCCCAGATGCTCACCCTGGCGCAGATCCAGCACGGCGATGGTCCCGGCCACGCCGGCCTGATCGAAGATGGCCGCCCAATCGTCGCGCGGCTGCCAGTGCGCGCTCGCGCTGGCCCCGATCAGGGTCAAAAAGAGCGCTACGGCGGCCAGGCCGGATTTCGGAAGTTGTTCCAGGTTCATGATGGCTCCCTGTACGGGATCGGTTGTCGGAAATGTTGGAAAGGAGGCAACTCGCCGGCGAATACCGGCTTCAATTGTGCCGGAGCGCTTCGACCGGTTCGGTCCTCGCAGTCTGGTGCGCCGGAATGAAACTGGCCAGCAGCGCCACGCCGAGCAGTACCGAGACGGCCAGAAGATAAGGTGTCGGGTCCGACGGGCGCAGGTCGTAGAACATGCCGTGGATCAGGTAGCCCAGCGCGACCGCGGCGGCGGCGCCGACGAGCAATCCCGCCGAGATCATTTTCATCGATCGGGCGATCACCAGGCGCCGGACGCTTCCGCGGGCTGCGCCGAGGGCCAGGCGAATGCCGATTTCATGCGTGCGACGTGCCACCAGATAGGAAACCACGCCGTAGAGGCCGGCGGCTGACAGGAGCATCCCGATCAGGGCCGCGATGCCGAGCAGCCACATGCTGAATCGCGTACGGCTGGTCGAGCGCTCGACCAGCTCCGTCATCGGGCCCGCCGAGTCAATGGCCGCGGCCGGGTCAAGGCGGCGCAGGAGGTCGCGAATCGCAGGGATCGGCCGCGGTCGATCGCCCGACTCCATCCGGATCAGCAGGTTCAGGTGGAGCGAGGGCGAGATCGGGAAGCCTTCGCCCGGCACCGGGATCATCGGATAGTAAACGGCCGTGGCCGGTGCCCCCTCCAGCGTGGTTGCCGGCAGATCACCGACGACGCCGACGACTCGGTAGTAGCGCGGCGTCTCGCCGGGAGCGGCCAGGGGCCGAACGCCCTTGCCCAGGGGATCTTCGTCGGGCCAGAACCGATCTGCAAAGGACCGGCTGACCACGACCGACCCGGCGTCGGGATGATCGAGGTCGGTCTGCGAGAGCGTGCGACCCGCGAGCACCGGGATACCCAGCGTTTCGAAGTAGCCCGGAGCGGTCACGACGATATCGCCGCAGGCGGTTGTGCCCCGTTCGCGCAGGCGTTGTTCGACCTCGGAATCCTCGAAACCTTGGATCCAGCAGCCGTAGTGGCCCGACAGCGGCAGTGGATTGCCGGCACCGGCGGACAGCACGCCCGGCAGGGCCTCGGTCCTGGAAATCAATTCGCGGTAGAACTGCCAGACGTCCAGATGCTCCCGATAGCGCTCGCCGGACAGGTGGATTTGCATTCGCGTGACCCGCTCGGGTTCGAAACCCGGATCAATGCTGGCGAGGCGCGCGAAGCTCTGCACTAGCATGCCGGCGCCTGCGAGCAGCACGAGCGCGATCGCGACCTGGCCGGCAACGATACCCGAGCGGATGCGCTGGCGCTCGGTACTGGCAGTCGACCGATGACCGTCGCCGCCGGCCATCGGTTTCGCCGCAGCGCCGCGCAGGCGTAGCATGACCAGCAGCGCGAGCACAGCGCCGATCGACAAGGCGACGAAGATCACGAACGCCAAGACGAGAGCATCGACAGCGACGTTGTCGGCGCGCGGCAACGCCGCCGGGGCGTTCGCGACCAGCAGGCGCACACCCAGCAGTGCGGCAAAGACCCCGAGGATGGCTCCGGCGAGAGACTGAACCATGCTCTGGACCAGGATGTGCCGACCCAGAATGCCCAGGCTCGCGCCCATGGCCGCGCGCAGGATCCACTCCTGGTGGCGCGCCTCGACTCGCGCGAGGAAGAGATTGACGACGTTGGCCAAGGCGGCCAGCAGCACCAGGACCACCATCCCGAACAACAGCCACAGATGGCGCGCCGTGTCGCCGACGACAACGTCCTTGAGCCGGACCGCTTCGGTAGCGAAGCCGAACCGGCGCATGAATTCAACCTCGTAGACGCTCGGAAACGCCGTCGGCAGGTTCGCAGTCAGGCGGCGCAGCTCGCTCCTGGCGGCTTCGAGGTCGACGCCGTCTGCCAGCTTTCCCAGGCCCATGAACACGTGTGCGTTGTAGAAGGGGCCGGACGGGTCCAGGCGCTGGGTCGTCCACAAATCCGGGCGCTCCATCAGCCGCAGTGCACCGGCCTCTCCGGGCAGGCGAACCTCCGGCGCCATCACGCCGATGATTTCGAACGTCTCGTCGTCGATCGCCATCGTCGCGCCGATGATCGAAGGATCCGACGCGAACTCCAGTCGCCAGTAATCGTTGGACAGCATGACCGCCGGCGCAGCGGCCGGCCGGTCGTCACGCGCACCGAGCGGCCGGCCGAGCGAAGCGCGGGCACCGATCATTGGCAGCATTTCGTGCGAGACGATGCCCAGTACGGCGCGATCGCTGCGCTCGCCAATGCGCACGGTCCGGGCATTGACCTGCCAGACGCCGACCGATTCGAGCAGCTCGGCGTGCTCGTGCAAATGGACATACTGGGCGCTCGAAAGTCCCCAGACCGCACCGTCTTCCAGCCCGGGCACGACCGAGCGCAGGCGCACCAGCCGCTCTGCGTCGGGATGGCTGAGCGGCGTCAGAACCACGCCGTTGAGAACCGTGAAAATTGCCGCGCTCGCGCCGATGCCCAGCGCCAGGGTCAGGATCGACAGCCCGGTCACCAGCGGAGTCGCCGCCAGCGATCGCCAGGCCAGGCGCAGATCGTCGAGCCAGCGACTCAGCGCCGGGCGCGGCTGCCGTCGATTGCTTCCGGCACTACTCATAGCGAAGCGCCTGCACCGGCTGCACCGACGCCGCGCGGCGCGCCGGTAGCCAGCCGGCGATCAGCACCACGGTCAGAAGCAGCAGCGTGGCGCTGACCGAAATCAGCGGTTCGAACGGTGAGATGCCGTACAGCAGGCCGGCCGAGATCTGTCCCAGCAGCAATGCCAGCGCGGTGCCGATCACGGTGCCGGTCAGACCCATCAGCAGCGCATGACGCAGCATCATCCGCCTCAGCGCCACCGGGCTGGCGCCGAGCGCGGCACGCAGGCCGAGCTCGGTCGAGCGCTGCGCCATCGAGAAATTCAGCACGCCGAACAGCCCGGCCGCGGCCAGCAGCGTGGCCAGTCCGGCGAACAGGCTGGCCAGCGTGCCCATCAGGCGCTCGATGATGATGGTTTGACGCGAGACTCGCTCCAGCGTCGCCAGGCCCTCCACCGGCAGGTTCGGATCGAACTCGGCGACCAGCGGCCCGATGGCGCGCATCAGCGCTTCGGAATCACCCGACGGGCGCGCATAGAACCCCGCGCTACCCAGTCCGCGCGTCTGGCCGATCGGCAAGAAGAACTGCGGCGGCGGGTCGTCCTTGATCGTTGAATAGCGCGCATCGCCGACCAGGCCGACGATCTCGATGTCGAGCTCGACGTCGCTGCCGGTGCCGCGCGCCATGCGTTTGCCGACCACCGCATCGCCCATTTCGAACTTCTCGGCGAACGCGCGGTTGACGATCGCGACCTTCGGACGTCCTTCGGTATCCTGATCGGTGAAGCGCCGCCCGGCCAGCAGCGGAATCTGCAGGGTGTCGAAAAACCGCGACCCGACGACATTGTAGTTGGCGTCGGTATCGGTATCCGGGGACGCATCGAAGCCCTCGACCGACACGTTGCTGCCCCAGTTGCTGTCGACCAGCAGCGGCACCAGCGACAGGCTCGCCGATTCGGCGCCGGGTAGCTCATTGAGGCGCTGTTCGAGTTCGCTGAACAATGCCGCTGAGCGCTCGGCAGGATAGCCGTTCTGCGCCGGCGAGATCGAAAACGACACGATCCGATCGATGTCCATACCCAAATCCACGCGCGCGACGTTGAACAGGCTCTGGATGAACAATCCGGACACGACCAGCAGCGTCAGCGCAAGTGCGATCTGGCCGGTGACCAGCGCCGAGCGCAGGCGACTGGAAAAGCGACTGCCGCCGGAGCGTCCGGCCTGCTCGCGAATCGCGGTGATCGGGCGGCTGCCCAGCGCCTGCAGCACCGGCACGGCGCCGGCCAGCGGCATCGCGCTGATCGACAGCCCGAGCCCGACCGCCAGCACTCGCCAGTCCAGCGACGCGCTCAACGGCGAGCTGGAAACATTCGGAATCAGGCCCAGGACCAGATGGAGCGTCGCGATCGCGACCGGCACGCAGGCCAGCGCGCCGAGCAGCGCCAGCACACCGAGCTGCAGCAACTGGCGGATCACGATCTTGCGGCGACCGGCACCCAGCGCCATGCGCACGGCGGTTTCGCCGCGATCGCTGATCGCAATGGCCAGCAACAGGTTGGCGATATTGACGCAGGCGACCAGCAAGACCAGACCGGTCACGGCCAGCATCAGGGTCAACGGTGTCTGCGCCACCTCGTAGCCACGCCACATGCCGCCGGCAACCGGGTGCAGCTCCAGGCCGCGAGCCAGAAAGCGTTCGCGCCACGAGTCGCTGACTTCGCTGAGCAGCGGCGCGTCGGATTCGCGCAGGATCGTGCGATAGCGCGGCTCCAGAATTGCAACGACCTGCTCGGGCGCAATGTCGGGCGACAACCGCATGACCAGGTAGATCCAGTAGTTGTTGCGCGGTTCGATCTGCCAGCTCATGCCCGACAGTTCGCTGACCATCGTGATCGGCACGAACACGTCGACCGGGTCGAAGCGATTGACGCCGACAAACCCGCGCGGTGCGACGCCGATGATCTCCATCGCGCGGCCATTGACGACCAGGCTGCCCCCCAGCACATCGCGGTCGCCGCCCAGTTCGCGCCGCCAGTAGTCATGCGACAGAACCACCACGGCGCCCTCGCCGGACTCGGTGTACTCACCGGGCCGAAACAGCCGGCCCAGCGTCGGGACCAGATCCAGGACCTCGAAATAATTCGGCGTGACGAAGGCCCCCGTGGCGCTGGCGGTCTGCCCCGCGAAACCGAGATTGGCGCCGAAGTTACGGAACCCGGCCAGCCCCTGGTGCGGTGCTTCGATCGCCTTGAGGTCCTGCCACATCGAGTAACTGAACACGAACGGGTCACCGCCGGTGCCGTCGGTGCTGTTCGAGCCCTGCCTTGGCCCGGGTGAGGCCAGTGCGTGGAGCTGGTCGGGCTGGCTGATCGGCAGTTCCTCGAGCAGCACCTGATGGAAAAATGAAAAGATGCCGGCGTTGACGCCTACGCCGAGCGCCAGCATGACCACGATCAGGCCGGTCATGACCTTGCGCCGAAGCAGTGGGCGCAGACTGTCCCGCAGAATCGGCGGCCAATTCATGTTCGATCTCCGAAACGGTCGTATGACGTCCGTGTTTTCTCGGTCTTGCAGAGCGGCCTGGCCTGACCCGCCAGTGCGGCATGAAACAGGCGCCGCTGACGCGCCAGTCGCATGAACCAGCCGTCGTGTCGCGAACCCGCTGCAGGTTTCCGCTCGCCTCCACCTTCGTTACTCATGAAATCGGCGTTCATTCCTTTTCTCCATCGGGTACTTCATGCACGGCTCGCTGGCTGCGGGCCTTGTGGATCTGCTCTTCCAGGCGCCGCTCTTCGGCCCGGCGGAGCCTGCGCAGGGTTTCCTCATCGACGATTCGACCGTCGAACATAAAGACCTGGCGCTCGGCGAAGTCGGCATAGCGCGGGTCGTGGGTCACCATGCAGATGGTTGCGCCCGCGGCATGCAGTTCAGCCAGCAACGCCATGACGGCTTCGCCGTTCCTGGAATCCAGGTTCCCGGTCGGTTCGTCGGCCAGGAGAATGGACGGCTGGCCGACCAGGGCACGGGCCACGGCAACGCGCTGCTGTTGACCGCCGGAAAGCTGGGAAGGAAAGTGCCGAACCCGATGGGCCATGCCGACGCGGTTCAGTGCCTCCGTCGCGCGCTCGCGACGTTCGGTCTTGCCGACACCGTCGCGATAGGTGAGCGGCAACTCGACGTTCTCCAGGACATTCAGGTCACCGATCAGGTTGAAGGCCTGAAAGATAAAACCGATTTCGCGATTGCGGATCTTTGCGCGCTGACTGGCACCGAGATCGGAAACCGCCTGGCCATTGAGCGAATACTGCCCATCCGTGGGCGTATCAAGCAGACCCAGCAGGGACAGCAGCGTCGATTTGCCGCAGCCCGACGGGCCGGAAATCGACAGGTACTCGCCCCGGTCCACGGTCAAGTGGATCCCGGCCAGCGCATGCGTTTCCACCTCGTCGGCGTGGAATACCTTGCGGATATCCGTCATCTGGATCAGGTTGGTCATGGTATTTCCCGGTTTCACGTTTCACGTTTCAGGTTTCGGGATCAAAGTCACGAGCGGGACACGAACAAAGCTAAAAGAGCCCCATCAGGATTCGCAGGTTCTTTGAGTTTCGTTTCCCTCGTGTTCTTCGAAAAAATGCTTCCCTGCTTTCGCCCGGCGGAGAAAACAGACCCAGAGCCGAAGCTGCACAGCAGGAGTCTGAATTTCTCTTCGACGGCGATCATTTCAGCGCGACGCGCTCATGCTCGGACCACTGCGACATATCGGAAAGAATCACGCGGTCGCCTTCGGCCAGGCCGGAACGGATTTCGATGCGACCGACCGACGCGCGACCCATTTCGACCACGACTCGTTCGGCCACAGCCTCGTCAATCAGGCGATACAGCGATGCACGGCCCTCGGGCTGGCCGGAGGCCGGTCGTCCGACGTGCAGCACATCTTCGAGGCGTTCGAGCTCGATCGTGCCGTCGACCGAAAGGTCGGGTCGCGCGCCGGTCGGCAATTCGCCGGTCAGTGCCACGTCGACCTGGACGGTGCCGTTCTGCACGGCAGGGTCGATTCTGATGACGTTTCCAGCGACCAGGCCGTTCCGCGTATCGATGCGCACAACCTGATCGAGCCGGATCTCGCGCGCCTGGGTCTCGGCGATTCGCAGTTCGGCGATCAACTCCTCGGGCTGGGCGACGCGTGCGACGTTGGCGCCGAGCTGCACCCGTTGACCCGGCTCGACCGCGATTTCCTGGAGTACGCCCGGCATGCCGGCGCGGATACTCAGGTCTCGAATCTGCTGCTCGCGCCGGTCGACCCGTCGCATGGCCTGCTCCACGCGCGCCTGCTGGGCGGCCAGCTGCGCTGCATGCGAGGAACCGAGCCGTGTGAGCCGCTGCCGTTCGAACCCGACGCGAACTTCAAGCTGGCTGGCGCGCAACTCCGATTGCTGGTACTGGATGCTGGAAACGATTCCCTTTTCCGACAGGGTCTTTTCGGCATCGGCCAGCAGCCGCGCCGACTCGGCGTCCGATGCCAGCGAGGCCAGCCCCGACTCGGCCTCCAGCAAGGCACGATCGAGTTCCGCCGCCAGTGAATCGCGATCAGCGCGGGCCGCCTCGGCCGCCCAGCGCGCCTCTTCGAGTTGCTGGGCCAGCTCCGGGTTCGACATCTCGACCAGCACGGTATCGGATTCCACCCGCACGCCCGGCTTTGCGACGATGCGTTCGACCCGCCCGCCGCTGGAGGCCGGAATCCAGCGAATCACCTTGGGTACGAGGCTGCCGGGCCCTCGCACTTCCCGCAGGAAATCACCGCGTTCGACGGTGCCGATCCACGTCGCGGAACGAGGCACTTGCGGCAGCGCGGGATCGAGCGTCAGGGTCAGGCCAACCAGCGCCGCGGTCGCCAGCAGTGCGAGCGCGGCATACACCAGCTGACGTCGCCGACGACGGATCTTGAGTTCAGGGCGAATGATATCCATGAGCTGCCTCTTGCACTTTGCATGCCATGTTCACAAGCAGCTGAAAAATATAGGAATGTCAGGAAGTGCCCGGCGCAAGCGACGATCCGGCGTCCCGGAGCTGAAACGCGCTGTCCCGCCTTCGGAACGCCGAACCGCGCCGCGTGCCGGATGGGGCCGGCGTTCCGGAGCAACGCCAATGCCCGTTTCGTTCAGCCGGTGGCGCTTTGCCTGCTGGTGATGGCACGCTCGCGCTTTTCCCGGTACATTGCGCGATCGGCCTCGGCCCAGGCTCGTTTTAGCGGCTGGGCGGGAGCCGCCAGGGCCGTGCCGACCGAAGCGGAGATTCCGGCCCGCTTCAGCGCCTTGCGGAATCGCGCCGAGATCCAGGTCGAGTCGATCGCTCCGGACTGCAGTCCGAGTACCGCGAACTCGTCTCCGCCGACTCGTGCGACGAAATCAGAATCGCGAACGGCCTCTCGAAGCACGCGTGCGGACTCGCGCAGCAGTCGATCGCCGGCATGGTGCCCTTCACGATCGTTGACTTCCTTGAGCGAATCCAGGTCGATCACGGTCAGGAAGGTCGGCTCCCCGAGCTCGGCCAGGCGAAGTTCTTCATGCTGAAGCTTCTCTTCCCAGGCCCGGCGATTCGGCAGATGCGTGAGCGCATCGGTCATCGCCTCATAGCGGAATCGCTCATTTTTCCGGGCAAGTGAGGTTCGATCGATTTCGTTTTCGAGCAGGTGACCGAGCAAGCCTGCAAGCAACTCGAGCAGCCGGTAAGCGCCTTCCGCAACCCCGTTCGGCGGCTCCGAGTCCATACCGCAGAGCACGCCGAGCACCTGGCCGTGACGGCCGACCAGCGGAAGCGCGACGATGCGCTGTACGGGCTGTGCGCGCGGCCTTGCATGGCGCGGATGATGCACGGCGCCGTCGATGATTCGGACCAGATCCTGCGGATTGTCCGAGCCGCGATCCAGCCGCCCCGCGTCGGGCCAGCCGATCGTGTCGCCGCGCTCGAGGCCAAAGACGCGGTCTTCTACATCGACCAGGACCCAGGTTCCGCTGCGAACGCGTGCGATCATCCAGGCATCGAGATCGATCTCGGCGCGCAGGTGGCGCAGCACCTTTTCGGTGGCTTCGCGAAAGGACCCGAATCTGTATGCATCTGCCATTGGCTTGTTCCGCATCGTGGGCAGTTCGTATTCGCGCAAGGGTCGATGCCCGAGCGTGACTCCACCCATTTGATGCAACTTGCGTGCCGTCAAGCACTAGATGTGAAATGCATCAAGTATTGATTCCGCTGAGCCGGGGTCCGTCGCGCTTTCGTCGCGCCGAGGCAGGTGCATATCCGGGCATTGTCATATTCGGTCCCGAAAAATCGGCAGTCGCCGGTTGCCGTGGCGTCGGGAATCAGGCGGGATGCGGGGCCGCGAGGGCGAGTCCGGCCATCATCGCGACGCCGGTCACGAAGGCGACAAAATGCACCGCGCTGCGACAGGGATCGCTGTGCGCCTTGATTTCCGGGATCAGGTCCGAGGCGGCGATGTAGATGAAGTTGCCAGCACCGAAAAGCACTAGCCAGCCGATTTCGATCCGCTGGGCAACGGCCCATGCGACGACACCGCCGAGCGGAAAGGTCAGCGCCGAGACCAGGTTCCAGGCCAGCGCCCTGCCCCGGCTCCAGCCGCCGTGTACCAGCACGCCGAAGTCGCCGAGCTCCTGCGGCACTTCGTGCGCAGCCGCGGCGATCCAGGCCACGATGCCGGCCTGCGGCGAGATCAGGAATGTGCCGGCAACCGCCAGCCCGCCGATGAAGTTGTGGATCGCATCGCCGATCAGTACCAGGTAGGTGAACGGCCGGGGCTGGGTGGTATCTCGCTGGTGCGACCGATGCCAGTGCAGGAACTGCTCCAGCGCCAGGAATGCGGTGAAGCCGGCGAGGATCCAGAGAGCGCCCGAGATCGGATCGATCCCGGAACTCGCGTGCGGAATCATGTGCAGAAACGCACCGCCGATCAGCGTGCCGGCGGCCAGCGCCACCAGCGGCAGCAGCGCCCGGTCCAGGAAGCTCCGAGGCAGCACCAGCGTCAGCGCCCCGCTGAGCGCGACGAGGCTCATCAGCAGCCCGCCGCCTGCGATCCAGATCAGGGAGCCCGGCGCGTCCATCGCGGATCAGCTTCTGCGGCGCAGCACCGTCACTCCGTCGGCAAGCGGCAGCAGCGAGAGGTCGACGCGCGCATCGTCCTTGATTCGGCGATTGAACTCGCGAATCGCGACCGTGTCCTCATCGTCCGCGCTCGAATCGGCAACGCGGCCGTCCCACAACGTGTTGTCGACCAGGATCACCCCACCGGGCCGAACCAGCTCCAGACAACGCTCGTAATAGCCGAGGTAACCGGGCTTGTCGGCGTCGATGAACGCCATGTCGTAATCGCCGCTCCAGCCTTCGCGGATCAGCCGTGCCAGCGCGTCTCCGGCCGGACCGAGGTGGAGATGCATCCGGTCGTTGAGTCCGGCGCGAATCCAGTATCGCTCGGCGATTCCGGTCCATTCCTCGCTGATGTCGAGGCAGGTGGCTTCGGCCTGTTCCGGCAGCGCCAGCATCACGGCCAGCGCGCTGTAGCCGGTAAACGTACCGACCTCGAGGTAGCGCCGCACGCCGATCAGCCGGGCCAGCAGCGCCATGAACTGCCCCTGCTCGGGTGCGATCTGCATGTTCGCCTCGGGCAGGCGCCCGGTTTCCTTGCGCAACTCGGCGAGCAGTGCGTGTTCGCGCAGCGAATGATCGAGCAGGTAGTCCTGAAGCGCTGTATCCAGGCCGATACTCCGATTGGACATGGCCACTCCTTCCCAGGTGAGCAGGCCGAAGGATAGCAGGTGGTCCGGGCGACGGCTTTCGGGCGACATGCGCCATCGGTCGGCCCGGGAAGCCATTCGCATTCCGATTTCGCAGCGACTATGATGGACCGCCACGACCGGAGCTGCCGGCCATGTTCGATCGTTTCCGCTATGCAACCGGCGCGCGGCTTTCCTTTCTGAGTCTCGCGCTGCTGTTCTCGTCTGCAGTCACGGCCGGCAACAACCTCTGGACCAGCGGCGGCCCCGGTGGTGGAGAAACCACCGATCTCGTCGTTCACCCGACCATTCCGGATGTCGCCTACGTCACCTCCAACTTGGGCGGCGTGTTCAAGACCGTCGACGGTGGCGCCAACTGGGCGGCGGTCAACAACGGAATCGCGTTTCCGAGCGGTGCCCTGCCCTTCGTCCAGGGCCTGGTGTTCCGGCCCGGAACGCCCGAGACGATCTATGCGCTGGACGGCCGCATCTTCCGCACCGACAACGGCGGCGCCAACTGGACCGTGACCAACATGGCGGCGTCCGCCAAGGGCGCGGTCATCCATCCGTCCGCGCCCGACACACTGTTTGCGTTCGGTAACGGCGGCGTGCAGAAGAGCACCGACGGCGGCGCAACCTGGGCGGTGTTCAACAACGGTCTGACTTCGCTGGTCGTCGACGACCTCATTTTCGATCCGGCCGACCCGGACACGCTGTACGCCGCCACCGCCGACGGCGTGTTCAAGACCGTCAACGGCGGCAGCATCTGGAGCGCTGCGAACAACGGGCGTTCCGGCAGCGCCACGGAACTGGCCTTCGATGCCGTCGACCCGGCGCCGGGCACGCTCTATGCAATCGGGCAAAACAGCGTCCACCGCAGCGTTGACGGCGGTTTCAGCTGGTCGTTGATCGAGACCGGACTGCCGAGTTTCGGCACCAGAGCAATTGCCGCTGATCCGAGCATCGGCGGGTCGGTGTTCGTGGTCGCCGGTGATTGGCGGGTGTTCGAGTCGACCGACTTCGGCGACAGCTGGACCGAGCGCTCCTCGGGTCATATCCCCGGCTTCGTCAACACACTGGCGATCGCGCCTTCGGCCACGGACCGGCTGTTCACCGCCAACACCGGCGGCGTCTATCGCAGCCTCGATCGCGGTCTGAACTGGAACGACGCCAGCACGGGACTCGCCGGCTCGTCACCGCAGAGCATCGTGACCGACCCAGCCAATCCGGATATTCTTTATGCGTCGTCGTTCAGCAGCATCTACAAGAGCTTCGATGGCGGGGAGAGCTGGCAGCGCGCGAATGGCGACCTGCCGCAGGTCGGTGGCGGGCGGCTCGACATCGACAACAACGGCAAGCTGTATTTTTCGGGGAACCGACTCTGGACCTCCACCGACGGCGGTCTGACCTGGCCGGTGGCTGGAACCGGTCTGCCGATCGCCGCGGTCAACGACGTCGCCATCG
>CAYPZP010000079.1:4873-13718 GCA_964415285.1 uncultured Halomonas sp. | reverse complement strand
TCAGCGACCAGCTCCAGGGCATCACCGTCCAGATCACCGACCTGCCGAACAACGTGCTCGGCGAGTTCCGCGACGGCATCCTCTACATAGACGCGACTGCCGCCGGCCACGGCTGGTTCATCGATGCCACCCCCGAAGAGAACAGCGAGTTCGACGCGACCGCGGATCCCCGCGTCCTCGTCGCACCGGCGGAGAGCGAGGCTGCCGGCAAGATGGACCTGCTCACGGTGGTGGCCCACGAAATCGGCCATATCCTCGGCCTGGAGCACGACAGTCCCGAACCGGTCATGGCCGAGACGCTGGAGACCGGCGAACGGCGCCTGCCGCCGGATGCACCCGCCACCGGCGACTTCACTCCGCTGCAGCCGATCCTGCTGGTGCCGGGCATCGGCGGCACCTTCGCCACCGACAATGCGGTGGAGGAGTGGTTCCTGCAGCGCGGCATCCATCCCGACAAGCTGCAGATCGACCCCCTGGCGCGCACCTACGACGACATCATCGCCACGCTGCAGAACGTCGGTTACACCATCGGCGTGGACCTGTTCGTGGCCAACTACGACTGGCGCGCGCTGCCGGGGCCGCTGGACGGTACGCTCGACGGCAGCATCGAGTTCCCGGTGGGCCATTCGCTCACCGACGAGGTCTTCGAGTACGGCGCCGATTATCTCGGCCACTGGATGAAGCAGGCGGTGGAGGCCTGGGAGGCCGAGCACGGCGCGGCCCCGGAAAGCGTGGACATCATCGCCCATTCCACCGGCGGCCTGGTGACCCGTTCCTACATCCAGAGCAACCTCTACCAGGCGGATTTCACCAACGAGCAGGGCGAGACGCGCTCGCTGCCGGCCATCAACGACTTCTTCCTGGTGGGCGTGCCCAACCGCGGGGCGTCCATCTCCTGGGGCGCCCTGCAGGACGACTTCAAGGTCGATACCGCCAGCCGCATCGTGCTGTCGAAGATCTTCGACCAGGCCTACACGCGCATGCTGAATGGCGCGGCGATCCGCAACCCGGACGGGAGCCTGCTGTGGGACCCGGACGGCGGGGAGCCACCGCCGGACAAGGTCGAGTTCATCTCGCTGTACGTGCCCACGGTGCGCGGCCTGCTGGCGACCTTCCCCTTCCTGGACACCGATGCCGGAGACGGGTTCAGTGCCGAAACCGTCAACGACCGGCCCCTGGAGCGAAACAACCTCGCGCTCGACCTGAACGCCAAGCTGGACTTCGACGACCAGTACTCGGAGGAGGCCTGGCTCAATTACCTGGCCGGCAACCCGAATGCGGACAACCCCTTCCAGCTGGGCGACCAGGCCCGCGACCCCAACTGGTTCGCCACCCAGCTGGCGGGCACCGCGTACATCATCTATGGCTCCGAGCACGTCACCAAGTCCCTGGTGCAGCAGTACGAAGGTCCGCAGGACCCGCCGATCGTCAACGAGATCCTGTCCTTCACCGATTATTTCGGCCGCGTGCCTGACGCGAACGAGACCTGGTACATCGACCAGGACAACCTGAATGGCACGCCGCTGTACGGGGACCACACGGTGCCGCTGCGTTCCTCCGCGGGCCAGTTCCTGCCTGACAGCCGCCTCAGCGGGCTCTTCAAGGAGATCACCGGCGACGAAGCTGATGCGGAGCATGGCAGCCTCACGGGCAACGAAGATGCGCAGCGCTTCATGCTCGCCCGCCTCGGGCTGGTCGAGGGCGTCGATTTCGTCGACGGCGATCTCTCTCTGGACAAGAAGTTTGGCAGCGCGCAGGCGCTGGCCTCGGCGATCTCCTTCGGCATCGTGGATGCCAGCAAGCTCTTCAGCCTGCGGCAGCTGGGCGGATCAGAAGCGCAGGCGGCCGAGGCCTTCCGGCTCCTGTTCGACACACTGGAAGGGATGCTGGCGGCGGAGGTGGACGAACGCGCCGGCGACACGGTCTACAACCGGGAGATCCCCTTTCTCGGCCAGTCGGCCGCCGAGCTGATCGACCTGCAGAGCTTCGCTGCGGCGCTCGGCGCGGGCTTCAACAATGCGCTGGACGACATCTTCGACACCTTCGGCATCGGCACCACCAGCGAAGAGGTGGTCGGCACCGGCGCCGACGTCATCGAGGCGATCTTCGACGGACTGGTCTTCGTGCTCGAGTCGACCCCGGGTTTCACCGTCACGGTGGACCAGTCCTCTTCCTCGGCAGGGCAGGTCTCCAGCGAAAGCTCGGAGACGGAGGCCGCGTTCGACTTCAATGCAACGGGCCTGGACGAACTGGTCATCAACATCCGCTTCAGCGGCACCAAGACGGTGGCGAACCAGCCGCTGGGCTTCGAGTCGGGCGGTGTCGGCGTGGAGGCGACCGCCGATCTCGAGGTCGCGTTCACCATGGACCTCAGCTTCGGGGTGGATCTGAAGCCCGGCGTGACGCTGGAGGAGCGGCTGTTCCTCACGGTCAACGAGTTCCAGGCGGTCATCGACACGCTCGTGGACGATGTGGACGGCATCGCCGATCTTGGCCTGGTGGCGGCCGCCATCACGAACGGCAGCCTGGACCTCGACCTGGACCTGGATTTTGATTTCCGGCTTCCGGACGGCACTCGTGGCGGCCGCATCACCTACGCCGACTTCGCGGCGCTGGACGGTGCCTCCTGGTTCGATGTGCAGAAGACCGAATCGCTGGCGACGCTGCGCCTGCCGTTGCTGGCGGACGTCGCCGGCACGAACCTGGGCAATGCGACGCTGGTCTACTCGGGCGATCCGACGGAGCCGGGCAGCTTCCAAGTCAGCTTCGAGGGACCGCTGGCCGACAAGATGGAGGCCCTGGCCAATTTCCGTCCCGGCGACCTGGTCAGCGTGGTCGAGGACGTCGCGGCTTTCCTGGGCGAGCTGGCTGCCGCCGAGCTGTTGCAGACCCGGGTGCCCTTCGTCGACGCCACGGTCGGGGACGCGCTGGACTTCGGCGAGGCTTTCGTGTCCCAGGTGCTCTCGCCGCTGTTCACGGCGGAGGAGAACCTCGCCTTTGACAGTCTGGACAGTTTCGTCGCGCTGCTTACCCGTGTCGTGGTGCAGGCTTCGGGCGACCCCTTGCCGTCGGACGGGCGGCTGAGCGGTGAGGCCAGCTTCGAGGTCTCGCTGGACGATGGTGCCAACTACACGACGGTGACGCTGGCCGCGGGCCTGACCGATGAGAACACCGGCCGGCGCGACCTGCTGGCACAGATCGATGCCCAGCTGGCCGCCGTCGGGCTGGCCCGCATCCGGGCCGGGATTTCCGTGACCGGCCGACTGACCCTGGAGGACACGGACCCCGCGGCCACGACCCTGCAGGTGCGTACCGAGGCCGGCGGGGTTGCCAACCTCGAGCTGGGCCTGCTGGAGCTGCAACGCAGCGGCATCGGCCCGGCCGGGGTGGCGCTCAATTACCTGCAGAACAACGACATCCTCGAGATCACCCTGCAGCTGCGACACGACTTCGCCAGCGAGCAGGTCGACTTCGATTTCTCGCTGCAGGGCACGCCTTTGGGCAACTTCGTCAGCAACGCCGAGTTGAGCCTGGGCGCCGGCGGCGAGCTGAGCCTCAGCTTCGGCGTGGACCTGGCCGGCGGCAGCCCCGGCCTGGTGGCGCCAAGACCTTATAGCGGCGTTGTCCTGAGCGAGGACGCGAATTTCGAGCTGCTGTTGAACGTCGGGGATTCCGGCATCGCCCCGCCGGATGTCTTCACCATCCCGGTCGCGGTCACGCTGGCTGCCGGTGAAACGGCGGACAACGCCGGCATCGATGACCTGCTGACGGACCTGAACGCCGCTCTGGAGGGCGCGCTGACCGCCGCCGGGGTTGCGGGAAACCTGGTCGTCGCGAGCGAGGCGGGCGGTCAGCTGGCGTTGTCGTCCGCGGACCCGGACATCACTTTCCTGTTGAGCAGCTCACCGTTGGACCCGGCGGTCACCGAACTGGGCTTCACCGGCATCTTCGACGACACCACCCTGCGGATCGCCGACAGCGTCGCGGTCTCGCTGGGCCGGCTGAGTGCCGACGCGAATTTCTCGGTCGCGCTCGACGGCGGCGCTACCGTGTCCGTGACGGTGACGGCCGCCAGCACCACCGACAACTCGACGCTGGCCGACCTGGTGGCCGACATCCAGGCGGCGGTGGACAGTGCCGGCGTGCCGCTGGATGTGTCCGTGAACCAGGGCAAGCTGGGATTCACCACGCGCGGCACCCCGGTGCCGATCACGATCACCAGCAGCAATGGCAATGCGGCGCAGACCGAGCTTGGCATGGCCGCCACCCAGACGGCCGAGCTTCAGCTGGCGCAACAGTTCGTGGTGCTCAAGACGAACGGGCCGGCGCTTCCCGATGACGGCCGGCTCGACGCGGATGCGAGCTTCGAGGTCGTGCTCAACGGGGTCGCGGCCGGCACGGTAGTGCTGACAGCCGCCAGCACCCAGGACAATGCCGATCGCAATGACCTGGTGAAGGACATCAATGCGGCGCTTGCCGATGTGAACGGCACGCTCGCCGGCGCGGGCGAGCCCACGCTGGGCGCCGCGATCAACGGTGACGGCCGGCTGCAGTTCAGCGCGGGCGGGGTCGATACCCTGGTCGAGCTCAGGGCGGCGCCGACGGATGCCGCGGTCACGCTGCTGGGGATTGGCGAGCGCCGGCCGCTGGGCTTGACCGCCGGCGGGGATCCCTTGCCGAGCGACGGCCAGCTGTCCGGGGATGCCGAATTCAACCTGCTGGTGAACGGCACGGATTACGGCGCCGTCAGGGTGGCGGCCGCCGCCACCAACGGAGACGACGGCACGCGCGCCAACACCGGGCGGGAAGACCTGGCCGCCGACATCGATCGCGCGCTCGCCGCGGTCAACAGCGCACTGTTCGCGGCGGGACTGCCGCTGGTGCAGGCGGCGGTGGATGGCGACGGGCGACTGGTGCTGGTGGCGGAGGGCGTGGCGCTGCAGCTGGCCTTCGGCGGCAGCGCGCCGCAACTCGGGATCACGGGCACTGAGTCGGCAGCCTCCCCGCTGGAGGGCGGCGAAGTCGTCCATCGCGCGGGTCCGGCACAAAGCCTGCAAGCTTCCGGCGGCACGGGTATCGCCCAGGTATTCCTGCAAAACGTGAGCGCCTCCGGCAGCATCCGCGTGGCGGGCGAGCTGGTGGCGACGGCCTCCTTCGGTATCGTGGACATTCGCATTCCGGAAGCCTCGCCGGCCACGCTCGATTTCAGCGGAGAATTTGGCGTCAGCCTGGCGGGCGGCGAGCGACTGTTCCTGGACGATCTCTATCAGCAGCTCGGCCGGGGTACGCTGTCGGTGGATCCGCAGGCGAACCTGCAGACGGACGCGAGCCTGGTCATACCGGTCGTCATCGACACACCCATCGAGGGCGTGGGTGCGAGCGCGAACCTGAGCCTGGCCAGCGACGACCTTTTCGATCGCGAGGCCTGGACGGTCACCGCCGACGGTGAGCTGCAGTACCTGCCCGAGATCAATTTCGATTCTGTCGCGGGCGCGATCCGCGACGTGGTCGCGCTGATACGCGGGCTGGTCGCCGACGGCGAGCTGCTGGGCACGGAAATCCCCTTGCTCGACATAAAGATCGACGAGGCGTTGAGTTTCATCGACGACCTGGCGGCGCTCGCCGAGACCATCGAGCAGAACCCGGCCGGCAGCCTGAGCCTGGTCGAGCAGGCGCTGGAAGATGCGCTGGCGGATTTCATCGGCGTGGCGGACGACTACGTGACGCTCGCCTTCCTGCCGGAGGAGAATGCGCTGGATATTCGCTTGTCCTTCGGTGTTCAGCTGCTGACCGCATCACCTTCGCTGGACATCAACCTGGAAACGCTCGGCCTGGGTTCGTTGGCCAGCATACCGGGCGTGCGCAACCTGTTGGACGTGGACGGCTCGGTCGCGCTCGATATCAACGGCGCCATGCAGTTCGACCTGCAGCTGGGCTTCGACCTGAGCGATCCGCTCGCGCCCGCGACTTTCCTGCGCGAGGATCCGTCGGCGCCCTTGCTGGCGCTTGCGTTCGGCGTCGCCAACTCGGCGCCCATCGAGCTCGCGCTGGCCATCGGCCCGATCGGCGGATACATCCAGAACGGCAGCCTTTCGCTCGGCAACCAGGCCGGCGGCGGGCCGGCGTCGATCGCCGTGGGCTTCGATCCGGACGACGCGATCGAGCGCTACGAACTCGCCCAGCTGCTCGGCAATAACTCGCCGCTGAATTTCACCATCGACGGCAAGGTCAGTGCCGTCCTGCCGCTGGCCGCGCCCACCGAAGGCAGTGCCCAGGGCGACATCGTGCTGGACATCCCCGATCTGCAGGCCTTCCTCGAGACATTGCTGGCAGGCGGTAACCCGGGCGAGATCCTCACGGTGCCGGACCTCAGCGGCATCTTCGACACGGCGGACCTGTTCAGCGGCATCGACGGCCTGGTGCGCGCGCTGGACCTGATCCTGTCGACGCTGCGTGACGCGGTGGCTGACGGCGTGTTCGGCAAGCAGTTGCCCCTGGTGGGCGACAACCTGTCGGCAGCGGCCGAGTTCATCGACGACGTTCGCAAGGAAGTGCTGAAGCTCGGCAACCTGATTACCGGCGCGACCGATCCCCAGGTGGTGCGCAACGAGCTGTGGAAGCTCCTGGGCACGCCGGGTATCGGCCTGGTGCAGGATCTTGATGGTGACGGGACTCCGACGGAAGCGGACATCCTGGTGCGCCTGGACGGCGTGCTGCTGGCCGTTGGCGAGACCGAGTTGCCGGCCGCGGGGGATATCGACGACGCAAACTTCCAGCTGCAACTGGGCGGCGCCTGGACCGACAGCGCCAGTGTCGGCTTTGAACTCGGCATCCCGGGGCTCGGCTTCGAGATCTCCGAGGGGAGCACGGTCGTTGCCAGCCTGGACTGGATCCTGAACCTGGGGCTGGGCGTGAGCCGCGCCGACGGTTTCTATATCGACACGGACCTGAAGGATCCCACGCTTGCGCCGGACGATCCGGACGCGCAGCTCGACTTGTTGTCGGCCGGGCTGGATATCGGGCTCTCCGAGGATTTCCAGGCACTGGGCCGGCTGGGTTTCCTCGCGGTGCTCATCGAGAACAATGGCGGCAGCGGGTTCTCGGCCGACCTCGCGGTCGCCGCTGCGCCGGGGCGGCTCAGCCTGGACGACCTGCTGGCCGGCGCACTGCTCGCCAGCCTCGACCCGAGCCTGTCGTCGGCAGCCGGCGCCCAGCTGGACCTTGGCCTGGCGCTGGCGTTCGGTTTCACCAACAAGGACACCGAGAGCGGTGGTTATGAGCGCCAGGGCAGCTTCCCCTCGCTGAGTGCCGATTTCACCATGGCCTGGGCCTTCGGCGGCGAGGACATGGCGGGCGGCGTTCCGGAGGTGGCGCTGGAGAACATCAAGCTGAACTTCGGCGAGTTCATCAGCGACTTCGTCGGCAGCGTGCTGAAGGACGTCGAGACGATTCTCGGCCCGGTCCAGCCCGTGATCGACATCCTGACCTTCCCGCTGCCCGTCATCTCGGACCTGTCCGGGCGCGACATTTCCCTGCTGGACCTGGCGCAGATGATCCCCGGCAGCGTGGCCAAGGCCGCCGAGTGGGTCGCCAGCGCCATCGGCCTGGTCAATCTGCTCAATTCCCTGCGTTCCGACCCGGGCGAGCTGAGCATCAACCTGGGCTCCATCCAGCTCTCCGGTGCCGGCACCGATCTGCGCGATGGCGCACTGGACAGCGACGCGCTGTTCGGCAACCTGCTGTCCGGCGACGCCATCAACGCCAACAGCTATGACAGCATCCGCAACGAGATCGCGACCAGCGGCGCCGGCGGTGAGTTCCTGTCCAATTCGGAGTCGGTCGGCGGTTTGTCCTTCCCGATCTGGGAGGATCCGATCTCCGTGCTGGGCCTGCTGTTCGGCCAGCCGGTGGACCTGGTCAAGTTCGCCATGCCAACGCTGGAGGTGGAATTCAGCTACAAGCAGAAATTCCCCATCTGGGTCATCCCGCCGGTGACGGCCAACCTCAGCGGCCGCCTTGGGGCCAAGGTCGACTTCACTTTCGGTTATGACACCACGGGCATCACCCGCTTCATCGAGGCGGGCGCCGACAATCCCTTCATCCTGACTGAAGGCTTCTACATCGACGACCGCATTCGCGACGATGGTTTCGACCCACCTGAAGTCACGCTCTTTGGCGAGATCGGCGCGGGCGCCGCGCTGGACCTGCTGGTTGTAGAGGCGGGCGTCCGGGGCGGGATTTTTGCGGAGGTGAACCTGAACCTGCGTGACCGCGAAGACAACGGCCCCATGGATGGCCGGATCTACGGTGACGAGTTCATCGCCAACCTCAGCGAAGGCCTGTTGTGCCTGTTCGATACCTCCGGCCGGCTCAGCGCATTCCTGAGCGCCTACTGGGATTCCATCTTCGGCGGCGACGAGTATCGCCTGGCGAGCATCGTGCTGCTGGACTTCGCCATCCCCTGCGGCGCCGACCAGATCCAGCTGGCAACGCTGGACGAGGCGACCGGCCAATTGCTGCTGAACGTCGGCGATCGCGCCAGCGAGCGGGGCGTCGAGGAAGACCAGGCCGACGAGGAGTACCTGGTCACGGCGATCTCCCCGGGCATGGTCAAGATCGAGGCCTTCGGTATCGAGCAGATCTACGGCAGCATGGATACGCCGGTCCTCTCGATCTTCGCCGATGCCGGCGACGGCGACGACATCATCATCATCGAAGGCGGTCCGCGCGATGCCGACGGCGCGCCCGTGTTGATCGAGCTGCACGGCGGAGAGGGCGATGACTGGCTGGTCGGCGGCCTGGGCGACGACCGCCTCTACGGCGGTGCCGGCGAGGATTACCTGGA
>CAYPZP010000079.1:0-4773 GCA_964415285.1 uncultured Halomonas sp. | reverse complement strand
GGCGATGACCGCCTGTACGGCGGCAGGGGCGACGACCTGCTGCTTGGCCAGGCCGGCAACGACGAACTGCATGGCGGGGCCGATGACGATCTGCTGGCCGGCGGCGACGACGACGATCTGTTGCACGGCGACAGCGACGGCGCGAGCTACGACGCGACGGCGACCCAGCTGTACGACCCGCCGGTCACCGATCGCGACGGTCACGACCTGCTGTTCGGCGATGGCTATTCCTGGACCCTGCTTGCCGAGCGCGGCGACAGCGACGCGGCTCTGCCGTTGCTGGCGGCGCTCGGGATTCCGGCCGGCCAGCTGCCGGAGGAAATCGATCTCGAGTTCAATCTCGCGCCTGGTGAAGACCGGCTTTATGGTGACGGCGGCGATGATCAGCTGTTCGGCGATCCCGTCTTCAGACCGCTGCCCGAGGAACTCGGCGATGTCGATACTTCCGCGCGAGTGGCCCGGGACAACTGGCTCTACGGCGGCAGCGGGGCCGACATTATCGTCGGCGGCAATGCCAACGACCGGATCTGGGGCGAGGATGACGCCGGTGCAGCCTCCGCGGATCCGTCGCTGGACTCCGACCTGATCTACGGCGGAAACGGCCAGGACATCATCATCGCGGGGCCGGGCGACGACGTCGTGTATGCGGAGGGCGGTGACGACGAAGTGCGTGGCGGACAGGGTAACGACTTCATCGATGGCGGCGGCGGCGTCGACCGGCTCTTTGGAGGCGACGGCGACGACGAGATTCACGGCGGACTGGGCAACGACTACATCGAGGGCGGTGCGGGCGCCGACGTGATTTCCGGCGGTGCCGGTGCGGATTTCGTGCAGGGCGGCCTCGGTGACGACCGGATTTTCGGGGGCAGCGGCAACGATCTGGTGTTCGCGGGCGCGGGCAACGACTACGTCGAGGGCAACGGCGGCGCAGACGAGGTTTACGGCGGTGACGGCAATGACACCATCCTGGGTGGTGCCGGCGCCGACCTGCTCTACGGGGAACTCGGTAACGATACCATTCGGGGCGGGACCGGCGATGACGTGATCGTGGGCGGCGCAGGCGCCGACCTGCTGTTTGGCGACGCCGGGCGCGACCGTATCCATGGTGGTGCCGGGGGCGATGTCATCCGCGGCGGCAGCGGTGCCGACCTGGTCCGCGGTGGCGATGGCAACGACGAGATCCATGGCGACAGCGGTGATGATGTTCTTTACGGTGGCGAGGGCATCGATACCATCAACGGCGGCGACGGCAACGACCTGGTTTACGGCGGCAACGGCAACGATCGATTGTCCGGTGATGGGGGCAACGACCTGTTGTACGGCGAAGCAGGCGATGATCTGCTGGAAGGCGGCGACGGCAACGACAGCCTCTGGGGTGGTCCGGGGGCCGACCTGCTCCGCGGTGATGCCGGTGATGACCGGCTGTACGCCGTGGCCGGGACCGGGAATGAACTCTATGGCGGCGAGGGCGATGACCTGCTGGTGGGCTCGGACGAGGGTCCTGCCGTCGATCCTGATTTCAGCGACGGCATCCATGTCAGCGACCTCCTGGACGGCGGGCCTGGCGACGACCGGATCTACGGCCTGGGCGGCGCGGACCTGGTCTTCGGCGGGGAAGGCCGGGACTTCATTGATGCGGGGTCGGGCAATGACCGCGTCGAGGGCGGCGACGGCGATGACCTCATCTGGGGCGGCACGGGCGCCGACCAGTTGCTGGGCAATGCCGGCGAGGACGAGATTCATGGCGGCGGCGGCGACGGGGACTTCATCGACGGCGGCGATGGCGACGATCGCCTGCATGGCTCCGACGATGGTGCCGACACGATCCAGGGCGGCGCCGGCGCGGATCACATATGGGGCAACGGCGGCAACGACCAGTTGTACGGCGGCCCGGGGCGGGACCACGTCGAGGGCGGCGCGGGCGACGACCTGATCGAAGGGGGTGCCGACAGCGACATCCTGCTCGGCGGCGCGGGCAATGACACGATTTACGGTCATGCGGCCGACGGGGCGGGTGATGACGACGCCGTGGATTATCTCTACGGAGATTTCGGCACGAATGGCGGTGAGGCAGGTTCCGGGTTGGACACGCTGGACGGTAACGGCGGCAATGACGTGGTGTTCCAGGAGGGCGAGAGCGACGGCACGCCCACGCCCGATCCGGCCCCGGGCACCGTAAACAGCCCCTATGCGGCGGCCGCGCTGCCGTCCGGCGAAACGCTGGCTGGGCGCTGGGGAAGCCTCGCGGGCTCCGCGCTGGGCGATGGCCTGGGCGGCGAGCAAGGCCTGCAGGATGCACCAAGCCTGGCCGCCGGCGCCGCGGGTCCGTTCGTGGCCTGGAGCGACAGTCGCAACGGCAATGCCGAGATCTACCTGCTGCAGTTTGTCGCGGGCGAATGGCGACAGCTGGCGGGCAGCGCCGAAACCGGCGGTATAAGCAATACGGCGGGCGCGTCCCTCGCCCCGTCGGTTGCCCTCGACGCTTCCGGTGCGCCGGTCGTTGCCTGGGTCGAGCAGGCCGCCAACGGCACGGACATCCGGGTGGCGCGCTTCGACGCTGGCGCCGGGGGCGGCGAGGGCGCGTGGGTAGCCCTCGGCGGCTCGCTGGCGAGCGGCGGCATCAGCGCAAGCGGCGGGGCGAGCGCTCCGGTGCTCCTTGGGCTGGACACGGGTCTGGCCGTGCTCTGGCTGGACGATAGCAGCGGCACCGTCCAGGTCTATGGCCTGCGCTTCGACGGCGCCGCCTGGGTGGCGTTGGCGGCGGGGTCCGCCTCTGGCGGCGGGATCTCGCAGGCGGCCGGTGGCGCGGCGCAACTGGCCGCAGCTACGGACGGGACGCGGCTCGCCGCGGCCTGGGTCGAGGAGGTCGCCGGGGTATCGCAGGTTTTCGTGCAGGAATATGACTCGGGCGCCTGGAGCGGCCTTGCGGGTTCGAACGCCGCGGGTGGCCTCAGCAACGATCCGGGCACCAGCGTCGCGCCCGCGCTGGCCTATTTCGAGGGTGAGCTCTTTGCGACCTGGGTGCAATCGGATGCCACCTTTGCCGAGCGGGACGATATTGCGGTGCGCCGCTTCGACGGCGTCGCCTGGACGGCCGTGGACAGCGGCAAGCCCGCTGATGGCCCCGCCTCCTTGAATCTCGGCGTGTACGCGCCGAGCCTGGCTGCAGAGGGCGGCATCCTGGTGCTCGGTTTCCTGGCGGACCGCATGGACAGCGACGCCAGTCTCGCCCGGGCCTTGTACGTCACGACCTGGGACGGCAGTGCGTTCGTCGAACAGGTGCAGGGAGACGCCGCAGAATACGGCGCGAGCCGCGGCGGCCTGCTGGGGGCTGCGTCACTCGCGGTCGACGCGGCCGGCCAGGCCTACGCGACCTACCTGGATTCGGAAACCGGCGCCACGCGCTTTGTGCTTCGCGCCAGCGGTCCCGCCCCGGAACGCTACTTCGAGATTGCCGACGCGGACGACCTGCGGCTGTTGCTGGCTTTCCGCGACCTGGGACCGGGCGACGTCATCCAGCTGGCTGCCGGGGATTACACGGGTACCACGATCCGCACGGACGATGCCGGCGTGATGATCGTGGGCGCAGCCTCCGGTGGCACACGCTTTACCAGCACCGTCACGGTGCAGGCCGACGACGTGGTGCTCCAGCAGCTGGACTTCTCGCGCGGCCTGGTGGTCGACGGCGCCGGCAACCTGGTAGTGCGCGACGGCAGAGTGGGCGGCGAAATCGGGCTGTCGATCGATGCCGCAACCGCGCTGCAGGTGGAAAACAACCTCTTTACCGCGACCACGACCGGGATCCAGGTGGCGTCGGCCTCGACCGGTTTCATCGCTGCCAACCGGATCACCGGCGCGGCGACCGGACTGGACCTCGCGGCCGCGTTTTCCGGTCGCATCTTCGCCAACGACGTGAGCGGAAACACAACCGGTGTGCGCTACGCCGCAGCCGCCGCGCTCGCAGCCAACCGCATACACGGCGGCGCGGTCGGCGTGGAGGTGCTGATCGGCGCCGGCGGAGACGGGCTCGGCTTCGTCGGTGAGTCGGCGCCCAACGAAATCTTCGGCAACACGCTCGGCCTGTTACTGGACGGCCAGGCGCGAGGGCAGCATGTCTATGGCAATACGACCGGGGTATCCGGTGCCGGTGTGCTCGGTGGCAGCGACCACCAGGCGGTCAATCTCATCGAGGGCAACGATGTGGGTGTCGCCGCCTTCGAGGGAGTCATCCGCTTCAACCGGATCACGGGCAACGGCGTGGGCGTGGCCGCCAGTGACGGCCAGCAACTGTTCCACAACCTGTTCTATCGCAACGCCGAGACCGCCCTGCGAGTCACCGGCGTCACCGACGTGCGCGTTCTCAACAATACCTTCTATGCGACCACCGGCGACAACATCCGCATCGACGGTGGCGCGAGCGAAGTCGAGATCCTCAATAACGTTCTCTGGGCGGAATCCGGCTACAACATCCACGTGGCCAACGACAGCTGGGACGGCTTCTTCAGTGATTACAACCTGCTGCATGCCAGCGGCACCGGGATACTGGTCCACTACGCCAAGGATTTCAGCGACATCCTTGACTGGCAGGCTGACGTCGCGCGTTTCGACCTCAACTCGCGCGGCACCACGGTCCTGGATGCTGAGTGGTCCAAGCCGCAGTTTTTCAACCGCGGCCAGGACGACTATCGCCTGTTCGGACTGTCTGCGAGCCTGCGTGCCAGCAGCCCGGGCGTCGATGCCGGCGACCCGCGCGCAGACCAGGGACTGCCGGAT
>CAYPZP010000078.1:0-13919 GCA_964415285.1 uncultured Halomonas sp. | reverse complement strand
GAGATTCTCCGGAGTGACTGGAGTTCAGACGTGTGCTCTTCCGATCTCGGACCGGGCGCGACGCACGCGGATGCCGCCGCTCAGACGATCCAGATCGAACGCGTGCATGGGCTGGCCGAGCTCGAGCAAAACGTAGTTGGTGACATCGACCACCGGGCTGCGGCTGCGCAGTCCCGAGCGTTCCAGGCGCTCGACCATCCAACTCGGGGTGGCGGCCTGCGGATCGATGCCCTCGATCACGCGACCGACGTAACGCGGGCAATCCGCCGGATCCAGCAGTTCGATATCGATCCCGCGCTTGGACTGCGCCGCCACGGCGCCGATGGCCGGTTCGCGGCAAGCCAGTCCCTCGATGGCGGCCAGTTCGCGCGCAATCCCGCGCAGCGACAGGCAGTCCGCCCGATTCGGCGTCAGGTCGATCTCGATGGCGTGGTCAGGCAGCCCCAACGCCTCGGTCAGCGGCGCACCCGGCTCGGCCGAATCCGGCAGTTCGAGCAGGCCGCTGGCATCTTCACCCAGCCCGAGCTCCGGCGAGGAACACAGCATCCCGGCCGACTCGATGCCGCGCAACCGGGCCTTCTTGATCACGGTGCCGTCGGCCAGGCGCGCTCCGGGCGTGGCCAGTGGCGCCTTGAGTCCGTCGCGCGCGTTCGGCGCGCCGCAGACGATGGTGGCCGGCGCCTCGGCACCGTAAGCCACCTCGCATACGCGCAGTCGATCGGCATCCGGGTGCGGGCGACAGCTCACGATTTCGCCGACCACGATCCCTTCCAGGCCGTCGCCGATCGCGCGCACCTCGTCGACTTCCAGCCCGGCGGCGGTCAGCCGATCCGCGACCGACGCTGCATCGAGCTCGGTGGGCACCCAATGGCGCAGCCAGTTCATGCTGAATCGCATCGAAATCCCCGTTGTTCAGCGCCCCGGCGCCCGCCGGCAGGTCACTAGCGGAATTGCGCCAGGAAGCGCAGGTCGTTGTCGAAAAACAGCCGCAGGTCGTCGACGCGATAGCGCAGCATGGCGAAACGCTCGACGCCCAGGCCGAATGCATAGCCGGTGTAGCGCTCGGAATCGACGCCGCAGTGATCGAGCACGTTGGGATGCACCATGCCGCATCCCAACACCTCGAGCCAGCGTCCCGGGCTGCCGTCGGCGTGGCGCCAGCGAATGTCGACTTCGGCGGACGGCTCGGTAAACGGAAAGTACGACGGCCTCAGCCGCATTTCCAGCTCGTCCTCGAAATACGCGTTGACGAACGTCGACAAAAGGCCCTTGAGATCCGCGAAGGTCACGCCGTCGTCCACCAGTAGCCCCTCGACCTGGTGAAACTGCGGCGTATGGGTCTGGTCCGAATCCGAGCGGAACACACGGCCCGGCGCGACGATGCGCACCGGCGGCGGCTGGTGTTTCATAACCCGGATCTGCACCGGCGAGGTGTGCGTGCGCAGCAGCCGGCCGTCCGGCAGGTAGAAGGTGTCGTGCATCGCCCGCGCCGGGTGGTGCGGCGGAAAATTCAGCGCCTCGAAGTTGTGGTAATCGTCCTCGACCTCGGGACCGTCGGCGACGGCGAAGCCGAGGCCGTGGAAGATATCCAGAATGCGGCGCATTGCGCGCGTGACCGGATGCGGGCCGCCGGGATCGACGTCGCGCCCCGGAAGCGTGACGTCCAGCGTTTCGGTCGCCAGACGTTGGTCCACGGCGGCCCGCTCGAGCTGTGCCTTGCGCGATTCCAGCACCCCGGCCAGTTCACGCTTGAGTTCGTTGACCGCCTGCCCGGTCTCGCGACGCAGTTCGGGCGGCAGGCCGCCCAGCGACTTCAGTTCCGCGGTCAGCTGGCCTTTCTTGCCGAGCCAGGCAACGCGCACGTCATCGAGCGAACGCAGGTCCGGCGCGCCGGCAGCGTCGGCCAGCGCGCTCTCGCGCATTGCATCGAGGTCGGGTCCAGCCACGCTCGGCGGGCCCGGTCAGGACAACTGGGCCTGGGCTTTCTCGGCCAGCACCTTGAACGCGGCCTTGTCGTTGACCGCCAGCTCCGCCAGCATCTTTCGGTCGACGCCGATCTCGGCTTTCTTCAGGCCATTGATGAAGCGGCTGTAGGACAGGCCGTGCTCGCGCGCCGCGGCGTTGATGCGCTGGATCCACAGCGACCGGAAATCGCGCTTGCGCTGACGCCGGTCGCGATAGGCGTACTGGTCGGCCTTGATGACCGCCTGCTTGGCAACCCGGAAAACCTTGCTGCGCGCGCCGTAATAACCCTTGGCCCGGGCCAGCACCTTGCGGTGACGGCGACGAGCGATCGTTCCACGCTTGACTCTTGCCATGGTGATTTCTCCTGATGATCCGTAATCTGAATGAAAATACGTTGATCGAAAAAAAGACTGCTCAGCGCAGCTTCGGCAGAAGCTTGCGGACCGCCTTCTCGTCCGACTTCGCGACCAGCGAGGTCGAACGCAGGCGACGCTTGCGCTTGGTGTCCTTCTTGGTCAGGATGTGGCTGTGGAACGCATTCTTGCGCTTGATACGGCCGCTTCCGGTGCCTCGGAACCGCTTGGCGGCCCCACGGTTGGATTTCATCTTGGGCATACTGCTTCTCCTGTTGGTAATGCCCGTTCCGCAGCGGCGAAATCCCGAGAGAATTCCGCACTTCACCGGTTTGCCCATCAGGCTGCGGTCAGGCTTGTTTTGTTGAGCCGGGTAGTATAACGGGGAATGCTGGCGGGTGTCCATATGGATCCGCGCCCCGCCCCCGACTCCCGGGGTCGGATTCTCGAAATGCCGGTGGCGTACCATAGGTCGGGGTCCGAACGAAAACGGCTCGATTGACGATGTGCGGACGCGGCGGCCTGGATTACGACTGGAAAACACTATGGGACTGGTTCGATCTGCCGGGCGCCCCGCCCGCCGGCCATGTACGTCGACTCAACGTCGCGCCGAGCCGGCGACGCCGCGGCGAGGTCGCATGGACCCGGATTCCCGTGATCCGCGACCAGGCGCCCGATCGACACGTCGACGAGCTTGCCTGGCCGCTGATTCCGCACTGGCTGCACGGCGAGCTGCCCCGCTTTTCCACCGCCAACTGCCGCAGCGAGCCGAAGCAGCCGTTCTCCCGAACGGTCGGCCGCAAGCCCGCATTCCGGAATGCCTGGAAGCGCGCCCGCCGTTGCGTCATTCCGATGAGCTGGTTCTACGAATGGGACAAGCGGGTTTCGCCCAGCCAGCCGTGGCGCGTGCTGCCCGTCGGCGAGCCGTTGCTGGCGCTCGCCGGACTATGGGATCGAACCACATCTCCGGGCGGAGCGCCGCTGGAGAGCTTCACCCTCGTCACTACCGGTCCCAACGCGCAGCTGGCCGAGATCGGACACGACCGCGCGCCGGTGCTGCTTCGCCGTGAAGACGTGTCGACGTGGCTTGACGGACCGCCGGAGCGCGCCGAACGGCTGGTGCAGCCGCCGCGCGAGGACGCAGTGCGCGTGGAGCCGGTGACGCGCCGGGTTAACAACCCGGAATACCAGGGTGCCGACCTGCTCGAAGCGGCGTCGGAAACATGAGCGGGCAGCGCCCCGTCAACGCGGCATGAACACGAATCCGGACCGCGCGTCGAAACCGGTGCTCGAGCCCAGCGGCGACGCGCTGGCTGCCGGCGGAAGCTGGACCCTGGAATACGTCGGCCAGCTGGCCGCCGAGGTGGATTCGCTGGCCGGTTCCGGTCGGCGGCTGGACTTCAGCGGCGTGACCCGGCTGGACGCCTCGGGCGCGCTGCTGCTCGAACGCTTGCTGCAGCGAACCGGCTCGGCGATCGACGACACCGGGCTGCCGACGGAGTGGCGGCGCTTGTTCGACGCCGTCGACCAGGCCTGCGACGATGTAGCGCAGCCCCGGCCCGGGCAGGCGCCGCAATGGCGCCAGATCCTCGAGCGGATCGGCCGCGCGACCGTGGAAGTCGTCTCCAGCACCCGCGAATTGACCGGATTCCTCGGTCTGACGGTCCACCGCCTGGTCCGCACGCTGCTGCACCCGACGCGCCTGCGCCTGACCGCGACCGTGTATCACATGGAACAGACCGGGCTGGATGCCGCGCCGCTGCTGATGCTGCTGGCCTCGCTGGTCGGCGCCGTGATCGCGTTCCTGGGCGCGACCGTGTTGCGCGATTTCGGCGCCGAGTTGTTCGTCGTCGACCTGGTGACTTTCGCTTTCGTGCGCGAATTCGGCGTGTTGCTGACCGCGATCCTGCTGGCCGGGCGCACCGCCAGCGCCTTCTGCGCGCAGATCGGGATGATGAAGTCGCGCGAGGAGATCGACGCGATCCGGACGCTCGGACTCGACGAGGTGGAGGTGCTGGTCATCCCGAGGCTGATGGCGTTGCTGGTCACGCTGCCGCTGTTGACCTTCCTGGCGACGATTGCCGGGCTGGCCGGCGGGCTGGTCGTCTCGGTCGCGTCGCTGGATCTCAATCTGACCATGTTCCTCGATCGCGTCGGCCAGACCCTGACGCTACAGCACTACCTGGTCGGCATGATCAAGGCCCCGATCTTCGCTTTCGTCATCGCGCTGATCGGCTGCCTGGAAGGCCTGCGCGTCAGCGGTACCGCGCAATCGGTGGGCGAGCATACGACCACCGCCGTGGTCCGCAGCCTGACCATGGTGATCGTCATCGACGCCGTCGCGGCCGTCTACTTCCAGGAGATCGGCTGGTGAGCGCCGCGGCGGAGACGCGCACCCCGACCGGTGAGCCGGTCATCCGGGTCCGCGGATTGATCAACCGGTTCGGCGACAACGTCGTCCACGAGGATCTCGACCTGGACGTCCGGCGCGGCGAGATCCTGGGCGTGGTCGGCGGCTCGGGAACCGGAAAATCGGTGCTCATGCGCAGCATCCTCGGACTGATGCGCCCGACCGCCGGGAACATCGAGGTCTTCGGTCAAGCCGTTTCCGACCCGGAGGCCGCCCGAGCGGTCATGGCGCGCCGTGCCGGCGTGCTGTTCCAGGACGGCGCGCTGTTCTCTTCGCTGAGCGTGCTGGAGAACGTCGAGCTGCCGCTCAAGACCCACAGCCGGGGACTCGGCAACCAGCTCCGCCGCGATCTGGCGCGATCCAAGATCCAGCTCGCCGGACTGCCGGCGGAGGCTGCCGAACGACTGCCGGCCGAGCTTTCCGGCGGCATGCGCAAGCGCGCCGCGCTGGCCCGCGCGCTGGCCATGGAGCCGGAACTGCTGTTTCTCGACGAACCCACGGCCGGGCTGGATCCCATCGGCGCGGCCGAATTCGATCGATTGCTGCGCACGATCCAGCAGGCACTGGAGTTGACGGTCTTCCTGATCACGCACGATCTGGATACGCTGTACGCCATCTGCGATCGGGTCGCCGTGCTGGCCGAGCATCGAGTGATCGCCACGGCGGCGCTGGAAGACATCGAGCGACTCGAACACCCCTGGGTGCGCAAGTATTTTCACGGCCCGCGCGCGCGAGCCGTTCGCCAAGACCCCGACGACTCTTCCTGAGGAGCTCCGGATGGAAACCAAAGCCAACTACGTCGTCATCGGCGCATTTACCTTCATCGTCGCGGTCGCCGCGGTGGTTTTCGGGCTGTTCGCCGCCCGTTTCGCCACCGACAGCGCATGGAACCGCTACGAAATCCTGTTCCGGGAATCCGTGTTCGGACTGTCCGAGGGCAGCCCCGTGCTCTACAACGGCGTCAACGTCGGGCGGATCGTCGAGATCGACCTCGATCCCGCTGACGTGCGCCAGGTGCTGGTCACCGTGGAGATCGAGGCCGCGGTCCCGATCCACACCGACACCGCCGCAACAATCCGTCTCACCGGCCTGACCGGAACCGCGGCCATCCAGCTTAGCGGCGGCAGCCCCGACACGCCGTTGCTGAGCTCCCGGGAACGCGGCCTGCCGCGAATCGAGGCCAGCGAGTCCGCGCTCAGCCGCCTGCTGGAGGAATCCGAGGGGATCGCCGTGACCGCCAACGATCTGCTTCAGCGCGCCGGGCGCATTCTCGACGAGGACAATCTCGAGCGCATCGACCGCACGCTGGCCGCGATCGAATCGTTGAGCACGCGCGTCGCCGAAACCGACAGCGCGCTGAACCGCATGCTCGCCGGCGGCGCTGCCGCAGCCGAATCGCTGCCCGATCTGACCGCGCGCCTCGGCCGCGCCAGCGACCGCTTCATCGGCGTCATGGACAAGCTCGACCGCGGGCTGGTCGAGCCGCTACCGGAACTGCGCCAGCGTCTCGAAGGCACGCTGGCCAACCTCGAATCGGTCTCGGCGCGCATCGATTCGATCGTCGAGCGCAACCAGGCCGAGCTCAGCCAGATCGGCGGCATCGGCATGCGCCATGTCGATGCCGGGCTCGAGGATCTGCGCCGCCTGATCCGCGACCTGTCCGGACTGGTCCGGCGCATCGAGCAGGACCCGGCCCGATTCCTGGTCGGCGGTGACCAACCCGAGGAGTACCAGCCGAGATGACCGCTTCCATCCACATGCTTGCGACCCATTCGACGCGGCGCCGCTCGCCGGCCCGGACGATCGCCGCTTTGCTGGCGGCACTGACGGCACTCGCGGGGTGCTCGGTACTGCCCAAGAGCGACCCGGTACAACTGCTGGACCCACGCCCGGCCGCGCATGCCGCGATGGCGACAGCGACGACCGGATGGTCCCTGAGCATCGCCCGCCCGGAATCCGACCCGGCCCGCGATTCGAACCGGGTGCTGATTCGTACCGCCGATGCCCGACTCCAGGTGCATTCCGAAGCGCGCTGGGTCGCGCCCGCGCCCGACCTGTTGCGAACGCTGGCGATCCGCCACCTCCGCGACACCGGGGCGTTGCGGCGCGTCGAGGCGACCGGGGCGAGAACCGACCGTACCCTGCTGTCCGATCTGCGGCGATTCGAACTCGCCGAGACCGACGGCGGCGAGCTGATCGCTACGCTGGAGATCGAATTCCGGCTGTACGACGCCGCCACGGCCAACCTGATCGCCAGGCAGGTCCTGTCGCTGCGAACCCCTGCGGCATCGGCGTCGGCGCCGGACCTGCTGCGGGCGTTCGAGTCAGTGCTCTCGGAAACCCTGAAGCAACTGACCGCCTGGCTGGTCGCCCGACCCGCCTTCGACGACGATCGACCGCGCGACACGTCGACTCCGATGCGATAATGACGAATCGGGCGCGCCGATCGCGATTCGGCGCCGGCCCGACCGCATTTTCGGCACACCCCGCGACCACGGAGGCAGCACGCATGAGCCAGCGCGCACGCAAGATTCTCGACTCACTCGGTCTTCGAGCCGACAATCCCGGCGCCTGCTTCGGGCCCGGTCACTGGTCCACGACCACCGAAGCCGGCAAGATCGATTCGATCAATCCGGCTACCGGCGAAGTCATCGCCTCGGTCTACGCCGCTTCCGAAGACGACTACCAGCGGGTGCTGAACCAGGCCGTGGAAACGGCGCAGGTCTGGCGGCAGGTGCCGGCGCCCGAACGCGGCGAGGCCGTGCGCCGGGTCACCGATGCGCTGCGCCGCCACAAGGATCCGCTGGGCAGCCTGGTGGCAATGGAGATGGGCAAGATCAAGCCCGAGGGGGACGGCGAGGTCCAGGAAATGATCGATATCGGCGATTTCGCCCTGGGCCAGTCGCGCATGATGTACGGCAAGACCATGCATTCCGAGCGCCCCGGCCACCGGATGTACGAGCAGTGGCATCCGCTCGGCGTGATCGGCGTCGTCACCGCTTTCAACTTCCCGGTCGCGGTCTGGGCCTGGAACGCGCTGCTGTCGGCGATCTGCGGCAACGCAACGGTCTGGAAGCCCTCGCCCAAGGGCGTGCTGTGCTGCGCGGCGGTGCAGAACATCGCCAATGAGGCGCTGGAGAACACCGATTTCCCGCCGATCTTCACCAGCTTCATGGAAAACGGGCACGCGCTGGCCGAGAAATTCATCGACGACGAGCGCGTCAACCTGATGTCCTTTACCGGTTCGTCCCGGGTCGGCCGCATGGTCGGTGAGCGGGTCGCCGCGCGCATGGGCAAGAGCCTGCTCGAACTCGGCGGCAACAACGCGATCATCGTCGACGAAACCGCCGACCTGAAGCTGGCCATTCCGGCCATTGTGTTCGGCGCCGTGGGTACCGCCGGCCAGCGCTGCACCAGCACGCGCCGCCTGTTCCTCCACGAATCGATCGCCGATGAAGTCGTCGAAACACTCGTCGATGCCTACAAACAGGTGCGCATCGGCGATCCGCTGGATGAAGACACGCTGATGGGCCCGCTGACCGACGAACCGGCGGTCGAGCACTACCTGCAGGCGCTGGAGCACGCACGCGCGGCGGGCGGCGAGGTGCTGACCGGCGGCAACCGGATCGAGCGCGACGGCTTCTTCGTCGACCCGGCCATCGTTCGCGCCGAGAACGACTGGGGCATCGTCCAGGAAGAGACCTTCGCCCCGATCCTGTACGTGATGACGTATTCCGACCTTTCCGACGCGATGCGCATGCACAACGACGTCCGCCAGGGTCTGTCGTCGGCGATCTTCACCACCGACCTGCGCAACGCCGAGTATTTTCTTGGTCACCTCGGGTCGGACTGCGGCATCGCCAACGTCAACATCGGCACCTCGGGCGCCGAAATCGGCGGCGCCTTCGGCGGCGAGAAGGAAACCGGCGGCGGGCGCGAATCGGGATCGGACGCGTGGCAGGCCTACATGCGCCGCCAGACCAACACGATCAATCATTCCACCGAACTGCCGCTGGCCCAGGGCATCAAGTTCGATCTGTAGCGTTAGAATCGAAGCCGACGACGGATCGAGATCCGCAAGGCGCCATCCGGAGAGAGCTCAGGGAACCCGATGTCTACCGCGACTGCTCCCACCAATTCCGCCGCCGTCGTCAGCCTGGTCGCCGGCATTCTGGGCTGGATCCTGCTGCCGATCGTCGGCGTGCTGGTAGCGATCGTCGCTGGGCACATCGCGCTCAGCCAGCTGCAGCAGCCGGGCTCGGTCGAGCGCGGCCGGCGCCTGGCGATCATCGGTCTCGCGCTGGGCTGGTTCCAGGTGTTGGTGCTGTTCACCGCGGGCGCCGGCTGGTTGATCTTCCTGCTGATCGGCGGCGCGCTGGGCGCGCTGGCATGGCTCACCGCGATCGCGCTGGTCGTCGGGGCGCTGGGTGCCCTCGCGATGCTGCTTTCGCTGCTGTTCTTCGGCTTCGCGTGAGGCCCGTGTATACCTGGCTACGCAAGGGCCTGTTTTCGCTGCCGCCGGAAACGGCGCACGAGCTGGCGCTGGAGTCGATGAAATTCGGCGGCCACTTCGGGCTGCCGAGGCTCATTTCGGGTTCCCGGATCGAGCGGCCGGTCCACCTCATGGGCCTGGAGTTTCCCAATGCGGTGGGCCTGGCCGCCGGCATGGACAAGAACGGCGACTACATCGATGCACTCGGCCAACTCGGCTTCGGCCACCTGGAACTGGGTACGGTCACGCCGCGGCCGCAGCCGGGCAACCCCAAGCCGCGCAGCTTCCGACTGAAAGAGGCTTCGGCGGCGATCAACCGCATGGGCTTCAACAATCACGGTGTCGATCACCTGGTCGAGCGCCTGAAGAGTCACCGCTACGACGGCATCGTCGGCGCCAACATCGGCAAGCAGAAGGAGACGCCGCTGGATCGGGCCGTCGACGACTACCGGATCTGCCTGCGCAAGGTCTACCCGCACTGCGACTACATCGCCGTCAACGTATCGTCACCGAACACCGCGGATCTGCGCGAACTGCAACAATCGGGCCGGCTGGGCGGATTGCTGGCGGCGCTGGTGGCCGAGCGCGACGCACAGGCAGACGCCGCCGGCGAACCCCGGCCGCTGGTCGTCAAGATCGCCCCGGACTGGGAAGAGGCGGCGCTGACCGAAGCGCTGGAGACGATCGCCGAAGCCGGAATCGACGGGCTGATCGCCACCAACACCACGATCGACCGAACGGCGGTCGAAGGACTGCCCAACGCCGAAGAGGAAGGCGGCCTGAGCGGCGCCCCGCTGCTCGAACCTTCCAACCGCGTGTGCAGCGTGGCCCGACGGGTCCTGGGCGAGGGCTTTCCGATCATCGGCAGCGGCGGCATCATGTCGGCTGACGATGCCGTTTCGAAGATTCGTGCCGGCGCCGACCTGGTGCAACTCTACACGGGGTTCATCTACAGCGGCCCGGACCTGGTGCGCGCCAGCGCGCGTGCGATTGCCGAGGAATTCGCCCATGCCGATTGAACGCAACGCCGACCTCGCTGCGCTGAGTACGTTCAGGCTGCCGGCCAAGGCCGATGAACTCGCCGCGCTGGACGACGCCGACGCCCTGCCCGGGCTGCTCGACACCGACCAGCCGGTGCTGCTGCTCGGCGAGGGCAGCAACACCGTGTTCCTCGACGACTACACGGGCCGGATCGTGCTCAACCGACTGCGCGGCATCGATAGCGAAGTCATCGATCGCGACCGGGTGCTGGTGACGGCTGCGGCCGGCGAGAACTGGCACGAGCTGGTCCGCTGGTCGCTGGACCGCGGCCTCTGGGGGCTGGAAAACCTGGCGATGATTCCCGGGCTGGTGGGTGCGGCACCGATGCAGAACATCGGCGCCTACGGGGTCGAGCTCGCGCATTGCCTGGACGCCGTCGAAGTGTTCGATCGCAGCCGCGGCGTGCGGCGCTGGCTGGAGGCGGCCGACTGCGGCCTGGATTACCGCCACAGCCGGTTCAAGGGCGAAGACGCCGACCGCTTCGTCATTCTCTCGGTCCGGATGGAGCTGATGATGCACGGCACACCGGTGATCGAGTATCCGTCGCTGATCGCCGAACTGGCGCGCCTGGGGCACAGCCAGCCCGAGGATCCGCGCACCGTCGCCGCGGCGGTCATGCGGATCCGCAAGCGCAAGCTGCCCGATCCGGGCCGGATCCCGTCCGCAGGCAGCTTTTTCAAGAATCCGGTGCTGCGGCGCGCCGACGCGCGCGAGTTGATCGACCGCTACCCCGAACTGCCGAACTGGCCCGACAAGCCGGGCCTGATCAAGCTTTCGGCTGCGTGGATGATCGATCAGCTCGGCTGGCGCGGTCGCTCGGTCGGCGGCGCCTCGGTTTTCGAGCGCCACGCGCTGGTGCTGACCAATCGCGGCAATGCCACCGGCGGCGACGTGCTGGCGCTGGCCGGCGCCATCCGCGAAAGCGTCGGCGAACACTTCGGCATCGAACTCGAGCCCGAGCCGATCCTGATCGGGACCTGACCCGGACCAACCGGCCTCCGGCGACCCGCGGGCCAGATCGGTTTCCCCTCCCTCGCTGTCCGCGCGGCATTTCGTCCTTGCTTTACGCCGGGCCTCCCGGCGGGGTATGGTCGAAGCCGGCGAACGCTCGAGCGTCATCGGTGGCAACGTGCGCTTCCTGACCCGAACGGTTGTCAACCGATCAGCGGCGGGCGCGTTGACGGTATCGAGCTTCGAACATCCGATTTCGACAGGACAGACCGGCCATGGCACCTCCGAATCCTGATCCCCATACCCTCGAACTGATTCGTCTGGCCAATCGGATCACCTACGGCGCCAATCGGCAGGCTCTGGCGACAGCCGAGACGCTCGGCTACCAAGGGTTCGTCGAATGGCAGCTTGAGGATGCGTTCGACGACAGCGAGCTCGAAGGGCTGCTGCAGCAGTTCCTGCCGACGCTGGCCATGGACCCCGAAACACTGGCCGACTACGTGTTCGAGCAGGAAAACTTCGGCGCCCCGGCCCGCGACCTGATCGTCGCGACGATCATCCGGCGCACCTTCAGCCCGCGGCAGCTGCACGAGCGCATGGTCGAGTTCTGGAGCGATCATTTCAGCGTGCCGGCCACCAGCGTCGTCGAGGCGTTCCTCAAGCTGCTCGAGGACCGCGACATGATTCGGCCCAATGCGCTCGGCGACTTTGCCACGCTGCTCGGCGAGGACGCGAAAAGCCCGGCGATGCTGTATTACCTCGACAACTACGTCAACACCGCCGATGGACCGAACGAGAACTACGCACGCGAACTGCTCGAGCTGCACACGCTCGGCGTCAACGGCGGCTACACCGAATTCGACGTCAAGGAAGTCGCCCGGGTGTTCACGGGATGGACGATCCGACAACCGGCGGAATTCGTCTTCAATCCGCTGACCCACGACTGGGATCCCAAGACCGTCTTCGGTGAACCCATCCCGACCGATGGCCTCGGCGAGGGAGAGCGGGTGCTGACAATGCTCTCCGAGCACCCGTCCACGGCCCGGCACGTCGCGACCAAGCTGGCTGCACGGTTCTTCAGCGATCATCCCGGCGAAGCGGTGGTCGATGCAGTCGCCGAGACCTTCGAATCCTCGGGCGGCGACGCGCGCGCAATGCTGGACACGCTGCTGCTGCACCCGGAGGTCGTCGCCACGCCGGCCATCAAGTTCAAGCGCCCGGTGGAATTCCTCGCCGGCACCGCCCGTGTGCTCGAATCCGAACTCTCGCAACGCGCACTGGAGTTGATGTTTTCCGCGCTGAACACCTCGGGCCATGTGCCGTTCTCGTGGCCGGCACCCAACGGGTACCCGGACCAGCGCGGCTACTGGCAATCGACCAACGGTCTGCTGGTGCGATTCAACGCCGCCGGCACCTGGACCGCCGAGCTGGCCGACGAGTCCGCAGTGCTCGACGAGGCCCGGGCGATCGGCGACCCGATCCAGCAGGTCGATTTCCTGGCCGCGACGCTCCGGCCCGAGGGGATGGACGGCCGCACGCGGCGATTGATGCTGCGCTATGCCAACCGGCTGGCCAAATCGGATCGTGTTCCCGGGCTGGCCGCGTGGCTGCTGGCCGGTCCCGAAGCCCAATGGAGATGATCGAATGGACCGACGCGAACTTCTGAAATGGATGGCGATCACCGGCGGCGCGGCCGCTGCTCCGCGCTGGGTCTGGGCCGCAGGCGGCACGCTGCCGAACGGCCGGCGGCTGGTCACGATCTTCCTGCGCGGGGCCGCAGATGGCCTCACCGTCTGCGCCCCGATGGGTAGCCCGCATTATTTCGACGCCCGCCCGACGCTGGCGCTGTCGGAAGCCGAGGCGCTCGATCTCGACGGCTACTTCGCGATGCACCCGGCAGCGACCGGACTGAAGTCGCTGTTCGACAGCGGCGACCTGGCCATCGTCCACGCATCCGGACTGGCCACCGCTCAGCGCTCCCACTTCTCCGCGCAATCGGCAATGGAACAGGGCATCGACTCGATCGACCTGCCGCCCGGCACGGGCTGGATGTCGCGCTACCTCGACGGTCTCCACCTCGAAAGCCCGCTGGCCGCGGTCAGCCTCGACACCGCGGTGCCCCAGGCCATGGCCGGGACCGACTCGGTGCTGGCGGTTGGATCGATCGACCAGTTCAGCCTGCAGCTCGACGAGCACGCGCAGTGGGCGCTGGCGCGTGCCTATGCGCGAGACCCGCTGCTGGACCCGACCGCGAACGCCGCGCTGACCGCAACGGATGCGCTGGAGCCGATTGCCGACCTGGCGGTCGGCGAGAACTACCCCGTCGGACCCGTCGGCGCGGCGCTGGCCGACACCGCCCGTCTGATCCGCGGCAACGGCGGCCTGGTCGCCGCTGCGCTGAACTCCGGCGGCTGGGACCACCACGACGACCAGGAAAACCAGATCGGACCGCTGCTGACCCAGCTCGGCGACGCGCTGACCGCATTCCGCGAAGACATCGGCAGCGAGTGGAACCACACCACGGTCGTGATCCAGACCGAATTCGGCCGGCGCGTGCGCGAAAACGCCGCCAGGGGCACCGACCACGGCCACGGCGGGGTGCTGCTCGTCGCAGGCGGGGGCGTCAACGGCGGGCAGGTCTACGCCGACTGGCCCGGCCTCGCAGGCGATATTCCTCGCGCTGGTGCTACTCGGCGCGATACTCGCC
>CAYPZP010000077.1:0-13930 GCA_964415285.1 uncultured Halomonas sp. | reverse complement strand
CGAGATCTACACGGCTCTGAACACTCTTTCCCTACACGACGCTCTTCCGATCTGGGCGCCGTCCGGGAAACGGGCGTGGAAGTCGCCGAATCCGCCGCCGCCGGCGTCCGAGCCGGTGACGATGTTGTAGTAGAAGACGTTGCCGCCGGCGAAGGTCGCGTCGGTCAGGTAGACGTCGGACAGATCGACCGCGGCGGCGCCGGGATTGAAGATCTCGATGAACTCGCCGCCGGTCGGCGTGACGACGATCTCGGTGAGCAGCAGCCGCTCGGCCGTCGGCTGCGGCGGCGGACCGCCGACGGCCTGGTTCGGCGCATCCGGCGTATTCAGCGCTTCGCCGGCCTCGGGCGAGCCCGGGTCCAGCGCCGGAATGCCGGCGCCGGCGAAGTCGTTGCGCAGCCAGTCGGCAACCGCGTCGGTATCGGCGCCGTCGGGAATCCGCGAGGCACCGCCGGGCGTGAACGGCGCGCCGTCGAAGTTCGGGGCCAGCACCACCGTCGAGTAGTTCCGATCGTCGACGCCGCCGTCGCTGACGGCCACGCTATCGACGACATTCGTCCAAGGGGTGACGTCGAGCACGCCGTCGTTGTCGGTATCCAGATCGGTACCGACCGAGCCGGACCAGCCTTCGACCAGCAGGAAGGTCAGCGACCCGTTTTCGAGCTGGTTGGCCAGAAAGCCGGTCGACCAGTGACCGGTCGCGTTCGTGGTGCCGACCGGAAATACGCCGTCGACGGTGCCCGGGCCAGCGCTGTCGCCCTCGATCTCGATCAGCGTATAAGCCGACAGGTCGGTCGAGGCCGGGCCGAAGATCTCGACGTACTCGAAATCATCGGTCCCGGTGTGGTTGGCCACGAACTCGTTGATCACGACAGGCAACGGCACGCCGGCACAGCCGTCGTTGGCGACGCCCGGCGTGCCGAGATCACCGTCGCCGAAGGCGGAGGTGGACTCGCACCAGTTGGCGCCGACATTGTTGTCCAGGACCGGATTGGCCAGCGACATCGATGCGCCGTTGGGATCGGGGAACGCAGGGCCGCCGTCGTAGTCGACGCGGTCGATCTCGTTGGCGGCGGCATCGAGCAGCACGATTTCGTCGGCACTGTTCGACAGGAACCAGCCGCTGCCGTAGGCGTAGTCGACGGACACGCCGCCGTTGGTGCCTGAATCGGCGTTGACGCCGAGCACCAGGTAGCCGCCCGCCGGCACGGTCAGCGGACCGCCGTTGTTGATCACGTGGCTGTCGCTGCCGTCGTCCCGGATGGTCCAGCCGTTGATGTCGACCGGTGATGCGCCGGGGTTGTAGATCTCGAACCACTCACCGGAGCCGTCTCCGACGACGGACGGGTTCTGCATGATCTCGTTGATCGTGACCTGGCCCAGCGCAACGGTCGGCACCAGCAGCAGGCTGAAGATCAGTAACGTCGACTTGCGACGTGCAGCGAGGAACAACTCGGCAGGCATCCAGCCTGTGGATCGGGATTCGGGAAGCATAAAGCGATTTCCTTACGTCGAGCGGTGGGCGGCAGCCCTTTCATTAAAGCAGGATTAGGGAAGATTTCCTAGGTGTGTAGGAAATTTCCTACACGGTACGCTAGCGTCAAACCATGACACCGGGGTGACTCGACCGAACGCAGTTGCGGAGTCGAGTCTCGCCGCGCCGCCGGGCCGGATCGCCCGCGCGGCGCTGCGGACCGGGCTCGAAATCAACTCGCGATCGACCCGTGCGCAACCGCGCACTACGCGGCCGACCGGCCGGAATCGCAACGGGACCGCGCGCCTTGGGCTACCCTGTGACCGCGTGCGCCCGTAGCTCAATTGGATAGAGCACCAGGCTTCGAACCTGGCGGTTGGGGGTTCGAGTCCCTCCGGGCGCGCCACCGCGAATCGCGATCGCCGACCCGAAAGGCCGCGCATGCTCAAGTACGCCCTCTATGCTCTGCTCGGCCTGGCCTTGCTGGCCCTGGTGCTTCCCTGGCTGCTGCCGCGACCCGGCATGGACGGCACCATCCCCGACCGACCGTTTCCGGACTCGCGCTTCGCCGAGATCGACGGCGTGCGCCTGCACTGGCGCGACCGCAGCGCAGGGACCGGACCACGCGGCGTCCTGGTCGTGCTGATCCACGGCTTCGGCGGCTCCGGGTTCAGCTGGCGCTCGACGCTGGCCGCGCTCGAGGCGGCCGGCTACCCGGCCATCGCGCCGGACCTGCCGCCGTTCGGCTACAGCGAGCGCAGCGCGCGCGGACCAGCCTGGAGCAACCTGGTGCTGAGCCTCGCCGACCGGGTCTGCGCGGGCTGCCGGCTCGTCGTCGTCGGCCACTCGATGGGCGCCGGCGTCGCCGCAGAAATGGCCGCCGCGGCACCGGACCGGGTGAGCCAGCTGGTGTTCGTCGACGGCACGCCAGGACTGCGGCGCAGCGGCGGCTGGTACTACAGCCTGCTCGCCCTGCCCTCGGCGCGACGAGCCACCGATGTCTACGCGGCCTGGCGTCTGGTGGACGAAGACGTCATCGGCCGGATGCTGGCCTCGGCCTTCGGACGCGAACCCGAACCCGACGAATTCGCCGGCTACTTCGAACCGTTGACCGTTCCCGGTACCTATCCGGCCCTGCTCCGGCGCATGCACGCGCGCAGCGGCGAGATTCCGGCCGACTGGGACCGCGTTCCGCTCGGCGTCATCTGGGGCGAGCGCGACACCTGGGTGCCGATCAGCGCGATCGACCCGTGGATCGAGAACCACCCGGACCTGCTCGCCTTCGACACGATCGCGGAAGCCGCACACAACCCGATGGACACGCACCCGGAAGCGTTCAACCGGATCCTGATCCGGCAGATCGAATCGCTCGACTGAGCCGCCCGGAGACGCCGCAGCCGGCCAGGCCACCGTCCCGGCAGGACGCCGGTTCGCGAGCCGCCCTAGGCCCGTCGGCGTTCGGAGACGCCTCCCACAGCAATCAAGAGGATTCGCAACCCGAAGCGCAGCGCACCCGGGGGGTCGGTTCCGCCACGAAGCGCCCGCCGCCTCCGGCCTTACCGGGCTACCCGGCTGAAAACGGTCTTTTTTCCGTAGGAGCGGTCTCCGAACCGCGACATGCCTGAATCGTTCGGCATCCGGAGATGCCTCCTACAGCAGTTGGCCTTTCCCCTGTAGGAGCGATCTCCAGATCGCGATCGGCCCGAACCCGGACCGGCCTTCGGAGCGGCCTTCTACAGCGCACGCCGATGCGCCAAGGGCCGACCGCCCCTGACCGCGGAAGCCCGGACCCGGAAACCGAAAAACCGGTTTGTGTTTCTGTAGGAGCGATCTCCAGATCGCGATCCGCCCGAACCAGGACCGGCCTTCGGAGCGGCCTTCTACAGCGCACGCCGATGCACCAAGGCCCGACCGCCCCTGACCGCGGAAACCCGAACCCGGAAACCGGAAAACCGGTTTGTGTTTCTGTAGGAGCGATCTCCAGATCGCGATCCACCCGAACCCGAATCGGCCTTCGGAAAGAGCGCCTGCAGAAGATATCCGACGCCGCGCGACGGCACGGCATGCCCGGTTACCATGGCGAATCGCCGACCCGGAGACGCCCGATGAACGCTGCGCCGAACATGACCCGGCTGCTGATGAACCGCACCCGGTTCGACGACATGAAGCTCGACACCATCGCGGCGCCCTCGGCCCTCGACGGCGAAGTGGTGCTGGCGCTGGACCGCTTCGCGCTGACCGTCAACAACGTCACCTACGCTGCGTTCGGCGATGCGCTGGGCTACTGGCGGTTCTTTCCGTCCGACGTCGACGGCTTCGGCCTGCTGCCGGTCTGGGGCTACGCCGACGTCGTCGATTCGGGCGTCGACGGCATCGAGTCCGGCCAGCGCTACTACGGCTACTTCCCGGCGGCCACGCACCTGTCGGTGCATCCCGGCAAGGCCGGCGCCCGGAGCTTCCGCGACGACGCGCCGCACCGGGCCGGACTGCCCGAGGTCTACAACTGGTACCAGCGTACCGACGACGACCCGTTCCACGACGAAGCCTCCGAAGCACTGCACGCGATCTTCCGCCCGCTGTTCGTCACCGCTTACGGATTGGCCGACTTTCTCGCCGAACAGGCCTTCTTCGGCGCCGAACGTGTCGTCATCTCCAGCGCATCGAGTCGAACCGGCTACGCCGTCGCGTTCTCCATCGGCCAGCGTTCGGACATCGAGATCGTCGGCCTCACCTCGCCCGGCCACCGCGATTTCGTCGCCGGCCTCGGCGTCTATGCGCAGGCGCTCGGCTATCCCGACCTGGAATCGCTGGACCCCGAACGACCGACGCTCTACGTCGACGTCGCCGGCAATGCCGAACTGCAGCTGCGGGTGCACCGGCACTTCGGCGAGCAGCTGGTCCACGACGCCGCGCTGGGTGCTGCACACGCGCACGAACCGCCGCAGCCGGCCGCCGACCTGCCGGGGCCGGCGCCGAAATTCTTCTTCGCGCCCGATTGGATCGCGCAGCGACAGACCGAATGGGGCTCGGCCGAATTCGACCGCCGCGTCGGCCAGGCCACCGCGGCGTTCTTCGGCTACGTCATCGACAACCAGCTGATCGGACTGCGCGAACAGCACGGACTCGAGGCCGCGCGCGCGGTACTGACCGAAATGCTGGCCGGTCGAACCGACCCCGCCGTCGGCCACATCCTGCGCTTGCGCGGAGGCTGACCGAAACCCTTCGCCTGCAGGCAGGCTCCTACAACACCGACGGAACGCCGACGTAGGAATCAACTGTAGGAGCCGGCCTGCCGGCGAACAGGCCCGCAGCCCCGGGCCGCCGAACCCCGAAAAACCTTCGCCTGCAGGCAGGCTCCTACAGCGCCGATCGAACACCGACGCCAGAATCAACTGCAGGAGCCGGCCTGCCGGCGAACAGGCCCGCAGTGCCGGACCGCTGAACAGCAAAACCTTCGCCTGCAGGCAGGCTCCTACAGCGCCAACCGAACGCCGACGCCCGAATCAACTGTAGGAGCCGGCCTGCCGGCGAATGGAAGCAGGCGACGTCGCCGACGATTCCGCGCCACCCGGCCATCCGATCTCACTCCACCTTGAACGACGTGCGCGAGAGCACCCGGCTGCTGGCGTTGACCAGGTAGCGCACCTCGTAATCGCCGGGCTCGGCCGGAGCGTCGAGACGGCTCGAAATGGCGGGTTTTGTGCTGCGTTTTCGTAATGATGGAGTGTGCTGCTCGCTCGTGCCGGATCGCGTGTGCGACGATTGGGCCGCCAGTATCCAAGGGGCTCGATTCCGAGCCGGGAGCCGTCATGAACAGACAACGACGTTGGTTTCGCCTGGGCCTTTGCTGGTTCCTGTCCTTCCTGCTCATCTATTCGCAAATGGGCTGGGCGGTGCAGAACTCCGCTTTGGCCTCCGCCCGGGCGGCTTCTACATCCGCAGCGGGCGGGTCTTCGATCGAAGGATCCGTGGACGCGATCTTCGAGCGCATGCAGCAGGTCCGCAAGCGTATCGACCGATCCCAGTTCGACCTGGGTGAACTGGTGTTCGCGCTGGAGTTCGATGCCGAGGCGATCGTGAAATTCGTCGATGAAGAGATCCGCTATCAGCCCTACGACGGACTGCTGCGCGCTGCACAGGGAACCCTGATTGCGAGAGCCGGCAACTCGCTGGACCAATCGGTGCTGCTGGCCAAGCTGCTCAACGACGCGGGCTTCGAGGCCCGGATCGCCGAGGGTTCCCTCGAAGGCGATGCGAAGGCCTCGTTGCTGCCGGGCATGTTCGGAGCGCTGGAGTGGCCGGAGCTCTTTGCCGACGGCAACCCGTCGTTCGTGAACCAGGTCGTTTCGTTCTTCGCGCCCGAACTCTCGCGCCAGGACGCGCTGGCCGAGCTGGCAAGGGGCGTGGCTTCGGAACAGGCGAAACAGACCGAACGGGTGGACCGCGTAACGGCCATGCTCGAGCAGCACCTGCCGGCAGGCCTGACGTCGGCGGCCCGGAAGGTCGAGGCGCTCGCCGCAATTCCGGATCGATACTTCTGGACCGAGTACCGCCTCGGCCCCGGTGACGACTGGGTTCAGGCGCATCCGGCGTTCGCGGGTTCGACCTCGCCCGAGGTGACCGCTCGCCGCTACTTCGGCGATTCGATCCCGGCCGAACTGCAGCACCGGATCGGCATCGAGATCTTCCTCGAGAGCGAGACTGCCGGTTCCGTCCAGAAGCACTCGCTGATCCCGAAATGGGAGCGTCCGGCGGCCAATGCCGCCTACACACCCTTGACCATCGCGTTCGTTCCCTACACGGGTGCCGACGGGAACGGCAGCGGGCTCATCAGCGAAGCCCTGGAGCGTGCTGAACTCTTCGTGCCCTACTTCAGTGAGCAGGGCGGTCCGTCGCAGAACGTGTTTTCGCTCGATGGCCGCGTACTGCCTCCGGAAGCGATGACTGCGCAAGGACAGTTCATCAAGGAAGTGTCCGATCGCGGCGCCGAGGCCGTTTCGGCGCTTTCGGCGCTCGGCGGCGGCAGCGAAAGCGACGCCGAAACGGAACCGGAATCGCCGTTCAAGCTCGGAAAGCTGTGGATTCGCTATTCGATGACCGCTCCCACCGGCGCGGTGAAGTCCATCGATCGCGTGATCGTCGAGCCCGAAGCCGAGCTCGGCCCGCGTCCGACCGAGGCCGAGGCCGAGGCGGCCTGGAAGCGCGAGCTGCGGGCTCGCCTGATGCAGATGCGAAGCCTGACGGTCGTTTCCGGGCAGACCAACCCGAATTTCCTGTCCGATCGACTCACCGCGGCGGCGGCAGAGAGCCGAACCATTCTCGAGGCCATGCGCGAACGGCGTGACGCGGACCCGAATGCTCCGGCGTACAACATGCTTCAGGGTCTCGACCCGCTTCCGGAAACGCTCTGGATGGAGTACCTGACGGCAACCAATACGAGCACCGGGGTGTCCTCGAACCAAGCGACGTATCTCCACGAGCCCATGCTCGTGTCCTTCAATCGAGGGGTGGTCGACAACGACGACGAACTCGGTTCCTTCAGGCAGATCGACATCCTCTCGAACTCCCGTCGCTCGTACCAACGCGACGGCGCGAACGTCGCTGCGTCTCCGGTCGCCTCCCTTCGCCAGGGCGTTTACGAGTCGGTCCAGGAAGCGAGCGTTCTTCAGAAGGACCAATTCGCGCAGATCACGAGCGCATTCCAGGGGCTCGAGAAAGCCGATGCGCTGCAGTTGATCACGCAGGACAGCGGGTCCGCCGCCGATCTTCTGGCGAACGTCCCCGCGTCGTATCGATCCCATGCCGAACGAGAGCTTTCGGCCGGCTACGCCCTGCTGGTTCCGGAGACGCCGGGCGAAGCGGCCTGGTGGCGGGTTGACCCGAATACCGGAAGCGTTGCCGCCATGGGATTCGGACCCGCCGGCTACGGCGGGGTTGCGGCAACCGAATACATCAAGGTGCTCGGTCTGATCGTCGGAGGCATGTTCACGATGTACAACATGATCGGCTGCGACTCGGGGATGAGTCTCGACGTGTTCTGCTGTCTCATGGGAAGCTTCCTGATCGGCGTCGTGACCGCGCTGTTCCTGATGCTGACCGCAAAACTCATCCTGGCGGGCATTGCCGCGGGTTCCGCTTCGGCAGCGGCGCCCCTGGCAGCCGGCGGTGCGGTGCTGGGTGAGATCAGCTATGCCTACATGCAAGCGGTCGCAGCGTTGATCAACCTGGTCCATACCGGCGTTTACGTGCGGTTTCTCCCGATGTCGGAGTGGAGAGACCTGGCGTGCGGAGCGATTACGGACTAGGCCGTGCACCAACCCGACGGTTCGGCCGGGAGAGCGACAATGACCGCGCCGGCCGATGACCGATCCCGTCCGCTGCACTCGACCTGTCGCCCGATTCAATGGAGCGAAACATGGCACAACCGAAATCTGTATCCCCGGCAGTTGCTGGCCTGGCGCTGACCGTCCTGTTGGCCAGCAGCGCTTCGCTGGCCGTGACCAGCCTGGTCTACGACGCCGAGCCCAACAACGCGCCGCATGAAGCCATCACGTTCTCCGTGCCCAACGACAACGACACGGTGCGGATCATGGGCGAGCTCGAGGGGCAAGACCAGGACGCCTACCGGGTCATCGTCGACGAGGACCAGGCCGGCCGGCGGTTCAACCTGCGCTTGACCGGGCGTGCCGGTGCGCTGACCAAGCTCGACGTCTTCGACTTCACTGCGATCGCCGACGGGCGCGGGCGCATACCCGAGACGCTGACCGAGCGACCGATCACGGTCCTGACCCTGAACGCGGCCGACGGAGGTCGCGCGGCGCAGGCCGATTCGATGCTGCTGCCGGCAGGCGTCTACGTGCTCGGCGTCTCCCATTCGGGCGGCTCGGGCGCCTACACCGTCGAACTGGTCGAAGAGGACTCCTCGGGCGTGCGCGTGCTCGACGAGCGCAACACCGAAGACGATCCGCAGCGAATCTCGCCGAATGGAAGGCAGGTGGTCTACACCCAGGGCGAATCCTGGTTCTTCTTCGAGCTCGATGCCGACGAGGCCGCCATTCCGTACGACTTCGAATACCAGAGCGCGCTGGGCATTCCGTCGAGCGCCGAACTGATCGGCCCGGACGGCGCCACGCTGCTGGCGCTGGAACACGAAGGCGGCGAGCCGATCCGCCGGCCCGGGCTGATGCTGGCCGAAGGTGTCTACAAGATTCGGACCCGGCAGGAGGCGGCCGGCGTGCAGTGGCTGGCGATCCCGCGCGGCGCGCCGGAAATCAATGACGGTGTCGAACGCGAGCCCAACGACCAGGTGCCGATGATGGTGCCGTTCAGCGAGACGATCCGGGGCCGTTTCGACGAAAGCGACACCGACTGGCTGCGTTTCACGGTCGACGAAGCCGCAGCCGAGCAGCGCTGGAACCTCGAGGTCCGGGGCGGTCCGGAATCCCGGATCGAGATCTGCCTGCAGCGCATGGCGCTGAACCGTCTGCAGGACTGCAACCGCGGCGCGGACAGCGTCACCCGGAAGTTCTCGCTGGGCTTCTCGCCGGGCGAGTACCGGATCCGCTTGTCCGACCGCGGCCCGGACGGCGCCGACTGGCAACTGAGCTGGACCGACGCCGGGCCGCTCCGGCCGGGCGAGGAGATCGAGCCCAACGACAAGATCGAGCACGCCTCGCCGCTCCACGACCGCGGCTTCGGGCGCGGGCGATTCGACAACGGACGCGAGACCGACCACTGGCGCTTCAACGTCACCGGCGATCCCCAGCTCTGGCGCATCCAGTCGCAGGGCGACGATCTGTTCGAGTTGTATCTCAAAAGGCTCGGCGGGGAAACCGTTTCCCAGGAACGCGGCGGCGGTCAGCAACGAATCCGGCTGGAGAACCAGTTCCTGCTGCCCGGCGAATACGTGATCGCCGCATCGGGTACCGACAGCGACTACACGGTCCGCGTCCAGCCGCTCGGGCCGCCGCCGCCCGGCATGGAACTGGAGCCGAACGACGATGTGTCGAACGCGCGTTCCATGCGCTACGGCCAGGAATACTTCGGACTGCTCGCCGAGGACGGCGATGTCGACGTCTACCGCTTCACGCTGCTCGGCAACGAACAGGTCCGGATCCGCGTCGCCCCGCCGGCCGATGGACGAATCGGCATCCGACTCGGCTACGGCCAGGAGGCGCAGACCGTGGTCGAGTTCAGGCGCGAGGATGAACTCGGCGCCGTGTCGGAATGGCGCGGTTTTCTGCCGCCGGGCGACTATTCGGTCCAGCTCGCGCCGGTCGAGGTCTCGGATGCCGAGTACCGGATCACCCTGTTCCGCGAAGACGCGCTCGAGACGGTCAAGGACCGCGAGCCCAACGACTGGATCGATGCTGCGGCACCGTTCCCCGGCGATGGCATTCTCGAGGGTTCGCTGGGCACCAGCCGGGCCTCGCAGGACTGGTACCGACTCCCCGACCGCAACGCGCCGGCCGCCCTGGCGCTGCCGCGACAGTCGGGGCTGAGCTACGAGTTGGTCGATCGAATCACGCGCGAAGAGATCGATCTGGAGTTCGACCGTGAGGCCGAGGTCTACCGCGCCGAGCTGGCGCCGGAGGCGCCCTACGCGCTGCAGCTGCGCGGCTCCGGCGACTACCGGCTCGACCTGTCGCAACTGATCGCGGATTCGCCGGCCGCCGGACCGCCCGTCGAGGTGGCCGTCAAAATTCCCCAGACCGAAGTCCAGGCGTTCTCGCCGTGGTCGCAGCGCCTGGACGGCACGGTCGTGCTCGCCAATCCGCACGCCGAACCGGTCGACGTCGACCTCGACGCCGCGCTGACCGACCTGCGCTGGTCGGTCGACGGACTGCCCGATCGACTCCTGCTCGGCGCGGGGCAAACTCAGCGGCTGCCGTTGGCGATTCACGTCGCCCCCGATGCAGTCGTGGCGCCCGACGTACAGTTCTCGGTTCGTGCCCGTTCCGGCGGTGCGTCGGCCGGTGCCGTGGCGACGATCGCGACGTCGCTGGACGCGGTGCCAGTCGAGCCGACCTTCGAATGGACGGTTCCCGAGCCGCTGCGCGGCGGTTTCAACGCCGCGGCCACCCGCTTCGGCGCCGAGCTGGTCTCCAGCCCCAACATCGACGACAACAAGCTCGGAGACTTCGTCCGGCTGTTCGACGGCCTGGCCCGGTACGGGCGCTGGACCGAGACCCAGATGCGGACCTCGCGCAACGGCGTCGACGAACACCAGCAGCCGACGGTGCGCCTGGCCGGCGACGCGCCGGTGCCGGTCAAGGGCTTCATCCTGAATCCAACCGGAACCATGCATCCGCGCCAGATGCTGCGCGAGTTCGAGGTGGCGCTGTCGCTGGACGGCGAGCGCTTCGAGACCGTCGCTCGCGGCGCGCTCGATCCGCGCGCGGCCGAGCAGGCCTTCGTGCTCGATGCGCCGGTGCCGGCGCGCTTCGCCCGGCTGATTCCGATCAGCGGCGCGATGGGCGAGACCGGCAGCCTGCAGCAGCTCAAGCTCGGCGAGTTCAAGGTCGTCGCGGCGCCGGACTGGCGTCCGCCGCAGGCACCGATCAACCTGGCCGATCCGGCGCTGGGCGGCCACCTGGTCTGGGCCGAGCCGTGGATCCGCGGCAGCGCCTTCAGCCACGGCGTGCTGATCGACGACGACGAAGCGCCGAGCCCGCGCATGCGCGGGGCTTCCGGGGGCCGCGTCGTGCTCGGCTTCGAGCACGCGCGTGCAGCCAGAATCGCGCGCGCCGTGATCGAGCCGATGCCGGCCGACAGCGCGGGAACCGCGTTCGAATCGGTCCGGATGCACGTCGCGGTGGACAGTCCGCTGGGGCCGTGGACGCCGGTCGGCGAGCCGATCGAGATCGGCGCCGCCCCGGCCGAGATCGTGCTCGACGCCCCGACCTGGGCGCGCTACGTGCGCTTCGATTTCGCGCTGCCCGAAGGCGCCTCGTCGATTCGCTACCCGGACCGGATCGCGGTGTTCGAGGCCGAGGGCCCGAGCGCCATCGGCGAATGGGGGCATCTCGCGCACGTCGGCCCGCTGGAGGCCGAAAACCCGCCGCAGCCGCCCGCGCTAAGCGGCGAGCCCGACAACCGCAGCCGCGAAACCGCGCTGGCGCTGGACCCCGGCCAGCCGGCGCCCGGTCGGGCGCTGCTCGATGCCTACAGCTCGTGGTATCGACTGACCGCCACCGGCAGCAACAACCGGTTGGAGCTGACGGCCCGCGGTCGTCCGACCCTCGAAGGCGCGCCGACGCTGTTCGACGCCGCCGGCGAGGAAGTGCCGCTCTACGCGCTGGAGAACACCGGCACCGAAGCGCGCTGGGAGGCCTGGGTCGAGCCCGGCTCGGACTACTGGCTCGAGATCGTCGAGCCGCCGCGCTCGGTCATCTTCAGCTGGGATACATCCGGCAGCGTCGCGGCGTGGCTGCCGACCATCTCGGCGGCGTTGATGACCTACGCCGAGACCATCAAACCGGGCCGGGACGAAGTGAACCTGCTGCCCTTCGGTCGACGCGCGCCGCTGCTCGAAGACTGGCAGGGCCATCCGTATCCCCTGATGCGCATGCTGGCCGCGAACCCGCAGGAGACCAGCTCCAGCGATGCCGAAGGCACGCTGGGCGCCGGTGCGCGGCAGATGATCGGGCGCCCCGGCAAGAAGGCGATCCTGCTCCTGACCGATGCGGCCACCAGCACCGATGCGACGCTCTGGCCTTCGCTCGAACAGGGCCGCCCGCAGGTGTTCTCGATGAAGCTCACCTCCGAAGGCGCGTTCGGCGGCAACCCGCCGCACGAGGTCGACCTGATGCAGGACTGGGCCATGGTGCGCGGCGGTCACTTCGAGTACATCACCGGCTACGGCTCGCTGGCGCGCGGCTTCGACCGCGCCGTAGCCTGGCTGAAGCGCCCGGTCGATTTCGAAGTCGAGACCGCGCTGGAAACGGTCGACGACCCGTCGCCGGCGACGATCGCGGTAACGGCCGGCGAGGCGGGCGTGACGCCCCAGGCGCGCGGCGCGGTCGAGATCATCCTCGATGCCTCGGGCAGCATGCTCAAGCGCATGAACGGCACCCGCCGGATCGAGATCGCCAAGGCGGCGATCCGCGATACGGTCAACGAAACGCTGCCGGACGGGATACCGCTGGCGCTGCGCGTCTACGGCCATCGCGAGGCCGGCAGCTGTCGCACCGACCTCGAAGTCCCACTCGCGCCGCTGGACAAGGCGGCCTTCCTGTCCATGGTCGAGGGCATCCAGGCGATCAACCTGGCGCGAACGCCGATCGCGGCTTCGCTGTCCGCGGTCGCCTCCGACCTGGCCGATGCCGAAGGCCGGCGGCTGGTGATCCTGCTGACCGACGGCGAGGAAACCTGCGAAGGCGATCCGGCCGCCGCGATCGAGGCGCTGGCCGAGCAGGGTGTCGACGTGCGCGTCAACATCGTCGGCTTCGCGATCGACGACGAGGCGCTGAAGGATGAGTTCCGGTCGTGGGCCGAACTCGGCGGCGGCGAGTATCTCGATGCCGGCGAGGCCGAAGCGCTGGGCGAGGCGCTGGAGCAGTCGCTGCGGATTCCGTTCGAGGTGATCGATGCGTCCGGCGACGTCGTCGCCTCGGGCTTCGTCGGCGAGGACCCGGTCGAGGTGCCGGCCGGCACCTACAGCGTTCGCATCCGAACGGCCCAGGACCGCTGGGTCCGTGACCTCCAGCTTGCTCCGGGCGACGACCGCGTGGTGCCGCTCAACGAATCGTGACCTGATCGGCCCGGCCGAAACCGGCGGACTCGAAACAGCCGAACCCTCGGGGACGCCGTCGCGACGGGCCCATGTCGCGACGGTTCTTTCTGTAGGAGCGGACTCCGATCCGCGCAGCCCGAACCCATCGGCCTTCGGACAGGCCTCCCACATCAGGCATGGGTCTTTCCGCTGCAGGAGCGGTCTCCGAACCGCGATCGGCCCGAATCCATCGGCCTTCGGAGAGGCCTCCTACGGCACACGCCGATGCGCCAAAGCCCGACCGCCTTGAACCTCGGAAACCCGAACCCGGAACCCGGAAACCCGTCTTCCCCCTACAGGAACGGACTCCGATCCGCGCAGCCCGAACCCATCGGCCTTCGGAAAGGCCTCCTACGGCACACGCCGATGCGCCAAAGCCCGACCGCCTTGAACCGCGGAAACCCGAACCCGGAAACCGGCGTTTCACCTGCAACCCGTAGCCCGGGTAAGCGCAGCGCCCCCGGGTTTGGATCCCTCCGAACCCCAAACCCGATACCCTCACCTTTCCCTGGCCGTCGCTCAGTCGGTCACCGTCGCGGTCAGGCTGGTTCGGCCGTTGGCCGGTATCGTGAATCCGGTCGGATGAACGATCGAGACGGTCGTCGTGCCAGCCGTCAGCGGATCGAACCCGGTGGTGCGTCGGCTGCCGTCGTTGGGCGCGAAGGTCAGCGGGCTGCTCGTGA
>CAYPZP010000076.1:0-13931 GCA_964415285.1 uncultured Halomonas sp. | reverse complement strand
CGCCTTCGGTGGTCGACAGCAGCACGACGTTGAGGTGCTGGCCGAGATCGAACGCGGCCGGGCACACCAGGTTACCGACGTTTTCGACGAACAGGATGTCGACCGGCGGCTCGTCCAGCGGAAATCCATGCAGCGCGTCGTGGACCAGATGGGCATCGAGGTGGCAGGCGCTGCCGGTCGTGATCTGGTGCGCCCGGATACCGTTGCGGCGAAGCCGTTCGGCGTCGTTTTCGGTTTCCAGATCGCCCTCGATGACGGCGATTTCCAGCTCGCCGTCCAGCGCCTTGGCGGTCGCTTCGAGCAAGCGCGTCTTGCCGGAGCCGGGCGACGACATCAGGTTGATCACCAGCACACCGCTGCGGTCGAAATGCTCTCGATTGTGGGCGGCGGCCCGGTCGTTCGAGCCCATCAACCCTTCCAGCACTTCAACGGTATGGCGATCGGCCGGGGCCGGATGATCCTGGCCCGGGATGGAACAACCGCAGGTTTCACACATGACTTCGTTCTCCGATTTCGGGTTCGGTGCCAGCGCCGGAATCGTCGACGCCGTGCAACTCGATGCTGGCCAGCAGCAGCTCGTCGCCGCCGACCACGTCGATATGGTAATCCCCGCACGCCGCGCATACCAGTCGGTTCGACGCCGCTTCGGCCTCGTGCGCGCAACTGCGGCAGCGGATGCGAACAGGCGACGACTCGATGACCAGCACCGCCCCGGCAGTGAATTCTCCGGCCCTCGCGATTTCGAACGCGCGCTCGAGCAGATCGGGTTCGACGCCCGATAGCGGCCCGAGACGCAGCGTGATGCGCCCGACCGAGCGCGCGCCGTGACCGCGAGCGGTCTGACGCACGCGGCCCAGCAGTTCTTCGCACACGGCCAGTTCATGCATGCCGGAAAACCACGCTTTCGACGGGAAAGGAGCGCGAGACTACCAGCGCTGCACTTTAGCAAACATGATCCGGGTCAATCGACCACCAGACCCGGCGTTCTTTGACTTGGGTCAAACGCCCCTGCCCCCCGCAGCGCTAGCATTCGGACTGTCGAATATTCGGGAGGAGTCGATGCAGGCCACAGTGCAGGCCGCCGTCCACGCAGAAGACGGGGCCGCGGTGCCGGAGTCGCAGACCGGCACGCTGGTTATCGGTATCGGAAACAGCCTGTTCGGCGACGACGGCGCCGGCATCCATGTCATCGAAACACTCGCCCGTCAGTCCCTGCCCGAGGATGTCGAAGTCATCGACGGCGGCACGCTTTCGTTCACCTTGCTCGAGCGAGTCGAAAATGCAGCCCGGCTCATCGTGGTCGATGCAGCCCAACTCGACGCCGAACCGGGCACCGTGCGCGTGTTCCACGACGCCGACATGGATGATTTCCTGAACGGCAGCCAGCGGCCCAGCGTCCACGAGGTCAACCTCATGGACGTGCTGGTCGGCGCCCGGCTGCGCGGGCGGATGCCGAAGCGCTACTCGCTGATCGGCATCCAGCCGCTTTCCCTCGACTGGAGCGCCACGCCGACCCCGGTCGTCGCCGAAGCGGTGGAACGTGCCGCCGGAATCATCCGGAATCTGGTCGAGGAGACGCCATGAATCACGCGATTCCGCTCAAGGTCAAGTCCGCGCCGAAAGGCAGCACGATCGGCGGCGGCGTTCGCGCGCTCGGACACGAAATCCTCGCGCAGCTCGAGCGTCTTGCCGAAACCGGCGAAACCGCGGCCATCGACCTGAAGAGCCTGCCGATGGCGCCCGACGAATTCACCGGCCTGAAGAACATGCTCGGCCACGGCGAGATCGATCTGACCATCGACCTCGACGGCCCGACCCGGATCCGCGAGACCGCCTACCCCGGCGTCTGGTGGATTCAGCACAGCGGTCACGATGGACGAATCCTCGCCGAATATGTCGAGATCGCCCGCTTCCCCGACTTTCTCAGTGCGCAGCCCGATCACATCACGGACGCAGTCCGGCACCTGCGAGACCGTCTGCAAGGAGCAGCCTAATGACTAGAAACAGCCGCAACGAACGACCGACGATCGGTCAGATCATGGACGAAAACGGGGTCGGACGGCGCCGTTTCCTCAAATATTGCGCGGGCATCACGGCGCTGATGGCGATGCCGCCGGGGGCGACCAACGCGTTTGCCCAGCAGCTGCGCGCTGCGCGGCGACCGACCGTGATCTACATGCCCTTCCAGGAATGCACAGGGTGCCTCGAATCGTTGACGCGATCCTTCGCTCCGTCGCTGGAAAGCCTGATCTTCGAAACCGTCTCGCTGGATTACAACCATACCCTTCAGGCCGCCGCCGGCGACGCGGCCGAAGAGGCGCGCCACGAAGCGATGGAAGCAGCCTGGGGTGAGTACATCCTGATCTGCGATGGCTCGATTCCGACCAAGATCGGTGGGGCCTACGGCACCAGCGCGGGTCACTCGTTCGTCGACCAGCTGCGCGAAGCAGCCGACGGTGCCGCGGCGATCGTCGCTGTCGGCGTCTGCGCCTCCTACGGCGGGGTCGGGGCGGCCTATCCGAATCCCACCGGCGCGGTCGGCGTGAAGGACATCATCACCGACAAGCCCGTGGTCAACGTGCCGGGCTGCCCGCCGATTCCCGAAGTCATGACCGGCACGCTGGTCAGCTTCCTGGCAACCGGCGTCCCGGACCTGGACAAGCACGGCCGGCCGCTGGCGTTCTTCGGCAACACCATCCACGACCGCTGCTACCGCCGGCGCTTCTACGATCGCGGCTTGTTCGCCAAGTCGTTCGACGACGAAGGCGCGCGCAACGGCTGGTGTCTCTATGAACTCGGCTGCCGCGGACCGACCACCTACAACGCCTGCGCCACGATCAAGTGGAACGGGGGCGCTTCCTGGCCGGTCGAGTCCGGTCACGGCTGCCTGGGCTGCTCCGAACCCAACTTCTGGGATCAGGGCGGATTCTACGAGCCGGTCACTTCGAAACTGTTCCGTGATACCGGCCAGGTGGCCGGTGCCGCCGCAGCAGGTGTCGCGGTGGGCGCGGTGGCCGCATTGGCCGCGAATCGGCGCAGGAAGAAACTCGCCGGCAACACCACGGAGGACGCATCATGACAACGCTCGAATTCGCACGCGGCCCGATGCTGCACATCGCACTGATCGTCTTCGTCTTCGGCGTGCTGTGGCGCCTGGTTTCCGTGATCCTGCTCGGCTGGCGCAAGAGCCATGCAGAAGCGCGTGTCTCGGCCGGCAAGGCCGTGACCGGCGGTGCAATCGCCGTGGGCAACCGCTCCTGGCCGCACCCGGAGTTCCTGGATCGAACCGCCTTCGGCGAGGCCGTCGGCTACGGCTATCACATCGGCCTGTTCGCCATCGTGCTGCTGGGTGCGCCCCACGTCGCATTCTGGAAGAACCTCTTCGGCATCAACGCACCGTGGTGGCCAACGCTTCCTTCCGGCATCATCAGCGTCTTGTCGGTGGCCACGATCTTCCTGATGTTGATCGCCACGATTCGCCGCGCGATGCACCCGGTTCTCCGGCGCATCTCGAACTTCGATGACTGGTTCTCGCTGGTGATCCTGTACGCCATCATGGTGACCGGCGTCATGGCCGTCTTCGGACTCGGCGGACGCTACGAACTGATCCTGGCCGCCCACATCATTTCGTTCAATGCGCTGTTGATCTGGTTCCCGTTCAGCAAGCTCATGCACGCTTTCTACATCTTTCCCAGCCGCTTCATTACCGGCTACAAGCACGAGAAAAAGGGAGCAGCATCATGACCACCGCTACCGAGCCTCTCCGCAGGACCAGCCCTTCGGATGCCAAGCTGTCGCCGAGTGAACGCGAAGAACGCGCCATGCAGAGCTTCGCGCAACACTTCGGCGCCTACGCCGCACTCAACCTCGAGTCCTGCATTCACTGCGGAATCTGCGCCGACGCGTGTCATTTCTACATCGCGACCGAGGATCCGAAGTACACGCCAATCCTCAAGGCCGAGCCGTTCAAGCAGGCTTTCAAGCGCGAGTCGGGTGCTTTCGCGCCGTTCTTCAAGCTGCTGGGCCTGAAGAAGAAGGTCACCGCCGACCAGCTCGAACAATGGCAGGAACTGCTTTACGACAGTTGCAACATGTGCGGCCGCTGCAGCCTGATCTGCCCGATGGGCATCGAAGTCGCCGAAATGATCGAAGTCGGCCGGCGCGGCATGGCCGAGGCAGGCCTCGCACCGAAGCCGCTCGCCGATCGCGCCCGTCACCAGGCCGAAACCGGTCAGCCCGAGGAGTCCGAGCGTCCCTACCCTGAAGTCCTTTCGGAAATCGGTCGGGATCACGGTCTCGATGTCGCGCTGGACAAGGATCGCGCCGACATCATGGTCTGCGTCCCGCGTACCGACCTGGAACGAAACCCGGACGCGGTCGCGGCGATGATCAAGATCATGAATCGCCTGGGTGTCAACTACACCTTCCGCAGCGATGCGTTGATCGCGGAAAACTACGGCTATTACGCCGGCAGCAGCGGTCTGCAGAAGCGCATCACCAAGCGCATCACCGACACGGCAAAGAAGATCGGCGCCAAGACGGTGATCGTGCCGGAATGCGGACACGCCTACACCGCGCTGCGCTGGCAGGCTGCCGACATCATCGGTGAATCGCTGCCCTTCAAGGTTCGTCATATCACCGAGTTCCTGGCCGACATGCTCGCCAGCGGCAAGCTCAAGCTGAACCGGGTCAACGGGCAGAGCTATACGTTCCACGACCCGTGCCAGCTCGTTCGCAAGGGCGGCGTCACGGATGCGCCGCGGGCGCTGATGGATGCGCTCGGGGTGGATCTGCGCGAAATGAAGAACAAGAAGGGCTTCAGCTTCTGCTGCGGCGGCGGCGGTGGGGTCAACGACCTTGAGAGCGCCCGCAAGCTGCGGTACCGCGCCCAGGAAAACAAGCTGCGAGAAATCGATGCGACCGGGGCCGACCGGTTCATGACCAGTTGCTCGGACTGCCGAGTCGCGTTCGACGACGCCGGCGAGCATTTCAACTGGGACAAGAAAACCGAAAGCCTGATCGAACTGGTCGCGGCCAACATCAAGGAGTAACCCATGTCTAGTCAGACCGTCGTTGTCGATCCCGTGACCCGCATCGAGGGCCACCTGAGGATCGAAGCAGAAACCGAACAGGGCAAGATCACCAAGGCGTTGAGTTCGGGCACGATGGTGCGCGGCCTGGAGATCGTCTTGAGAGACCGTGACCCGCGTGACGCATGGGTGTTCGCACAGCGCATCTGCGGCGTATGCACGTTGGTGCACGCCATCGCCTCGGTGCGATCTGTCGAGGACGCGCTCAAGATCGAGATCCCGCCCAACGCACAGTTGATCCGGAACCTGATGATCGGTGCCCAATACGTGCACGATCACGTCATGCACTTCTATCACCTGCATGCGCTGGACTGGGTCGATGTGGTTTCGGCGCTCAGCGCCGACCCGGACGCAACCTCGCAACTGGCGCAGTCGATTTCCGGATACGCGCGCTCATCGCCCGGGCACTTCCGCGATGTCAGGAAGCGGGTGCAGGATCTCGTCGAATCCGGACAGCTCGGTATTTTCGCCAAGGGTTATTGGGGACATCCGGCCTACAAGCTGCCGCCCGAAGCCAACCTGATGGCCGTCGCACATTATCTCGACGCCCTGGAATGGCAGCGCGAAGTCGTCAAACTGCACGCGATCTTCGGCGGCAAGAACCCGCACCCGAACTTCGTCGTCGGCGGCGCACCGGTCGGCATCAGCGTCCACTCCCAGGATGCCGGCGCCGGACAAACGGCGGTCAACACGACCGGCCTGCAAACCGTGCGCAACGTCATCCAGCAGATGCAGCGATTCGTCGATCAGGTCTATGTCCCCGACACCCTCGCGATCGCGAGCTTCTACAAGGACTGGTTCAACACCGGTCACGGCGAAGGCGTCGGCAATTTCATGTCGTATGGCGATTTCCCGATGGACGGGTTGCCGGGCACCGAGAATCTGCTGATTCCGCGCGGCGTGATCCTCGATCGCGATCTGTCGACCATCCACGAGATGGATCTCGATGCCCCGGACGAAGTCCAGGAGTTCATTTCCCACTCCTGGTACAACTACTCCGACGGCAAGAACGCCGGGCTGCATCCCTACGACGGCGAGACCGAGTTGGCCTACGACGGCCCGGCGCCGCCGTACAAGAACCTCGACCCGGACGCCAGCTACTCCTGGCTGAAGTCACCGCGCTGGCGCGGCAAACCGATGGAGGTCGGCCCACTGGCCCGCGTGTTGATGCTGTATGCCGCCGGTCACGAGCCGACGCGCGACCTGGCCGGCATGGCCCTGAGCCAGCTCGACCTGCCGCTCGAAGCCATGTTCTCCACCATGGGTCGAGTCGCCGCACGGACGCTCGAGACCAAGATCATCGGCGACGCGATGTCGGACTGGATGGACACGCTGGATGCCAACATCAACTCTGGCGATACGCGGACCCACAACACGGATTTGTGGGAACCCGAAACGTGGCCCAAGGAAGCCAAGGGTGCAGGCTACATGGAAGCACCGCGCGGCGCCCTGTGCCACTGGATCGTGATCAAGGACGAAAAGATCGGCAATTACCAGGCCGTGGTTCCCTCGACCTGGAATGCCGGTCCGCGCGATCCCGACGGTGGTGTCGGACCGTACGAAGCATCGCTGGTCGGGCACGACCTGGTCGACCCGCATCAACCGCTGGAAATCCTGCGCACGATCCACAGCTTTGACCCGTGCCTGGCCTGCGCCGTTCACGTAGCCGACAAGGACAGCGGCAGTACAGTCGAAATCAAGGTCTCCTGACCCGCTGTAGCAAGGCTCTCCAACAGCCCGCCAGCCGCCGGCACCTTCGGGTGCCGGCGTGCCGGTTCCCGCCGACCCCCCGGTAGTTCACCTCCCGTCGCCGCGTCTATGCGAGACTTCTACCCTGAACTCGTGTAACAGGAAATTTCGGCCATGCCGCTCATGGATCGATTACTGACCGCAGGATTTCGGCACAACAGCCGGCGCCTGACGAAGTTCAAGGCCCCGTTGCCCAACCACGATCTGCCGGAACCCGACCGGGACCGGACCTACATGCTGTACCTGCACGTTCCGTTCTGCGTGGTGCTCTGTCCATTCTGTTCGTTCCACAGGGTGTGCTTTCGCGAGGACAAGGCAACGCGCTATTTCGACAGCCTGAGGACCGAGATTCGAATGGCCCACGAAGCCGGCTACCGCTTTTCCGACATCTACGTCGGCGGCGGCACGCCGACCGTGCTGCCCGATGAGCTCGCATCGACACTCAATCTGGTTCGAGAACTCAGCGACATCAACAGCATTTCGGTCGAGACCAACCCCGACGACCTGACGCCGGAGGTCATGGGCAAGATTCGAGATGCCGGCGTCACACGCCTGTCGGTCGGCATCCAGAGCCTGGACAACAAGCTGCTCAAGCAGATGGACCGCCACGACAAGTACGGCACGGCCAAGGAGGTCCTGGAACGCCTTGCCCTGGCCGAGGGCTATTTCGACACGCTGAACGCGGACATGATCTTCAACCTGCCCGAGCAGGACGAGGCCTCGCTGCTGAGAGATGTCGACATCATCACCCGCCAGGCCGGCGTCAATCAGGTGACGTTCTACCCGCTGATGAGCGCCGAAAGCACCCAGCGCAAGATGAACCAGACCATGGGGCAAGTGAGCTTCGACCGCGAAGCGCACATGTACAACCTGATTCTCGACGCCCTGCCCGACTCGTACTCTCCTTCATCGGCCTGGTGCTTCAGCCGCGGGACCGACACGGTCGACGAATACGTGATCGAGAACGAGGAGTATCTCGGCCTGGGCAGCGGTTCGCTGAGCTACCTCAACGGCGTCCTCTACTCCAGCACGTTTTCGCTGAACCACTACAATCGCCGCGTAGCCATCGGCCAGTTCGGCATCAGCCGCAAGCAGCCGCTGACCTCGCGCGACCGGCTGCGCTACTTCATGCTGATGAATCTGTTCGGCCTGTCGCTCGACAAGAGCATGGCCGAAAAACGCTATCCCGGATTTTTCAGAAAGCTGGCGCCCGAGATTCTCGGCCTCAGGCTGATCGGCGCGGTTCGCGACGAAGGCGACCGCCTGGTGCTCACTCGATACGGGATGCGCATCTGGATCCTGATCATGCGCGAGTTCTTCATGGCGGTATCGGACTTCCGCGACCTGATGCGGCACGCGATCAAGGAAGAACTGGACGCACCGGGACCGCTGCAGATCCGGGTGCCGACGCCGGAGCTACGCCCACCGGGCTCCTACTGACCCGGGTCGATCGCGACCGCATCGATTCGATCCACCGGATTCCCGTCGCGCCGAACCCGTCGGCGCGACGGTCCTGGTCGTTCAGCGAATCACGTCGCTGACCCTTCTCCCCTCGATGATCGTGCCGACCACGTGGGACGTGTACTCGAAAGGGTCGCCGTCGAACAGCGCGACATCGCCGCGTTTCCCGACCTCGAGGCTGCCGACCTCGGCGTCGATCCCCAGGATCTTCGCCGGTGCGGATGTGATCAGCGACAGCGCGTGGGCCGGCGACACGCCGTATCCGAGCAGCATCGCGGCCTCGAACAGCACCACGCGCGTCTTCGGCACGTAACCTTCGAACCCCGATTGCAGCGCCACCGGAATCCCGGCTTCCAGCAGCCGCGCCGCGGTCGTGAACGAGAAGTTCGAGCGCTCGCTGCTGCCCCAGGTTCGAATCATCGTCGGATGCAGGATGACCGGTACGCCGGCCTCGGCGATCTCTTCGATCAGCAGGTGCGCATCCGCGGCGCCCGCCAGAATAAGCCGGAAGCCGAATTCTTCGGCGAGGCGCAACGCGGTCATGATGTCGCTGTGGCGATGCGCCTCGATGACCATCGGCTTGCGGCCCTCGAGCACGTCCACGAGCGCATCGAGGGCGAGGTCGCGCGCCACGCTGCCGGTGTCGTCGGAGGCGCGCTTGTCGCCGTACTCACGGGCCTTGATCAGCTGCTCGCGAAGCATCGAGACGACCTTCGAACGGTTACCCGGTGACGTCCGGGGATGAGCCGTTGCGGCATCGCCGATGGTCGCTGCAAGCGCGAAACCGGGGACCATGACCGCCTCCTCGACCGTATCGCCGGCGGTTCTCGCGATCAATGTCTGCCCCGAGATGATCTCCCCGGGTCCGTGCCCGGTATGCACCGTGGTGATCCCGTGCTGGCGAAGCCACTCGATCAGCGTCTCGCGCACATTGAATGCATCGATGGCGCGCAGATCGGGCTGGATCGCGGCCGAGCGCTCCAGCTGGTCCTGGTCGTGCGGCTGATTCATGGCCCCCGACAGCCCGACGGTACTGCGCGCGTCGATCAGCCCCGGGGTGGCCACGGCGACCTCGATCACCTCCATGCCCCGGGGCACCGCGGTGTCGGCAAAAGAACCGACGCGGGCGATGCGCCCGTCCTCGATCACCACCACGCCGTCCGGGATCGGCGCGCCGGCAGCCGTGTGGAGCGTCCCGGCCCGGACCGCGAGGTCCTGCGCCGACAGGCCCGGCGCTGTAGCAAGCAGCAGCGTGAACAGCAGCACTCCGAGACGATTCATCGTGCACCTCCGTGGGCGGCGTGGGGACCGGCACCGTGCAGGTGACCGGCCCCGTCGTGGTCGGTGAGCGCGTTGAAGCCGCCCTCGGCCACCAGGCGATCGGAGGCGTCATCGAGATCGAAGCGCTGCTTGCCTTCGACCCAGGTTTCGAGCACACGCGTGTAGACGCTGAAGGGATCGCCGGACAGGATCACGAAATCGGCATCCTTGCCGGGCGTCAGCGAACCGACCCGGTCGCCCAGGTCGAGCATATCGGCGCCGGCCTGCGTCATCGCCGTCAGCGCCGCCTCGCGCGACATTCCGGCGCGCACTCCCATGGCCGCCATGCGCAGGAAGTAACGCGAGTCGGTGATCCAGTCGTCGGAATGAAACGCCACGTCGGCGCCGGCGCGTTCCAGCGCCGGCGCGCTCTCGCCCCGAAGGTTCAGGGCTTCGAGCTTCCCGCCCGGGCTGTCGATCAGGATCAGCGAAACCGGAACGCCGGCCGCCGCGATCTCGTCGGCCACACGCCAGGCTTCGCTGGTGTGATGCAGCACCATTCGGAATCCGAACTCGTCGCGAAGCCGGATCGCGGTCAGCAGATCGTCGTGGCGGTGGCTGTGGAAGTGGACCACTCGCTTGCCGTCCAGCACTTCGATCAAGGCCTCCAGACCGAGCTCGCGCGGCGGCGCATCGGCCTCGCTCTCGGCCCGGGCCAGCTTGTCGGCGTACTCCCGCGCCTTGACGTAGGCCGCGCGGACCAGGGCCGCGGACTTCGCGCGCGTGCCGGGAAACGGCGGATCATCGATCGAATTCGTGCCGTTGGCCATCTTCAGCCCGCCGGCCGGCGAGCCGTCCTCGAAGCGATAAACCAGGTCCAGGATCTGCCGTCCCTCGCGCAGCTTCAGGTAGATGGTCTGTCCGCTGATCAAGTGCCCGGATCCCGGCATCAGGTTGACCGTGGTGATGCCGCCGGCCAGGGCGCGCTTGAAGCCGGAGCTTCGCACGTCGATCGCATCCATGGCGCGGGTCTCGGGCTGGATCGGCGCCGAACGATCGGCGCCCGACACTTCGCCGATATGGCTGTGGGTATCGACAATGCCGGGCATGATCACCGAGCCGGCCTCGAGCCGAATCCGCTCGGCATCTTCCGGAATCGCCACTTCACCGGCGGCGCCGGCGGCAATGATCCGGCCGTCGTCGACCACCAGCACGCCGTCGGCGATCTCGGGCCCGTCGATCGGGATGATGTGCGCGCCGAGGAAGGCACGCGGCTGCGCGCCGGCGACGGCAGGCACGATCACGATGAATGCGGCCGCGAGTGCGGCCAGCAGGGAACGTTTCATGGGGTATTTTCCGTCATTCGAACGCGGTTACGATGACATAGGCGACCGTCGAAAGCAATTCAATCACGGATTCGGCAAGCGATTCGCCCCCGACGCAGGATCCGGGCCTTGCGACCAATCGCGAATGCAGGCGCATGATCGACGGGCGCGCGTCGTGCGGTAAAACATCTCCGGGCCGGGACCGGATCGCCGATGTACCGACGATGCGCTGCCGGCAGGCTGTCGACCCGGAGCACAGCAATGGCAACGTGGATCGAACACGAACTAAAACCCGGCGTCATTCGATACCGGGCGGCCCGGCGCGACGTCTGCCGCTATGACCGGGTACTGGCTGCGTGGCGCAGCGACGCCGCGTTCGCCCTTCGCTTCTCGCGCCTGCTCGCCGCGATATCGTTCGATGCCTACCTCTGGGACACGCCGCCTGCGACGCGATCCAGCCTGCGTGGGGAATTCGAGTTCACCGTCACCGACTGCCCGGAACTCGATCGACCCGCCGATCCGGCACCGTTTCGCGACCAGATCGAGAAGTCCGGCCCAGCCTCCGTGGTGCGATTTCCAAACCTCGGTGGCGATGCCACGCTTGTCGCGCCCTGCGCCCGGGCCGGTGAGCGTGGATTCTTGCACCTGGCCTCGTTCTGCCGCCGCGCGCCAGCGAGGCTGAAAACCGAGCTGTGACGAACCGTCGGCGAGGCAATGACCGCCTGCCTTTCGGACCCGCCGGTCTGGCTCAGCACCTCGGGTCTCGGCGTTGCCTGGCTGCACGTGCGACTGGACGAACGACCGAAATACTGCGCGCATGCGCCGTATCGAGTCCCGCCCCGATCGGCCGGCCGAATCGACCTCGAACCGCCGTGATCGACGACGACCGACCCACGGCGCGAAGCGAATGCCGATATGCTTCGGCTCAGGATCGTTTGCAGGTCATTGCCTTGCCCACCCCTCCCGCGCCACGCCGTCGACCCGCCAATCAGCCGATCACCATCGACGGCGTCACCGTTCGCCCCGGGACGCGTCACAGTATCGATCTGGAGGTCGGACGGCTTTACACGCATTCGCCGACGACGATGCCGGTTCAGGTCGTATCCGGGAAGAAAGCGGGGCCGGTTCTGTTCGTCTGCGCCGCGATCCACGGCGACGAACTCAACGGCGTCGAGATCATCCGGCGCCTGCTGCGCATCAAGGCCTTGTCGCGCATCCGGGGAACGCTGATCGCGGTCCCGATCGTCAACCTGCATGGTTTCATCGACAAGAGCCGCTACCTGCCCGACCGGCGCGACCTGAACCGCTCGTTCCCGGGTTCGGAAACCGGCTCACTGGCCAGCCGCATCGCCAACCTGTTCATGACCGAAATCGTCAGTCAGGCGACGCACGGCATCGACCTGCACACCGGCGCCATCCACCGCGGCAACCTGCCCCAGATTCGCGCCAACCTGGACGACGAAGCGACCGCCGATCTGGCGCGAGCCTTCGGCACGCCGGTGATTCTCAACGCCGCGATTCGGCCAGGCACGCTTCGTGCCGCGGCCACCGGGCGCGTGCCGGTGCTGGTCTACGAGGCCGGGGAAGCGCTGCGGCTGGATGAACTGGCGATCCGCGGCGGCGTCAACGGAATCGTCCGGGTGATGCGCGAGCTCGACATGCTGCCGGCCTCCCGACGCCGGACGAAAAGCCCGGAACCGGTGATCGCCCGCTCCAGCAGCTGGGTGCGCGCACCGCAAAGCGGAATCCTGCGCACGTTCGCGCGCCAGGGGGAGCGCGTCAAGCGCGACGAAACCCTGCTCGGCATCGTTTCCGATCCCTACGGTGAGCACGAATACGAGATCCGCGCGCCGTTCAACGGCATCGTCATCGGCAAGCTCAACCTGCCCCTGGTCAACGAAGGCGACGCGGTCTACCACGTCGCCCGTTTCCATCGAAGCGATATCGCCGCGGATCGGATCGAGGACTACCACGAGGCGCTCGAGGCGCCCGACTACCCGTACGGCGACGCGGCCGATATCGAGGACACGGTCTGAACCCAACGCCGGAAATGGCCGTTCCCGATCGCGTCGCCGCGACCGCCCCACTGCGACCGATGCCCGTGGATTGGATACACTCTCGCGCAGTGCGAACCCGGAGACTGCCGTGTCGAAACCGCTGTTGCTGATCGCGGGCCTGCTGTTCGGCCTGCAAGTCCACGCGCAGACCTACTTCCCGCCGCGCCACGATTGGCAGAGCGTCAGCGCCGCGGAGGCCGGCTTCGACGAAGCCGCTCTGGCCCGGGCGGTGCGCTTTGCGCGCGATGCCGCCGTCACCGAGCCCAGCAGTCTGTATCAGGCCATCGTCGAATCGTTCGCGCCGCGCGAGCCCGACTTTCGCATTCTCGGGCCGACGCGGCCGCGCGAGGACGACGCCGGCATCATCTTGCATCGGGGACGGATCGTTACCGAATGGGGCGACGTGCACCGAGTCGACATGACGTTCAGTGCCGTCAAGAGTTACCTTGCGACGATGTGGGCGATCGCCTGGCGCGACGGGCACCTCGAATCGCTGGACCAGCGAGTCGGAGACTCGGTGCAGGACGGGAAGTTCGACTCCGGACACAATACGACGATCACCTGGCGGCACCTGCTGAACCAGACCTCGGACTGGTCCGGCACCCTGTGGGGCGTTCCGGACTGGGCCGATCGTCCCGAGGGTGACGATCCCGCCGAGTGGCCGAACCGCGAGCTCCACGAGCCGGGAACGCACTTCAAGTACAACGATGTACGCGTCAACCTCACCGCCTACAGCCTCCTGCAGGTGCTGCGCGAACCGCTTCCGGTCGTCCTCAGGCGCGAGATCATGGATCCGATCGGCGCCTCGAGCACCTGGCGCTGGCACGGCTACGAGAATTCGTGGATCGTGCTCGACGGACAGCGGATGCAGTCGGTCTCGGGGGGCGGGCACTTCGGCGGCGGCATGTTCATTTCGGCCCGCGACCACGCTCGATTCGGCTTGTTGATGGAAAACCGCGGCGTCTGGAACGGTCGACGCCTTCTACCCG
>CAYPZP010000075.1:0-14135 GCA_964415285.1 uncultured Halomonas sp. | reverse complement strand
GATCGATGTGCTCGAGGATGCGCGCGACCGCGGTGTCTCGATCACGATCTACCGCGACCGTGCCAGCGGCACTGCGTCGACCGCCGACTTGTCGCGCGCGGCGCTGGAGGAGGCCGTCGAGCGCGCGGTGGCGATCGGTCGACATACCCAGAGCGACCCGGCCGGTGGCCTGGCCGACGCGGAGCACATGGCCGCGAGCGCGGAGGATTTCGATCTGTGGCATCCGCGTTCGCTCGAAATGAGCGACTTGATCGAGCGCGCGCGCGAAATCGAGGCCGCCGGGCTGGATTTCGACCCGCGTGTCGACAATTCCGAGGGCGCGAGCGTCAGCGTCGATGTCGCCGTCGGCATCTATGCCAACAGCCACGGATTCGTCGGCGGCTCCGGAAGGACCCGCTTCGGTCAATCGTGCGTGCTCGTGGCCAGCGACGAGGACGGCATGCAGCGCGACTGGGACTGGGACGACCGCATCGCCTTCGACGAGCTTGCCGACGTTGCCGAAACCGGCCGGCGCGCGGCCGAGCGCGCGGTCCGCCGACTCGGCGCCCGCTCGGTGTCGGCCGACAAGGTACCGGTACTGTTCAGTCCCGAAGTCGCGAACGGCCTGATCCAGCACCTGGTCGGCGCGGCCTCTGGCGGCAGCCTGTATCGGCGCGCCAGCTTCCTGCTCGACCAGCTCGGCAAGCCGGTCTTTCCGGATTGGGTCGAGATCGTCGAGGATCCGCATCGACGCCGGGCCGCCCGGTCGAGTTCCTTCGACGCCGAAGGGGTGGCGACCCGCCGTGCCGGGCTGATCGGGCAGGGTCGGCTCGAACGCTACGTGCTGAGCAGCTATTCGGCGCGCAAGCTCGGGCTGGAGACGACCGGCAACGCCGGCGGCGTGCGCAACCTGATGTTCACGCCCGGCCAGCGCAGCTTCGAGGAATTGACGGCCCTGATGGGGCGCGGTCTGATCGTCACCGAAGTCATGGGACAGGGGGTCAACCTGGTGACCGGCGACTATTCGCGAGGAGCTTCCGGATTCTGGGTCGAAGACGGTGCGATCGCGTATCCGGTCGAGGAGATCACGATCGCCGGCAACCTGCGCCAGATGTTCCGCGAACTCCGGGCGGCGGGCAGCGACCTCGAGACGCGCCGCAACGTTCAGGTTCCCTCGCTGCTGATCGATCGGATGACGGTCGCCGGCCAGTAGCCGCGGCGACGACCACGAATCACCCGGAAAGCAGGATTCTCCCGGCCTTCTCAGGTTCTGAGAAGCGGGCATGGTCTGATCTCCGTATCAAGGCAGACACGGAGAATCAGCATGCCCGAAATCACGCTCGTACCGATTCGCGTCCGTCGGGACGCGTTACTCGCGTTCCGTTTCGACGGTTTGAAGCGCCTGCAGGCCGTCTTGCGGGAAACGTTCGGGTTGGTTGTCGTCGTGGCTTCGGTGGGCAGCTTCGTCTGCCTGTTGGAGTGGGTTGCGGGCTTCACGAGCGGATTCTGACCGGTTCGCGGCGCTTTTGCGATCGAAAGGCGTCCGTCCGAGGCTTCGGGCCAGCAGTTCGAATCCTTCGGCTGCTGGACTTCGAAACGGCCTTTGAATTGGACGTTGAAGTCGACGTTGAATGGCCGGATCGGCAATCCACATCGGGCACCGCCGGCGCGAAGCGCGAGGCGGGACGCAAATGCGGTGACTCGAGGATCTTGCCGTTCCGCTCAATCAACCAACGAGCGCAGATCGCGTGGCGAAATCGCCTTCGATGTCCGATTCGAATCCGGATTGCCCGACTGCCAAGCGGTCAACCGCATGGCGCAAATTCCGCCAGCCGTCTATCCGTCGGTCGCCGCCTCGACCGACTCGGCAAACAGATCATAGTGATCGTGACCGGTAATGCGGACGTCGATGAAGTCGCCCGGCTCGAAGCCTTCGGCGCCGGTCACGATCACGTTCCCGTCGATTTCCGGGGCGTCGCCGTAGCTGCGCGCAATGACGTTTTCGCCGTCGCGTGCGTCGACGATCACCGGCTCGATGCCGCCGACCCGCTTCGCCAGTCGGGCGGCGCTGATCGCCTGCTGGTGCGCCATGAAGCGGTGCCAGCGCTCTTCCTTGACCGATTCGGGCACCGCACCCGGTAGCTCGTTGGCTGCCGCGCCCTGGACCGGCGAGTACTTGAAGCAGCCGACGCGTTCGAGCTGAGCCTCGTCGAGCCAGTCCAGCAGGGCCTGAAAATCCTCCTCGGTTTCGCCCGGGAAGCCGACGATGAAGGTCGAACGAATCACCAGGTGCGGGCAGATTTCGCGCCAGGCGGCGATCCGCTCCAGCGTGTTCTCCGAAGACGCCGGCCGGCGCATGGCCTTGAGAACGCGCGGACTGGCGTGCTGGAACGGGATGTCCAGATACGGCAGGATGCGGCCTTCGGCCATCAGCGGGATGATCCGGTCGACGTGGGGATAGGGGTAGACGTAGTGCAGGCGCACCCAGGCGTCGAGTCCACCCAGTTCGCGGGCGAGGTCGTAGAGCCGGGTTTCGATCTCGCGGTCCTTCCAGTAGTCGCGCTGGTAGCGCGTATCGACGCCGTAGGCGCTGGTGTCCTGGCTGATCACCAGCAATTCGCGAACGCCGCGCTCGACCAGTTGTTCGGCTTCCCGGAGCACCATGCCGATGGGCCGGCTGACCAGATCGCCGCGCATCGACGGGATGATGCAGAAGCGGCAGCGGTGGTTGCAGCCCTCCGAGATCTTCAGATAGGCGTAGTGGCCCGGCGTGAGTTTGAGACCGCCCGGGGGCACCAGGTCGACAAAGGGCTCGTGCGGGCGCGGCAGGTGCGTATTGACGGCGTCGAGCACCGCGTCGCTCTGGTGCGGACCGGTGATGTTCAGTACCTTGGGATGGATCGCCGAAATCTCGTCCGGGGATGCGCCGAGGCAGCCGGTGACGAGCACGCGCCCGCTGGCGGTCAGCGCATCGCCGATCGCTTCCAGCGATTCGGCCTTGGCCGAGTCGATGAAGCCGCAGGTATTGACCACGACCAGGTCGGCGGCGGCGTGATCGTCGACCAGCCGGTAGCCGCGCTGACGCAGGCCGCTGACGATCTGCTCGGAGTCGACCAGCGCTTTCGGGCAGCCCAGGCTGACCAGGCCGACCGCGGGGGCCGGCTTGTTGTGAATTTCGTCCATCGACCTATTGTAGCGGCCGGCCTTCGCGGCAGGCGCGAACGACCCGTTCCAGCCGCTCGATGCCGCCGATCAGGCGCGGACCGGGACGGCCCAGCCAGGCCTCGCTGATCGGCACGATCCGGCCGCCGCGGATCGCCGGCACCGATTCCCAGCCGGGACGGCGCGCGACGATATGCGGCCGGTAGTTGGCCTCCTTGACGCCGCACCAGCTCATGACGACGGCGCTGGGCGCGGCGGCGACGGCCTCGCGTGAACTGATTTCGAGACTTTCGCTGTCGCGGTCCGCGAACGGATTGACGGCGCCGGCCGCAACAAGCATCTCGTTGACCCAGGACTTCGCGCCCGGCACGATCACCGGCTTGGGCCACCATTCGACCAGGATCGGCACCGGCTCGGACGATGGCGGCGCCTCGGACCGTTGACGCAGCGCGCCGGCGAGTTCGGCGGCGCGCTCGCCGGCCTGCAGCGTCCGACCGATGCGCTCGATGTCGTCGGCGACCTCGGCCAGCGACTGCGGTTGCGTGACCAGGTACGGCAGGCCGGCGTCCCGGATCCGCTCGACGCAGCGTTCGTGTCCGGGGACCGTCAGCGAGGTGATCACGAGATCGGGACGAAGCGCCACGACGCGCTCGATGTCGATGTCCAGGTCCGGCCCGATCCTCGGGAGTCGTGCGACGATTTCGGTGGGGTAGTCGGAATGGTCGTCGACGCCGACCAGCCAGTCGGCGCGGCCCAGCGCGCAGACGATCTCGGTATTCGAACAGGTATGGGCGACAACACGCATGGGGGCAGTGTAGCGAGACCGCTTCGCGAAAAAAGAACGCCGGGCTGGGCCCGGCGTCGATCGGAACCTTGCCGGTGGCCCGGCTTCCCCTACAGCTGCGCCGGCGGCGGCACCGGGGCGGCTGGCGGCTCGGGAGCGGCGCCTCGCGGCGTCCAGAGCCCGAACTTCCGCGCCCCGCCCGGTCCAGGCAGCATCGACTGCGGCACCTCGCCTTCGAGCTGGGTCAGCACGCCGTTGCGCATGACCTCCAGGACCACCGTTTCGCCGGGTTCGCGCTCGAGCATGGCGCGACCGAGGTCGACCGGACGATCGATCGGCTCACCATCGACGCTCAGCACCACGTCGCCGTCTGCCAGCGTGAGCGGGTTATCGTTGTCGATGCGCAGCACGACCACGCCTTCGCCGGTGCCGAAATAGGGCGCCAGGCCTTCGTGATTGCTGATCAAATCGGAATTTCCGCCGAGCACGAACAGGCCGGGCAACCGCGGCGCGAACCGCACCATCGGCGCGTCGCCGCGTTCGTGCATGACGATGATTTCGCGCTCCATCTCCTCGAGGCCTTCGCGCAGCGCTTCGGAATGGGCCATCGCTTCGCCGCCGTCACCGAAGCGATGGGCAAAGACTCGGAGTGAGTGGTCGGGAGCCGAGGTCTCGATCTGGAGTTCGATCGGTTCGCCGTCGCGCTCGACGGTCACGGGAACCGTGGCGCCGACCTCTGCACCCTCGAGCGCCTGCGGGATCGTGACGTCGTCGCCGGTCACGTCGCGGCCGTTGACGGCAACCACACGGTCGCCGCGCTTCAGGCCGGCCGATTCGGCGCCGGAACCGGGCGTGACGCCGAGGATCTCGTAACCGTCATCGTCGGCGCCGACGAGAATGCCGAGACGCGGTCTGCCTTCGTGGGCGCGCAGTCCCGGAAACTTGCCGCGGATGACCGGATCGTTGATGACGATCGTCTCGATGTTCTTGCCTTCGAGCGCCTCAATGTCGACCAGCCCGGTGGCGCCGGCGCGCGCGCCCTCGATCATCACTTCGATGCTGCCGTCGCTTTCGACCAGCCGGCGCTGCAGCCGGGCCATCCGGCGCGCGGCTTCGGCGAGTTCGGCGCGGGCCGACTCGAGCTCGGCGCGCAGCTGCTCCCGTTCGGCCTGCGGTTCCTGCGCGTGGGCCAGCACTGACAGCGTCAGCGCGGTGCTCAACAACACATACTTCATCGGGTTCATGGGCGTTCTCCTGCTGGGGTGACGGATTGGGACGGAATTCGTTCAGTAGTGGGCAAGCCGCAGTTCGGATTGCCAGTCGGATCGTCGGTAGCGCTCGTTCAGTTCGCCGAGCAACGCCACGCGCTCGATCCACAGCGCGCTGTCGTCCGGGTCGGCGGCGATCTGCACGTCGAGCCACGCCAGTTCCTGCTGGATACGGGCCAGCGCGTCGGCGGTTGTGGCATTCACGACGCCGAATCGATGCTGCGCCAGGTCCGCTTCCAGCGCGGCCGAGACCGTCTGCAGATCGGCGAGATATTCGGCCTCGTCCGCGACTGCATCCACCGGTCCGGGCGCGCTGCGCAGGACGACGGCGATCGCGGCAATCGCGACCATCGCGGCGGCGGCCAGCGGCCATGCGAACCGCCGAGGCGTTCGAGCGGGCTTGTGCTCGGCTGCGTCGAGGTCGCGCGAGATCGCGTCCCAGAGCCCTTCCGGCGGGGTCAACGGCGGCAGGCTGTCGAATTTCAGAGGCTCAGATGCCATGAGCGATGGACCTCACGTTCGGTTCGTGTTCGGATTGGACAAGGCGGCGCATTCGGGCGCGCGCCCGGCTCAGTCGGGTCTTGGACCAGGGGACGCTGCGGTTCAGCGCCTCGGCAATCTCGCCGTGCGTCAGGCCTTCGACATCGTGCAGCCAGAGCACCGCGCGGTCGGATCGGTCGAGGCGCGCCAGGGCGCGCTCGAGATCCAGCGCCGCGGCGGGGTCGATGACTTCGCCGGCCGGCGTCTCGGCCTCGGGCAGCGGATCCAGCCGCCGACGCGCAGCGTCCATGACCTGATTGACGACGATCCGGCGAAGCCACGGCCCGAAGCTCTCTGCGCGCTTGAGTTGGGAGATTTTCTGGAACGCCTTGACGAAGCCGTTCTGCACTGCATCCCATGCGGTCGCTTCGCAGCCGGACAGGCGCACGGCCAGCGTCCAGGCCGGACGCGCATAGCTGCGATAGACGCGTTCCTGCGTCCGCCGGCAGTCCCGCTTCAATGCGGCCAGCGTGACCTCGTCGAGTGGCGTGGAAAAGTTCATGTCGATGCTAAGACGCCTGAAGGGCCGAAAAGGTCGCAGCGGATTTTCGTCATCGCCCGCGATGCCGGCGCCGGCGGCCATAATGAAACCATGGGACGCTGGAAGCCGCCACTGCCGAAGTCGAGTCCGTACATCACGGCGCGCGGGCTGGAACGCCTCAAGGCCGAGCTTCGCGGCTTGTGGAAGGACCGGCGCGAAGTCGTGACCGCGATCACCGCGGCGGCTGCCGAAGGGGATCGGTCCGAGAACGCCGAGTACATCTATCGCAAGAAGCAGCTTCGCGAGATGGATCGGCGGATTCGCTACCTGACCCGGCGTATCGATGAGGTTCAGCCCGTTGCTTCGGCGCCGGCCGACACGGCAAAGGTGTACTTCGGTGCCGAGGTCAGCGTCATCGACGACGACGGCAGCGAGTCCCGCTACCGGATCGTGGGTGCCGACGAGATCGATCCCAAGCGCCACTGGATTTCGGTCGATGCGCCGCTGGCGCGCGCGCTGCTCGGCAGGGCGATGGATGATCGGGTCAGCGTCGAGACGCCGGCCGGGCGGCGCAATCTGGAGATCGTCGGGATCGACTACGACGAGTGGGACGGGTCGCGCGAATGAGCCGGAAAGCCGGCTGCCTGCTCATTCCCCGAGCCTGGCCCGGGCCGGCTCCGGGGCACATGCCGGGCGTGGCACGGTGATCCCGGCTCCCGCATCATTTCGGTTGTGGTGCGGCGCGACGGGGGCCGGCGATCGCGTTTCGGAGGTCGCTCGCCTCGGGCGCCGGATCGAACCTCGACCCGCTCGCGCCGAGCTCGATCCCGAGCAGTGCCAGCGCTTCGCCGATGTCGGGCTCGGCCCGGGCATCGATGCTGCGGCGATATTCCTCGGCCCAGATCGACGGAATGCTCAGCGCGCCCAGGCGCTCGACGAGCTGGTACGCGTTCCAGCGTCGCTGGTCGGCCAGGCAGCAGTCGTGGAATCGCGCCAGGGCGCGGTCCAGCGAGTGTTTGCCGCGACTTTCGGTGCGCAAACGCGTGTCGACGCGAAGGAAGAACGCCGCGCCGGTCCAATACACGCGTTTGAACGCACGCTCCCGCCACATCTCGGGGCTGAGCTGGCGCAAGGTCCGGCCGCGTCCCGCGGCATCGCCCATGCCCCGGCGGAAGCCCGCCAGCAGCCGCTCCCAGGCGGCTCGCTCGGAGATCAGCCCGGCGCGCGACTGCAGAATGTACTGGTAATAGGAGGCGAGGCCTTCGGTGAACCAGATATCGCGATTACCGGGGAAGGGAATCAGCAGGTGGGCGAATTCGTGATAGCTGCGCCAGTCGGACCGCAGCGACGCCAGGTCCGCCCCGGGCGACACCCAGAACCGGATGCGCGGCGGCTGTCCGCGCCGAATCTGGCCGAAGGCGATCGCGTGCGAAGCGCCCGGGGCCGCGCGCAGGTCGATGATCACCCGTTGGCGCGGGAAATCGCCGGTCGCCAGGCGCGCGGCGTCCAGGCTGGTCAACAGCCACTCGCGCCAGGGGGTGCCGGCCGGATCCCCCTGCAGCGCAGACTCCGCCTGGATGACCAGTTCGACCCCGCCGGCGCGAATCGGCGCTGTGGCTTGCACGCTCGGGGGTAGGGCGAGCGCCGCAATCAGCGTCAGGCTTCTCGTCAGTGGCCGGGCGTCATCCTTCATAACGGCTCGAGGCGATCGTGATCCCATAACAGACCCGGTTGAAGCATGACCGATCCCGAGTGAAGGGCCCGACAGCGCGCCGAAAGCCAACGGTGGGTGGTCCGGCAGCCCGCTCGGTCAGAACGGGAGCCACCGCCTCGGCGCGCGTGCCGGGGGCGACGGCACCGATCCGGGAGGCCCGATCCGCAACCGGGGCGGTCATGCTCGTTCAGCCGGGGTTGTAGATGGTCGCGCCGCGCTCGCGGTAATCGTGCAGGATGCGCGCGGCCTCGGCGCGCAGGACTTCGGTGTGCACCTCGATGCCGCGCCGCTCCAGCATCGCGACCCAGTCGGCGCTTCGTTCGCCTTCGTCGAACCCGGTGGCTTCCGCGTCGCGCTTGGATGCGCCGCAGACCAGTCGGCCGACACCGGACCAGGGGATCGCGCCCAGGCACATCGCGCAGGGCTCGCACGATGTGGCCAGCTCCAGCGGTGCGCCGTCGACTTCGGCGAGATTCCAGGTGTGCAATGCCGCTTGTCCCAGGCTCAGCGCCACGATCTCGGCATGCGCGCTGGAACAGCGGTCGGTCTCGACGCGATTGACGCCGATCGATACGATGCGGCCGTCCCGGGTGCTGACGACGGCGCCGAACGGCCCGCCGGTTGCCTCTTCGACATTGCGTCGGGACAGTTCGACCGCCAGTCGCATGCGTTCGTCCCGATCGGGGATGCGTTCCGGCAGGCTGGCTTCCAGCGTGCCGCACCAGGCCGGCAGGGTGATCGTGAATTCGCGGCTTCGGTTCATGCCAGGGCGCGCTGGCGGCGGGCCTCGAACAGCGCGATGCCCGCGGCCACCGAGACGTTCAGGCTTTCGACCGCATCGGCCATCGGGATTCTCGCCAGCACGTCGCAGCGCTTGCGCGTGAGTTGCCTGAGGCCGCTTTCCTCGCCGCCCAGTACCAGCGCCGCAGGGCCGGTCAGCGAAACCTCGTGCAGGCTCTGCGAGCCGTCTCCGGCCAGCCCGGTGCACCACACGCCCGCCCGGGCGACGCGTTCCAGCGCGCGCGCCAGGTTCGGCACCTGGACCAGCGGCACGATCTCGGCGGCGCCGGCGGCAGCGCGCCTGACCGCTGGCGTCATGCCGACGGCCCGATCGCGCGGGACCACCAGGGCGGTCGCGCCGGCCGCCGCGGCCGAGCGCATGCAGGCCCCGAGATTGTGCGGGTCCTGGACCTGGTCGAGTACCAGCAGCAGGCATGCCGATCCGGCCTGCTCGACGAGCCGGTCCAGATCGGCCTCAACGAGCGGCTCGGCCGGCTGCATCTCGGCGACCACGCCCTGGTGATCGGTGTCTCCGGCCAGCTTGTCCAGTGCGGCTTGCTGGGCGCGCTGGATGCGGATGCCGTTGTCCTCGGCCAGGCGGGCGAGTTCGTCCAGGCGCTTGCCGTGACCGCCGATCCAGAGCTGGGTCACGCGCTCCGGCACGTTCCTGAGCACCGACTCGACCGCGTTGATGCCGCCGGCGCGCTCGCGCTTCACGATCCGCTTCCGCGACGCTTGCCGCCGCGGCGGCCCCGACCCCGACCCTCGGCACGACGAGGCGCATCGTCGCGATCGTCTTCGCCGGCGATCCGGAAATCGATCTTGCGCTCGTCGACGCTCACGGACATGACCTCCACGCGGACCGTGTCGGCAAGCCGGTAACGCAGCCCGCGTCGTTCGCCGGTCAGCACCCGGCCGACCGGGTCGAAATGGTAGTAGTCGTTGGGCAGCGACGTGATGTGCACCAGCCCGCTGACGCCCATCTCGACGATCTCGACGAACACGCCGAACCCGGTGACGCCGGTGATGACGCCGTCGAAGCTGTCGCCGAGATGGCGCTGCATGTACTGACACTTGAGGCGCTCGTCGACCTCGCGGCTGGCTTCTTCCGCGCGTCGTTCCAGCCAGGAACATTCGCGACCGAGCTCGGTCATGCGCTTTCCGGAATAGGCGTATTCGCCCCTGGGCTTGCGACGCAGGCTGTGCTTGAGCGCGCGATGCAGCAACAGGTCCGGGTAGCGTCGGATCGGCGAGGTGAAGTGCGCATAGGCATCCAGCGCCAGGCCGAAGTGACCGAGGTTTTCGGGCTGATACACGGCCAGTGCGAGGCTTCGCAGCAGCACCGCGTCGACCAGCGGTTCGATCGGCGTCCCGCGCGCGGCATCCTGAATACGGCTCAGGTCCGCCGGTTCCGGGTCGTCGGTCCATCCGACCTTCAGGCCGTGGGCGGAAAGGAAGGTCTCGAGCTCGGCCAGCTTGTCCGGCGGCGGCGTGTCGTGTACCCGGAACAACACGGGAAGTCCGTTCTGCTGGGCCGTCCGGGCCGCCTCGACGTTGGCGGCGATCATGCATTCCTCGATCAGTCGGTGTGCGTCGTGGCGGGAGCGGCGATTGAGGCCTTCGACGCGGCCGTCGGCATCGAAGACGAATTGCACCTCGTCGGAATCGAAATCGATGGCGCCGCGCCGCCGTCGCCGTTTCGACAGCAGGCGATAGACGTCGTAGAGCGTGTCGAGGTGGCTACGCAGGTGGCCGAAACGCTGGTTGAGTTCGGTATCGCCGAGCTCGACCATCTTGCGAACCTGGTCGTAGGTCAGCCGCGCCGCGGAACGCATCACGCCCTCGGAAAAGCGGCTCCGGGTGACCTTGCCTTTCTCGTCGAGCGTCATTTCGCACACCAGAACCAGTCGGTCGACGTCGGGATTCAGCGAACACAGGCCGTTCGACAGGGTTTCCGGCAGCATCGGCACGACGCGGTCGGGGAAATAGGTCGACGTGCCGCGTTGCTGCGCTTCGTCGTCCAGCGCCGAACCCGGCGTGACGTATTCGGCGACGTCGGCGATCGCCACGGTCACGCGAAAGCCGTCGCCGTCGCGTTCGGCGTGCACGGCATCGTCGAAATCGCGCGCGTCGGCACCGTCGATGGTCACCAGCGGGCGATCGCGGAGGTCGTTGCGGTTCTCGGTGCGCGCCGGGTCGATCCGGTCGCCGAATGCCTCGGCCTCGGCGACGACCTTGTCCGGGAACTCGGCCGGAAGCTGGTGGTTGAAGATCGCGATCTGGGTGGCCATGCCGGGCTCGTCGGCGTGCCCCAGCACGGCGACGATCTCGCCGAGCGGTGCGTGCTTCAGCCCCGGCGGGCGCGTGATCCGCACGACGACGATCTTGCCCGGCGCGGCGTCGGTTCCGGACGCGCTTGGCACCAGTACATCGTGGGTCAGGCGCGGATCGTCAGGGACCACGCTTGCAACGCCGCTCTCGGCGACGAATCGACCGACGATCTGCCGATGCGCGCGCTCGATGACCTCGACGATCTGGCCCTCCTTGCGTCCGCGCCGGTCGACGCCGCTGACCGCGGCCAGCACCTTGTCGCCGTGGAACACCTGGCGCATCTGCTTCGGCGCCAGAAAGAGGTCGTCTCCGTCTTCATCGGGCACGACGAAACCGAAGCCGTCCGGATGCGCGCTGACGCGGCCCCGGACCAGGTCCATGTTGCGGGCCAGCCCGTAGGCGGCGCGTCGATTCCGGACGACCTTGCCCTGGCGAATCAGTTCCAGCAGCAGCGGTTTGATGTAGCGGTCCGAGTCGGCGTGGTCCAGCCCGAATTCGTCGGACAGCTCCCTGCGGGTGATGGGGCGGCCGGCTTTTTCGAGCCGCTCGAGGATGGTTTCGAGATCAGGTTGCAAGATCGTGAATTATCTCTTTGAAAAGTCCATGGTATTGTACCTTCCCGCGGTCTGGACGCCGACGCGAGAATGGGTCCTTTCGGCGCCCGGTCTTGACCGCCGTGCCGACCGCACCTATCGTTTGCGGTGTTGACCGACCACGAGCACGGAGAATCCGGGATCCCATGCCCCGAACCCGCATGATTCATGAACCGATGTCGCGAGGCGCCGGCCGGGCGCTGCCGGCGCAGTGTCTGGCGATCGGGCCGAGCGCCGGTGAGCTCGACCGTCCGCCGAGGATTCGCGACCGCGTCGAGCGCCGCGGTGTCGGGGCCTGGTGGCGTCGCCGCCTGCATGAATCGGGCGGGTTCGCCGCGAGGCGCCTTGCCGCATTCGGCCTGTTCTCGACGCTGCTGTTCAGCGCAGGTTGCGCTGTCCAGACGCAAACCACGGCGCCGGCCGAGCGCCCGCCGGGGCCGGCGAGCTTCGTCGAGCCGTCGCCGTCCGATCCGTTCGCCGCGATTGACGAGGCCTTCGCGCGCCTGTCGCTGCCGCGCCGGGCGCAGCCTGCCGAGCCCGAGGCCGGACTGATCTGGCCGCGCCTGGTCGATCGATTCAGCATCGCCCGATGTCCGACGGGCAGTGCCGCGGCCCGCTGGGCCGAATGGTACGGCGACAACCCGGCCTACATGGCCCGGGTGCTGAACCGGGCGCAGCCGTGGATGCACCACATCGTCAACGAGATCGAGCAGCGGGATCTGCCCGGTGAATTCGCGCTCTTGCCGATCGTCGAGAGCGCCTTCGATCCGTTCGCCTATTCGCATGGTCGGGCAGCCGGGCCGTGGCAGTTTCTCAGCGGCACCGCGCGCGATTTCGGCATCGTGATCAACGACTGGTACGACGGTCGACGCGATTTTGTCGCCGCCACGCGCGCGGCGCTGGAGTATCTGGAGTATCTCGGCGATCTGTTCGACGGCGATTGGGCGCTCGCGCTTGCTGCCTACAACGCCGGGCAGGGGCGTGTCGGGCGCGCGATCCGGCGGAATGCCGCGCGCGGTCTCGGCACCGACTGGCACGAACTGCCGCTACCGCGCGAAACGCTGGCCTACGTTCCCAAGCTCAAGGGGCTGGGCTGCCTGTTCCGGGAGCCCGCGAGTTATGCGTTCGTCCTGCCCGCGCTCGAAGACCGGCCGGCCGTCGTTCCCGTGACCGTGCCCAAGCCGGTCGACATCGTGCATCTGGCGCTGCACGCCGAGCTCGACCTGACCGAACTGGTGACCCTGAATGCCGGCCTCAACCGCCACCTGACGCCGCCGGACGGGCCGGGCTACGTGGTCGTGCCGATCGATGCCGCCACGCGCGTCGCGGCAGTGCTGGAAGACCTTCCGGCCAGCCCGCCGCTGGTATCGGAGCGGGTGCGCGTACGCACCGGCGACTCGCTGTCGCGACTGGCGGTTCGTCATCGGACCAGCGTTGATGCCCTCAAGCGCATCAACGGGCTGGACAGCGATCGCCTGATCGCCGGCCAGATGCTGGCGCTGCCGGGACAGTTGCGAACGACTGAACCCGAAGCGGGAACCAAGTACGCCGCCGTCTACCGGGAGTTGACTTCGCTGCAGCAGCAGCTGTTGCCGACCGACCGCTTCATTCACCGGGTCCGCTCGGGCGAGAGCCTGTGGGTCATTTCGCGACGCTACGGCGTCAGCGTGCGCGAAATCCAGCGCATGAACGGACTGGGTCCCAGCACGCTGATCCGTCCGGGCCAGCGCCTGGTAATCGAGACCGACCGCGATGTCGGGCCGCCGCCGGTGGCGCGCCAGCGCTACGTGGTCCGGCAGGGCGATTCGCTGTGGCTGATCTCGCGGCGACAGCAGGTCGGCCTGAAGGACCTGATGCGCTGGAACGGTCTCGACGCCGACAGCGTGCTGCGCCCGGGTCAGGAACTGGTCATCCGGAGGGGCGGCGATGCGTGATCCGGTCGTCTCCATGCCGACCGGCGCGTTCGGGATCCGGGGCATTTGCGCCGCGCGCGCGAGTCTCGCGGTGCTCGCCCTGGTCGCGCTCGCGGTCGGGGAGTGCGCGTCGGCGAGCTCCCTCGAGCAGCCGAACCTGCGCGGGGAAGCCGTTCAAGGTGGCCTGGTGATCGGCCACGCCCCGGTCGATGCGCGCGTGACGCTGGACGGCGAGGCGCTGCAGCGGGCCTCCGACGGAACGTTCCTGATCGGATTCGATCGCGATGGTGAGGCGGCCCGCCGGCTGGTGATCGAAATGCCCGACGGCAATTCGGTCGAGCGCAATCTGAAGCCGAAAACGCGCGAGTTCGACATTCAGCGAATCGACGGTTTGCCGCCGAAGCAGGTTACGCCCGATCCCGAGTCGCTGGCGCGTATCCGGGCCGAGGCGCTGTTGGTCCGAGAGGCGCGAACGCGACGCGACGACCGAACCGACTTCGCGTCCGGTTTCGTCTGGCCGGTGGCCGGCCCGGTAACCGGCGTTTACGGCTCGCAGCGCATTCTCAACGGCCAGCCGCGCAATCCGCACT
>CAYPZP010000074.1:6170-14290 GCA_964415285.1 uncultured Halomonas sp. | reverse complement strand
AACAGCAGCGTGGCCGGCATGAACGACAGCGCGAAGGCCCAGAACAGGCGGTTCCAGCGCATCGGCTCGGCCTCGATGTCGGACTGCACGACCGACGCCAGGATGTAGGAAATCGAGTCGAAGGTCGTGGCGGTGAACACGATCGCCAGCAGCGTGAACACCGTGATGACCAGCGTCGAAAGCGGCAGCGTCTCCAGCATCGCGTAAATAGCCCGCGTCGGATCGTCGGTATTCAGCATGCCGACGACGTCGAGTTCTCCGCTCAACTGCAGCCACAGGCCGTAGTTACCGAGCACCATGAAGAACAGGAAGCAGCCCATCGAGCCGAAGAAGATCGAGCCGGCCACCATCTGCTTGATCGTTCGTCCGCGCGAGATGCGCGCGATGAACAGCCCCATGCTCGGCGCGAACACCAGCCACCAGGCCCAGTAGAAGATGGTCCAGTCCTGCGGGAAATGCGTATCGGTGAACTGCGCCAGGCCACCGAACGGTTCGGTCCAGGCGGCCATTTCGAAGAAATTCGACAGCATGCGACCGAACGCGTCCAGCCCGGTCTCGAACATGAACACCGAAGGACCGACGACGAAGACGAAGGTCAGCAGCCCGAGCGCTCCCCAGAAGTTGATGTTGGACAGCAGCTTGATGCCCTTCGACAGTCCGGCATAGGCCGAATAGGCGAACAACGCGGTGCACACCATCAGCACCAGGATCTGGGTACCGGTCGTTTTCGGCACGCCGGTCAGGGTGCTGAGTCCCTCGTTGATCAGCGGCGCGGCCAGGCCCAGCGTGGTCGCGCCCCCGCCGAGCAGGCCGAAGATGAACAGCACGTCGATGGTCTTGCCGACCAGCGACTGCGAACGGCGCTCGCCGAGAATCGGCATCAACGCCGTGGAGATCTTGAGCACCGGACGCTTGCGGACATAGAAGAAATAGGCAATGGGCAGCGCCGGCACCAGGTAGACCGACCAGGCGATGAAACCCCAGTGGAACACCCCGTAGGTTGCCGCCCAGCGGATGGCCTGCTGACTGCCGGGTTCGACCTGGAACGGCGGGTTCTGGTAATAGTAAGCCCACTCGATCGGCGCCCAGTACAGGATGCTGGCGCCGATCCCGCCGCAGAACAGCATGGCAGCCCACGAACCCGTCGAGAACTCGGGTTTCTCGCCGGGATCGCCGAGCTGGATGTTGCCGATGTCGCTGAACAGGATGAACAGCATGAAGCCCAGCGATGCCAGGCCGAGCAGCAGGTACAGCGAACCCAGCTGGTCGGTCATGAAGGTCTTGGCATGGGCCACCCAGACCGCACCGGCCTCCGGCCAGACGACCAGCGGCAGCGTGACCAGCAACAGCAGCGCCAACGCGCCGAAGAACGTGAATCGATCGATCCGCTCGAAACCGGGAATCTTCATGCAAACCTCCTTGCGGCTGTCGACCGTAACGTCATGACCGTCGGTTCGCAACCGAAGGCAGCTCGCGCCCGGAAATCAGCGCGGGCTCAGTCCAGCTCGACGCCGAGACCGATGATGTATCTCCTGTCTTCGTTTTCGGCGCCCGCGGCCGGGTTGGATTCGTAGTCCCAGTCGAACTGCATGTTCAGGTAGATATCGGCCCAGACGTCCCAGCGAATCCCGGTCGAGGTCTCGATCGCGGTGTTGTTACGACCCACGACATAGGCAAAAACGCTCTGGTCGTGGAAGAACTCCAGGTCGCCGTCGAGCATCTGACGCCGGTAACGCGCCAGCCAGCGTCCGGCGCCGGACTCCTCGGTCACCCCGCCCAGCTTCTCGCTGACGCCGACGGCGGAAACGCTGATCTCGAACAGCCGGTCGGCGTCGTCGAAGAACTGGTAACCCACCCCCGCACCGGGCAGGATCCGGTAGTCCAGCTCTCGAACCGGGTCGCGCTCGAAACCGACACCGCCGGACAGAAACCACCGATCGCTCATGAACCAGCTGTACTGATAGCTGGCCCGCGTCCGGTCCTGGGTCGCATCACCGTCGCGGGTCGCGCGGTCGAGGCTCAGATCCAGTTCGTGGCGGTGATCGCCCTGCTCGATCCGGCCGTAGTTCTGCCAGGTCAGATCGCTGGTCTCGGAGTTGCCCTCGCTGGCGCTGAACGACAGGTCGGACCGCAGCTCCCAGTCGAAATCCTCGGACAACTCCTCGAGCTCTTCGACCTCAAGCGGAGCGATGGTCTGACGCCCGCGTTCGGAAACCAGCGTCATCGCGCCCGACGCGTCGGTCTCGAACCGACCCTCGAATCGAACATGGTCGCTGAGCTCGATCTCGAAGGTCCGGTCGCTGGAGAAATAGGCGACCTCCGCGATATCGACGAAGATTTCGTTGGCGTACGAAGGTTCGATCTCGATTTCACCGTCCCAGATCTGATGGATCTCGCCGGTAATCCGGTCGCCGTTCTTGAGCACGACGACGTCGTTGGCGGCGAGCGCCGCCGTCGATACCGCATTCAGAAAGCAAAAGATCGCGGCCAACGCGATTCCATGAAGGAGATCCGTCTTCATCCGATAGTCCCGTTTTTGGTTTTCCGACCGGCCCCTCCGGTCGGCATGTTGCGTCGCCCGTATCCCGACAACGCTTACGAAAGGTCGAGCTGGGTTCTCTTGCGATGCGCCAGGAAGCGGCGGATGTCGCTCATCGCCGAGTCGAACTTCCGGCCGATGCGCCGAATCTCGCGGGCACTGTCGACGCTGCCCGAGGCGTAACGCAGCTCGCGCTCATCGAACATCACGCTGTAGCGCACTCGCACCCGGTCGTGTTCCTCGAACAGGTCCCCGATCTCGCGATCCTCCATGCGCGCGGCATCGAACACGGTACCGTCCGGCAGGATGATCTCGCGCACGGCCCGGACCTCAACGACCTCGCTGACGTTGAAGATGCTGTCCTCGAACACGATGGTCTTCTGCGCCGTCATCACACGAGTGCCGCCGCAGCCGGTCAGCGACAGCGAGCCCAGCAGGATCAGCACGGCGGCAGCCAGCAAAGGGAAGGAAACGGGAAACCGGCGTCGGCTCTGCATCGGTTTTCTCAGGCAAAGAATCCAGTATAGGCAGGCCTGACCCCCGCGCTCAACTGCAGGCGCCCGGGCAGCCGCCCATTTTGGGTCCGGGCGCGACGGCCAGGATCGGGTGGGTCTCGCGCCGGCCGCAAGCTTGAGCCGCGCGCCGTCCTGGCGCATCATCAGGCGCTCATGCCCACCGACCCGAAACCGATGCCCGCTCCGAAATCCCGCTCCATGCCCCTGCTCGTGGCGCTGTGCTGGCTGTCGCTGGTCGCCGCCGCGGACGCCCAGGAACCGGTCCTGCTCGGCCGCTCGGGACCGTTCGACGGCTTTCTGATGCCCGGCAACGCCGGCTTCGCCAACAACCGGGTCGCGCTCAACGATCACGGCGCAGCGTCGATCCGGATCACGTCGCTGGGTGCGACCGGCGAGCGCGGCGTCTGGACCGGCGACGGTACAACGGGTCAGGTCGTGGCGACAATCGACCCCGCATTCTTCGTGACCGACGTCGACCTGAACAACGACGGTCGCCTGGTCTGGGCCCAGACCGATTCGCCGGCCAACGGCATCTACGCGTGGAACCCGATCGACGGCGCCGAGGGGCGGGTCACCGCGCAGCCGCTGGGCACCTCGATCTGGGGAACGGTGCAGGCGGGCCCAGGCGATGCGATCGGCTACCGGGCCACCTTCGGCGGCGGCGGTCGCGCCTGGGCCTCGGTGGCCGACGGCGCGACCGCTGCGGCGATCCACGCAGCCGAAGCGTCGATCCAGCCCGGCAGCCCGTACAGCTTCCTGTTCACACCGGCGTTCAACGCCGCCGGACAGATCGGCGGCAAGGCGTTGCTGAACGCCGGCGGCAACCGGATCATCCTGGCCGAACCGACCGGCACCGCGGCTGTGATCGTCCAGGATCAGGCGGCCGACCCGACCAGCCCGTTCTCCGGCTTCGACAACAGTCCGGCGGTCAACGATCTCGGCGAATTCGGCTTCATCGCCGGGACTACCGACGGCGACCGCGGCGTGTTCTTCGGCGACGGCACCACGACGCTGGAACTGGCGCGCGAGGGCCGCGACGGCATCGGCGACATCGAGTTCTTCGGCCCGGTCATCGACAACCGGGGCAACGTTGCCTTTCGTGCCTTCGAGGACGGCGGACGGCGCGCCATCTGGCTGGCGAATGCATCCGGCGTCCGCCGGTTGATCGGCGCCGGCGACCTTGTCGAATCCGACCTCGGCACGGCCCGGATCGACAGCCCCAGCGGCGTCGAATTCTCGGGCGGGCTGGCGATCAACCAGAGCGGACAGATCGCGTTCGTCGCGGTGCTGGTCGCCCCCGACAACGTCAACGACGTGCTCGGCCTCGGCATCTTCCGGATCGACTTTGCCGCCGAAGTCCTGTTTGCCGACGGCTTCGAGGACTGAGCTCCGGTTCGGCTGAACGCAGGCTTCTACCGGTAAAGCCGCGAACCGGCGTCATCGAGTCTTCGAATCAAGGTCCAGCCCGGATCGTCCGCGCTGTCGGCCGGCGGGTTGACGGCGCGACCGGAACAGGCCTCGACGGCGGCATCGAGCCGCGGGTCGTGATCGCCATCGCCCGTCCGCCGGATCGCCCGCCCGCGCTCCAGTCTGGATCGGCCGCGCTCGGAATGGGCCAGCAGGCAATCGGCCAGACCAGCCCAGAACAGCGTCTCGGCCACCTGCGGATGCATCTCGCCCAGCGCCGCCTCGCGCAGCGCCAGCGCCTCGTCCAGGACCGCGCGCGCCGGCTCGTGTTCGCCGCGCAACATCAGCGCGCGCCCCTGGTTGGTCAACGAAAACGCGCGGTCGGCATGCTGTTCGCCCTGGATACCGATGAAGATCCGCTCCGCCTCGCGGTAGTGAGCCAGCGCCTGGTCGAGTTCGCCGGCGTCTTCGGCAACCAGCCCGAGATTGTTGCGGTTGCGCGCGACGTTGAGATGGTCTGCGCCGAACCGGGCCGCGTTGATCGACAGCGCGCGCTCGAAGGCGCTGCGCGCGGCATCGACGTTGCCGGCCGCGCGTTCCACCAGGCCCAGGTTGTTCAGCGCCCCCGCGGCATGCGGGCCGTCCGACAGTCCGGCCTGTTCGTAGACCGCCAGCGAGCGCTGCAGCGCGCCGCGAGCGCCGTCCAGTTGGTCGAGCTCGAAACGCGCCGCGCCGAGATGGCTCAGCGAACGCGCCGTGAGCGGATGCGCATCGCCGAGAACCCGACTTCGCAGGGCCACGGCTTCCTCGAAGCCTGCCACCGCTTCTTCCATGCGACCGAGCGCGTACAGGGCGCTGGCGTGAGCGTCCACGGCGCGCGCCAGACGGGACGCGTCGGCAACGCCCGCGGCTCGCCACTCGGCGACGGCAGCGGCGTACGCCTCGCGCGCCGCCTCGAGATCGCCGGTCATCCACGCCTGCGAGCCGCGACGCAGCCGGTTTTCGGCGCGACGCTCGCGATCGGGCAGCGACTCGGCGGCCAGCAGTCCGGCGGCGGCCTCGAAGTCGACTCCGGCCTCGGCGAGCCGTCCCAGCGCCTGCTGCGCCGAGCCCCGGCCGTGCAGCAGGTCGACCCGGACGCCGACCGGCAGCGTTTCCGGCGAAGCCAGCGCCGCATCGAAAGTGGCCAGACCCGAATCGGCGCGACCGGCCAGCAGGTGCACCCGCCCGATGCGTTCCAGCAGCGCCGCGACCGCCGCCGGGCCCTGCGCCTCGGCGACCGGACGATGCGCTTCGGCGACGTCCATTGCCCGATCCCAGGCGCCGAGGTTGGTGTAGACATCGACCAGCGTCCCGGCCAGCTCCAGCTGAAGCGCCGGGTCCAGCGCCGCATCGGCCAGACGGGCGCGACCGCGATCGATCAACTCCAGCGCCGTGGGCATCCGACCCCCCTGCCGCGTGGCATCGACGTCGGCGAACAGGTCGCGCAGGAAGGCCGCCGACCATTCGGCCTGTTGTCTCTGGCGCTCGGTTTCGGCCAGCGCCGCGCGCGTGCGCTCGCCTTCGCGTAAGAGGCCGATGCCCAGCGCGGTGATCACACAGACCACGGCCGCGGCGACCGAAAGCGGCGCCCAGTTCCGGCGCGCGAACTTGCCGGCTCGGTACAGCGGTCCGGTCGCACGCGCCTTCGGCGGGCGGTTTTCGAGTACCGCCTGGACGTCGGCGGCCAGCGCATCGACGCTGGGGTAACGCTCGTCGGGCCGGAACGCACAGGCACGGGCGACGATCCAGTCCAGCTCGCGCGGCAGCGCTGCATCCACGCTAGAAGGCTGCGGCGGCTCGCGGCGCTGGTCGAGCGCGTCCGACTCCGGCGAAGCATCGGCGAACGGACGCCGGCCGGTGCACAGTTCGTGCAGCAACAGCCCGAGCGCGTAGATATCGACCGCCGTGCCGGTCTCGTCGCGAACCAGCTGCTCGGGACTGGCGTAGCCGGGCGTATTCGGCACCACCTGCCCGGCCCGCGTCAGTCCGGGTTCGGCGCTGTTTTCCAGCAGTCGTGCGATGCCGAAGTCCAGCAGCATCGGTCGACCGTCGGCATCGACCAGCAGGTTGGCCGGCTTCAGGTCGCGGTGAACGATCAGGCGGCGGTGGGCGTATGCGACCGCGTTGCAGACTTCGACGAACGTTTGCAGGCGCTTCGAGTGGGGCCATCCGTCTGCCGCTGCGGCCTCGGTGATCGGGCACCCGTCGACCAGGTCCATCAGCAACCAGGGGCGGCCGTCCTCGGCGCGACCGGCGTCGATGAGTCGCGCGATGTTCGGGTGATCGAGCCCGGCGAGGATTCGCCGCTCTCGCTCGAACCGGGCGCGGAACGCGTCGTCGCCCAGCGACGCTGCCAACAGCTTGAGTGCGGCGCGTTTCTCGAATCGACCATCGGCGCGCTCGACCCGGTAGACCTCGCCCATGCCGCCGCGGCCGAGTAGATCGACCACCGCCCACGGTCCGATGCGCGTCCCCGGCTCCAGCGGCTCGGCGCCGGCAGCGGGCCGGTCCAGCGGCGTGTCGCTGCGCCCGGCGGCTTCGAGCAGCGCGCCCAGCTCAGCGCGCACCGCCGGATCGGTGCAGTGGGCGTCCAACCACGCATCGCGCGCCTCCGGCGGCAGCGCCAAAGCCTCATGAAAGCGTTCCCAGAGTTCGGTCCAGTCCGAGGCGCTCATGGCGGGGTGCAGCGTTTCGGGCTTGCGTCGATAATAGACCAAACCCGAAACGCGGCTCGCGGCGCGATATCCGCAGCCGGAAAGAGCGGCATGGCCCCGTCTCGCACGCCTGAACTCCGGACCCTGGTGCGCGCCTTCAACGAGGGACGGCCGGAGGCGTCCGATGAACTGTTCGAAGCGCTGTACCAGGAACTCCGGACCATCGCGCGCCGCCACATGGGGGGCGAGAGCGACGCACAAACCGTCTCGCCCACGGTGCTGGTGCACGAGGCCTACCTGAAGTTCAACGGCAGCCCGATCGAGCATATCAACGACAACCGCCATTTCATCGCGCTGATCGCGCGCGTGATGCGCCAGTGGCTCGTCGAGCGCGCCCGGCGCCAGCAGGCCGCCAAGCGCGGCAGCCGGCCGCTGATGGCGACCTTCGCTGAGGATCGCATCGCCGGCGACGAGGGCCTGAACGCCGACGAACTGCTCGCGCTGGACCGCGCGCTGGATGCGCTGCGCGAGCGCGATGCGGCCATGGCCGACGTGGTCGAGTTCCGCTATTTCGCCGGCTTCACCGTTGCCGAGACCGCTACCGCACTGGACGTCTCCGAGCGAACCGTCGCGCGCCACTGGGAGGCCGCCCGGGCCTGGCTGCTGGTGAAGATGGGGGCCGCTGCGGATCGGTAGTTCGTTGTTCGTTGTTCGGTAGTCGAACCATGCGGCGGCATCGGCGATGGATGGTTCGGTGGCTGTTGCCGAAATTCAAGAGCTTTCTCGCGCAGAGGCGCAAAGGCGCGGAGAAATGCGGAGTCACTCCGGGTGCTTGCGCGCGGGACGTTGAGGGGCGCGGTGCAAGGGCCAGCGCCGCCGCCATACGTCAATGCGGTGGTGGTCGGTGGTCGGTAGTCGAACCATGCGGCGGCATCGGCGATGGATGGTTCGGTGGCTGTTGCC
>CAYPZP010000074.1:0-6070 GCA_964415285.1 uncultured Halomonas sp. | reverse complement strand
CTCGCGCAGAGGCGCAAAGGCGCGGAGAAATGCGGAGTCACTCCGGGTGCTTGCGTGCACGGTGGGGCGCGCCGCGGTTCAAGGATCAACTGCCGAACCGTCTTCGCTCTGGTGTCCTTTTTTCTTTCTCCGCGCCTCTGCGCCTCTGCGCGAGATCGCTTTTTCGGAATCCGGGAATTCCCTGTCACCCTTTTCGCCGGTTTCGCGCATTCCCCCATAGCCGCCCGCTCGCGCGGGTATTTCGTGCATCTGAAAACGGGGAACCCGCCATGCTTCGATCCATCGCTGCTGTCGCGCTGATCTCGATGATCGCCTGCCCGGTCCAGGCCCAGGATCCGGACCTGATCGTTTTGACCGAGGACGAGAACGGCAGTCAGGCCACCCAGGGCGGACGGCTGATGGGCATTTCCGGAAATGGCCGGTTCGCGGTGTTCAAGTCGTTCAGCCCGCTGGTCGCCGAGGACACCACGGGCGATCAAATCTACGTTCGCGATCTCGAGACCGGAGACCTGGAGTTGATCAGCGCCACCCCGGGCGGGCAGGCGTCATCCGAGCAGCAGCCGGGGGTACTGTTCGACGTCTCCAACCGGCGCGCGATTTCCGACGATGGCCGATACGTGGTGTTCGCCTCCTCGTCGGCCGACCTGGTACCGGGCATCGACCCCGGGCCGCAGGTCTGGCTGTTCCTCCGCGACCGCGACACCCAGACCACGCGGCTGGTCAGCGTCGACAACAACGACGTGCCCGGCAACCAGAGCGTCGACGGCCAATTCACGATCGACCCTTCGGGCGTCGCGGTGGCGTTCTCGAGTGCGGCCACCAACCTCGACCCACTGGCTCCGAGCGGCGGCATCTTCCTGCACCGGACCGACGCACCGATCGGCAGCAGCGTCCGCACGCAGGCGGCCTGCAGGGACCGCGACGGCGTGCCGCGCACGATTTCAGCCTGCGGTGGCTTCACGATCTCCTGCGGCGGCGCCATCATGGCGTTTCGCGGCGGGAGTTTCCACAACTGGATCGAGGGCGAAGACCTGGCGTTCGGCGAGCGCTACCTCGACTACTTCATCGGCAACCCGATCGCAGGAAACTGGACCCGGGTCGGTGCGGAAGCCGACGTCCCGCTGCCGCCCGACGACGGCGATCTGAGCAACGACGCCGGCGGCGCGCCGTCCATCGACTGCTCGGGCACGCGCATCGCGTTCTGGACCCGAAACGAGCTTCGGCTCAACGACACCAACGATCCGGACCTGTACGTCTTCGACCTGGTCGCGCGACGCATCACGCTCATCGAAGACCCGATCGGCACGTCGCTGGAGCCGCCCGGTTTGGCGTTCGGCCAGACCCTGAACGACGTGTCGCTGTCGTCGAACGGGAACCTGATCGCGTTCGCCACGCAACGCGGCATCGACCCGAACGACACCAACGGCTTGTCCGATGTCTACACCGTCGAGGTGCCCCGGGATCCGATCGCGCCGTTCGACATCCAGTGGGTCAGCAACGCGCTCGGCACGGCCGGTGACAGCCATGCCTGGCAACCGTACGCATCCAGCACCGGCATCGTGGCATTCAAGTCCCGATCCGACAACGCGCCGTGGCCGGTCACCAACTTCGGCGACGGCCACGTATTCGTCAAGGGCGTGGTGCTGGAAGGCGTGTTCGCCAACGGATTCGAATAACGTCCGCATCGAACCGGCGCTCATCGACTCGCAGTATCGAGACCCCGTTCCCCTGCAAGGCCCGCTCCAGCAGCAGCTTTCAGGCGACCCTCTATCCCGGTGCAGGCGCCGCCCTGGCCGGCGAAGTGGTTGATCCCCGGAGACCCGACCCCGATCCGCCCTGATCGGGGCATTACCGACATCGTCGGCGCGAGGTCGCGCCTCCCACAGAATCCAGCAGCGGGGCGCCGAACGGGCTCCATCCTGTGGGTGCGGCGAATTCGCCGCGATCAGCCCGAATCGAAGTCGGCATCCGGAGATGCCCTCCACAGCATGAATCTGTGCAGGACCGGTCTGCGAAACCCGAACTCACGGAACGCGGAAACCGGATTGTCGCCTACTGAAATCTGATAACCAGATTTTCATGGAAACCACCCCGCCCGCGTTCCGGATCGGCACGACCCCGCTCGCCCCTGCATCAAGCTTCGAAGTCGCTCGATCACGTCTTCGACCTCGACCCGTTCCATGACGCCGTCGGACTCGATGCGCTTGCCCCACTTGACCTGCTCGGGATCCTTGCCGAGGAATTGCCGTGCCGCTTCGGGAAATCGGTCGACGCAGTGCTCGAGGCTGCCCAGCGGGCCGGAGCGCCGCGCCCAGGTCGAGGCGTACAGCCCGACTACCGGTGTGCCCAGCGCGGCGGCGAAATGTACCGGACCCGAATCCGGCGCCACCAGGCAGGCGGCGCGTTCCAGCATCGCCAGCGCCTGACCCAGCGTGTCTCGACCGATCAGGTTGAGCGGTTCGGATTCGGCGGCCACCTCGATCGCTGCGCCCATGTGCCGCTCCGCGTCGGACGGACCGCCGACCAGGATCACCGGGCGCCCCTGCTCGGCCAGCCAGTCGGCCACGGCCGCGTAACGTTCGGCAAGCCAGTTGCGCCCGGCGTGGCTGGAGCACGGGCTGATCAGCACCGCCCGGCCGGGTTCGGGCTGGTGCGCGCGCGCGAACTCGCGGTCGGCCTCGCGAACCGGAGGCGCCCGGTCTTCGAACCGAGGCTCGGCGTCGAGCATGCGCGCAAAGGAATGCAGCGCCTCGGCCTGGTGCTGGTAAGGCGCCGGCGCGATGCGCTCGCTGACCACCCAACCGTGGCCTTCGCGGGCCCGGGCGGCGTCGAAGCCGATGCGCCGCTCCGCGCGCACCAGCGCGGCCACGGCGTTGGCCCGTGCCGAAACCTGCATGTGCAGCAGCACGTCGAAGCGCCGCCCACCCAGCCCGCGGCGCAGATCCACGAGCCCGGAAAACCCGGCGCGCTTGTCGAACACGATGAACTCGATATCGGGCAGATCGGCCACCAGCCGATGCGCACTGCGATCGACGATCCAGGTCAGGCGCGCGTGGGGCCAGCGACGCTGCAGCGCGCGCGCCGCGGCGATCGCGTTGCACACATCACCCAGCGCCGAGAGCCGCAGCATGCAGATCGTTTGCGGCTCGTTCATTGGACAGTTGGCTTCAAGTTGCGCACAATCGAGATCATCATGGAACGCATTGTACGGTTCGGGCCCGTCCGGGTCCTGTTCGACGCCGACGCGACGCCAGCACCGGCGGCGGAATGGTTCGACCCCGAATGGTGGCGCGCCCGCGGCGCGGTGACCGACGAATTCCGGGGGCGCGGCCGGGCGTTGGCGGTCGATACCCCGGCCGGTCCGGCGGTGCTGCGCCGCTATCTGCGCGGCGGCATGATGCGCCACGTCAATCGCGATCGCTACGTGTTCGGCGGCGAGGCGACCACGCGGCCTTTCGCCGAATGGCGGGTGACGCGCGCGCTGCATCGCGCCGGACTGCCGGTGCCGGAGCCGCTGGCCGCCGCGTTCGAGCGTCGCGGCGCCTTCTACCGCGCCGCCCTGCTGACTCGCCGGATCCCCGGCGCGCGACCGCTGCCCGACCTCGCGGCGCAGCTCGAGAGCACGGACTGGCAGCGCATCGGCCGCATGCTGCAGCACTTCGCCGATGCCGGGTTGCGTCACCCGGACATCAATGCGACCAACATTGTCGTCGACGAGACTCGCGCGCCCTGGCTGCTGGATTTCGATCGCGCCCGGATCATCGAAGGCGGCGCTTTCGACGCCGGACCGATGCTCGGCCGGCTGCAGCGCTCGATGCGCAAGCTGGGCATCGAACACGACCGAACCGCGCTACGGGACCCCGCTCGCGGCTGAGCGCTGCGCGGCCGCCGGGTGAGGAAAGCTGCAGCCGGAGCGCGCCGAACTCAGGATGCCTGCCCGGCCCGCTCCGACGCCGCCGGATCGCCGGAAACCCGGGTGCCGAACAACCAGTCGCAGATCGGCCAGGTGATGTTGAAGTTGCCGTGCTGCATGACCGACGGATCGTGATGCGTTAGATGCAGCCGGCGCATCCGGCGCACGCCCGGCAAGCCCAGAATCCACGAGTCGTCGTCGTGGTGATAGGCGAAGTGCAGAATCTCGTAGCTGCCGTAGTAGGCCAGCGCCGTGATCACGAACAGCCACGCCACGTTGGCCGAGAACAGCCACGCCAGCAGCAGACCCGCGGGCAGCGCGAACGCGCTGGCGAAGAACACCATCAGCATCGGCGGGAACAACACCGCACGCCAGTCGTCGGTGGAATCGAAACGCATCGCCTCGTGGGTGAAGAACCGGTGGTGCTGCAGCGTGTGGCGCTCGAAGATCACGCCCAGCCCGGGCCGACGGCGATGCATCACGAATCGGTGGCCGAGATATTCCGACAGGTTGGCGTAGAGAAACGTCAGCGGTACCGTGAGCCACTCCAGCGCGGTCACCGCATCGAGCCGCAGCACACCGACAACGATCACGGCAGCGACGAAACCGAGAATCAAGGCAAAGTGCAGCGGACCCGAGTAGCGCTCGGGAACGTGCTCGGCGCGGTAGGCGCGGCGGTATTCAGCGGTGCGGACGTCGATCATGGCCGAAGCCTGCCACGAAGCGCGGAGCCTGACAAGCCGGCCGCTACGGCGCGTCCAGCACCACCAGAGACAGGTTGTCGTGGCCGCCGGCCTCCAGCGCCTGGTGCGCGAGCTGCTCGGCCGCGGCCCTGGGCGAGACAATCTCGCCCAGCCACTTCGAAATCTCGTCGTCGGAGACTTCGCCGCTGAGGCCGTCGGTGCACAACAGCAGCCGGTCGCCGCTGCGCCAGCCGATCCGGAACGACTCGATCGTCGGCAACCCGGCGCGCTGACCGATGCAGTCGGTCAGGACATGCCGCTGGGGATGCGCGCGCGCCTGCGCCTCGGTGATCCGCCCGGAGTGCAATAGCCGACCCGCGACGTTCTGATCGCGCGTCAGGCACTCCAGCATTGCGTCGTTGCGGTTGTAGCGATAGGCCCGGCTGTCGCCGACCCAGGCCAGCTCGAATTCTTCGCCGTGCTCACGCACCGCGACCAGGGTGGTGCCCATGTCGCTGAGCGCCGGCTGCTCTTCCTGGTGCGAGCGAACCCGCGAATGCGCGACCTCGAACGCATCGTTGAGCGGCATGCCGTGGGCCACCGACTCGCCGACCGCTTCGCAGGCCAGGCGGCTCGCCTCGGCACCGCCGGCGTGCCCGCCCATGCCGTCGGCGACAACCCACAGTCCCAGATCCTCATCAACGAGAATCCGGTCCTGGTTGCTCTTGCGCACCCGGCCGGTATCGCTCAGTTCGTGAAATCGTGCCGCCATTCCTTGCCTTCTCGTGTTGGTGCGCACCGGGCGTCAGGCGGGGCACCCGTTTCCCCATATTACGGATTTGCGACGCCGAATGGGCAAGCCAATGCCCGACCGTCGCGCTGGCAAGCCCCGGTCGGCCCCGGAACGGCCGCGTCACGCCGGCCTGACCGGTCCTTCCTGCGACACGCACCGCGCCGGCAAGGTTCGCTCGCCAGGCAAGCTCCAGTCGCGGCAGCTCGACCCGAAGCCGGACCCGGGCGCCGCTACCGTCGAAACGACACACCCTACCCACATAAGCGTTTTTTGCGACGTTTTGGTGCCATTTCCCGCGCAACCGGGCCTGCTGGTCCCGAATCGTGCGCCACGCCCAATCCGATTCGCCTGCAGGCAGGCTCCTACAGCGGAAATCAAAACCGCCGTCGCGAAATCCCAGGGGTAGGAGCCGGTCTCGCCGGCGAATGGCCGAATCCAACGCAACGCCCAATCCGGTTCGCCTGCAGGCAGGCTCCTACAGCGGACATCAAAACCGCCGTCGCGAGAATCAGGTGTAGGAGCCGGCCCCGCCGGCGAATGGCCGAATCCAACGCAACGCCCAATTCGATTCGCCTGCAGGCAGGCTCCTACAGCGGAAATCAAAACCGCCATCGCGAAATCCAGGGGTAGGAGCCGGCCCCGCCGGCGAATGGCCGAATCCAACGCAACGCCCAATCCGGT
>CAYPZP010000073.1:0-14380 GCA_964415285.1 uncultured Halomonas sp. | reverse complement strand
GACGCAGTACGTTCGCTACCTGCAGAAATTCCAGCTCGAGAATCCGGTCAGCGACGACGAGATTCGCTCGATCTACCGGTCCCAGGTCCAGCGCACCGCCGACCGCCGTTTCAAGCTCGAAACCATCGAGTTCGCCCAGCAGGCGCCGGCGCTGGCCGAGCTCGAAGCCCTGCGCGCCGGCGAGCGCACCTTCGAGCAGGCCATCGAGCGGGCCACCGAACAGGGACGACTCGCGCGGCGTACCGAGTGGATCGATTCGACGCAGGTGCCGGCGGATTTCGCTTCGGCCCTGACCGGCACGGAGGCCGGTGAAGTGGTCGATTCGCTTCTGCCGTATGAAGACCTCTGGGTCGTGGTCCGCGTGGCCGAGACCGAGACCTTCGAACCGCCGGGGCTCGACGAGGTGCGCGACGGCATTCGCCGGACGTTGCTGCGCGAGAAGACCGAGGCGATGATCCAGCGAACCTTCGAAGCCTCCGAGATCATCCCCAGACTGCCGCTGAACGATGCTCCGGTCGACGAGGAGGCGAGCGCCGAAGTCGACGGCGAATGACCGGTCTCAGGGCAGCGTGACCGGCGTCGGCGGCGTCCAGCTTTCGGCGCGGTGTTCGGCCACGACGGTGGTGTAGATGCCGCCGCGCACGTTGAATTCCGCCGTCAGGCGCATGAAACGCGGCGCTGTGGCCGCGACCAGGTCGCCGAGAATCTCGTTGGTGACCGCCTCGTGGAATGCGCCCTGCTCGCGGAAAGACCATGCATAGAGCTTGAGCGACTTGAGTTCCACACACAGGCGGTCGGGCACGTAGGCGATCCGGAGTTCGCCGAAATCCGGCTGACCGGTCTTCGGGCACAGGCAGGTAAATTCCGGAACCCGGATATGGATGGTAAAGTCTCGCTCCGGTTGCGGGTTGGGAAACACTTCCAGATCACGGCTGGGCTGGCTGGACATATCGCGATTCCTGTCGAAAACTGCTGATTGGGATGCTCGGTGAGTCGACATCGTCCCGGCGGCGCGACACGGGGCGTGCGCCTGAGCATGGAGTCCGATGCGAACCAGCGATGAACCATACAATAACCGGATGTCCGTGATGGCGGACGGCGACATCCACGATGCGGAGCCAAGAATCGTTTCATGCGACTGACTGCGATCAAGCTGGCGGGGTTCAAGTCCTTCGTCGAGCCGACCACGATCAAGTTGCCATCCAACCTCATGGGCGTGGTCGGCCCCAACGGTTGTGGCAAGTCCAACATCATCGACGCGGTGCGCTGGGTCATGGGCGAAAGCTCGGCACGGCAGCTTCGCGGCGAATCGATGAGCGACGTGATCTTCTCCGGCTCGTCGGTGCGAAAGCCGGTGACCACCGCGACCGTTGAGTTGACCTTCGACAACAGCGACGGACGCGCCGGCGGCGAGTACTCGAGCTACAACGAGATTTCGGTTCGACGGCAGGTCAGCCGCGAAGGTCAGTCGGCCTACTTCCTCAACGGCAGCCGCTGCCGCCGCAAGGACATTACCGACCTGTTCCTCGGCACCGGTCTCGGGCCGCGCAGCTACGCGATCATCGAGCAGGGCATGATCTCCCAGATCGTCGAGGCGCGACCCGAGGAGTTGCGCGGCTTTCTCGAAGAAGCCGCGGGCGTTTCGCTGTACAAGGAGCGCAGGCGCGAGACCGAGAACCGGATCCGCCATACCCGCGAGAACCTCGAACGGCTCGCCGACCTGCGCGAGGAAGTGACCAAACAGCTGGGCAAGCTCAAACGCCAGGCCAGCGCGGCCGAGCGTTATCGCAAGCTCAAGACCCGCTACCGCGAAGAAGAGGCGCGCCTGAACGCGCTGCGCTGGCGCCAGACCCGGGTGCGGCTGGAATCCCAGCGCGCCGACCTCAGGCAGACCGAAACCCGGATCGAGCAGGCCGTGGCGCACCAGCGCGAGGCCGAACGGACGCTGGAATCGCTGCGAGAACAGCAGCACAAGGCGTCCGAGCGGACCTCCTCGGTCCAGGCCGAGCTCTACGAAGTCGCCGGTGAGATCGCGCGGCTGGAACAGTCGATCGAGCATCATCAGGACCTGATCAAGCGCCAGCGCGACGAGTATGCCGAAGTCGAAAGCCAGATCAACGAACTCCAGCAGCACCTGGTGCTCGATCGCGCCCAGGTCGACCAGGTGACCGGCCGGATCGGGGAGCTCGAGCCGGCCCTGAAACAGGCCCGCAACGACGAGGAACAGGCGCAGCAACATCTGGAGAAGGCAGAGAACGAGCTGGGCGAGCACCAGGAGCGGCTGCAGGCCATGCAGGCCTCCGGCGCCGAGGCGCGCCAGCACGTGGAGCTGCTCAAGGTACGCATCGAGCACCTCGACGAACGCATGCACCAGGGTGCGCAGCGTCTTGAGCAACTCGAGCAGGACGACGGCGACGCCCGGCAGCGGCTCGACGCGGAACGGCGCGACACCGAATCGGAAATCGAGAAACTCGGCGCAGAAGTCGCCGCAGGGCGCGAGCGTTTCAACCAGGGCAAGAAGTCGCTGGACGCCGCACGCGAACAGATCGAGCGCCTGCGCGGGGAGCTCGACGAGCGCCGCAACCAGCGCCGCGAACTGGCCGGTCGGCTGGAGTCGCTGCACGTGCTCAACGCGCCGCCGGCGGATGATTCCGGCGCCGAGGCGTGGCTGGGACAGCAGGGCATCGCGGATCGCCCGACGCTGCTCGAATCGCTGCAGGTCACACCGGCCTGGCGCGCCGCGGTGGAGACCGTACTCGATCAATGGCTGGCTGCGCGGATGCTCGAAGGCGGCCTCCCGGACACGCTGCCGGAGGGCGGTGGACTGGGCCTGATCGAAGCCGCGGAACCGGCTGGCGAGCCCGGCACGCTGGGCGAGCAGGTTTCGGGCGCCGGCGCGGCACGCGCCTTTCTCAACACCGTGATCTGCTGCACCCGGGAGTCGGAGGCACGCGAACTCGCCGAGCGGCTCGAGCCGCACCAGTCCGCGATCACTGCCGACGGCGTCTGGCTCGGGCGCGGCTGGCTCTGGCGGCAGACGGCGGTCGCCGAGGAATCGGATAGTCGGCTGGCCCGCCAGCAGCAGATCCGCGAGCTGGAACGCGACATCCGGCGGCTGGATGCCGAGACCGCCGAGCGGGAACGGGCGCTGGAGCAGGCCAACGCAACGCTGGCCGAGCGCAATGACTCGCTCGAATCGATGCGACGGCAGATCGACACCGGCCAGGCGCGGTTATCCGAGCTCTCCGGCATCCAGGCCGGGCAGAAGAGCCGGTTCGAGGCGCTGGAGAAGCGCCGCGCAGCCGTCGAACAGGAACGCCGGGAACTGGAGCAGCGCCAGCACGGTGACCGCGACGCCCTGGCCGAGGCGCGCCGCGGCATGCAGGACGCGCTGGCCGAACTCGAACGCAGCGATACCTCGGAACGTGAGCTGCTGGATCAGCGTAGCCGCTTGCGGGCGCAGCGCGAAGAGTGCCGAAGCGCGTATCGAACCAGCCGCGAGGCTCGCGAGGGGCTGGCGCTCAAGATGGAGTCGTCGCGCGCGAGCCTCGATTCGCTGAAGCAGGCGATCGAGCGCATGGACACGCAGATCGGTCAGCTGCAGGGTCGTTACGTCGAGCTATCCGAGGCGCTGGCGCAAGGCGATCAGCCAGTGCGCGAGCAACAGGCCGAGCGCGACAAGCTGCTGACCCGCAGGCTGGCGATCGAGGAACGTCTGAAGGAGTCGCGCGGCGTGCTCGAGGACCTGGAGCGGCAGTGGCGCGAGAGCGATCGCCAGCGTCAGGAAGCCGCCGCCGAGGCCGAGGGCGTTCGCCAGCAGCAGTCCGAGAGCCGCATCCGGGTGCGCGAGCTGGAAATCGAGGTCGAGCGCTACGCCACGCGCGTGGCCGAGCTGGAGGGCGACCTCGAAGAATTGGCCCGGGAGCTGCCGGACGACGCCGAAGCGCAGGCCCGGGTCGAAGAGTTGACCCAGCTCGAGGAGAAGATCCGGCGACTGGAACCGGTCAACCTGGCCGCGGTACAGGAATACGAACAGGAATCCGAGCGCAAGGAATACCTCGATCGCCAGCACGGCGACCTGGTCGAAGCGCTGGACACGCTGGAAAAGGCCATCGACCGCATCGACCGGACCACCCGGACCCGGTTTCGCGACACCTTCGAGCGCGTCAATCAGAATCTCGAGACGCTGTTTCCGCAGCTGTTCGGCGGCGGTCATGCGCATCTGGAAATGGTCGGAGACGACTGGCTGACCGCCGGGACGGCGATCCTTGCGCGCCCGCCGGGAAAACGCATCAGCCGCATCCACCTGCTTTCCGGTGGCGAGAAGGCGCTGACCGCGGTCGCCTTCGTGTTTTCGATCTTCAACCTGAATCCGGCACCGTTCTGCCTGCTCGACGAGGTCGATGCGCCGCTGGACGATGCCAACGTCGGACGCTTTTCCGAACTGGTCCGGGAGATGTCGGACAAGGTCCAGTTCCTGTTCGTGACGCACAACAAGGTCACCATGGAGGTTGCCCACCAGATGCTCGGCGTAACGATGCGCGAGCCCGGCATTTCGCGGTTGGTTTCGGTCGACCTGGACAAGGCCGTTGCGATGGCCGCTTCATGATGGCATCGTCTCCGACAATCCCTGCAACGCACGGGCTGGCATTGAAATGGACAATCTGCGCCTGATCCTGATCGTGATCGGCCTGGTCATCCTGGGCCTGATCTGGCTGCTGCACCGGCCCGAGGGTTCGTCGCGTCGTCCCGGTGCGTCGCGCCGCGACGAACGCCGTCGCCGCGAGCCGCGGCTCGAGCCGGAGCTGCCGGCGGACGATGACGACGACCGGCCGTCCGATGCCGGGCCGCGGCAGGCCAGCCTGCCGGATCTGGGCACCGAGGATCCGGACCCGTCCCGGGCCGATGCGCCCGACTCCTTCCGCCGCAAGGCCGATCGGGAACCGCAGGTGCCGCCGGAAAGCGACTGGCGCGATTCCGATTCGACGGCGGTGGCGTCCGGAAGTCCGGATCGCTCGCCTGCGGACGCGACTTCGCCGGCCATCGTCACGCTCTACATTCGGGCTCGTGGCGACCGGCAGATCAGCGGCCTGAGCCTGCTCGACGCGGCAATCAAGGCCGGCTTGCGCTTCGGCGAGATGAAGATCTTCCATCGACGCCACCGCGGCGCGGCCCGAGCGGTATTCAGCATGGCCAACATCACGCGCCCGGGCAGTTTCGATCCGTCCGGCTGGAACCTGTTCGAAACTCCCGGCGTCACGCTGTTCCTGACCTTGCCGGGCCCGGTCAGTGCGCTCGACGCTTGGGACGCCATGCTGGCAACCGGGCGAAGGCTGTCCGAAATCCTCGATGCCGACCTGATGGACGATGCCCAGTGCCTGTTGACGCGCCAGCGAGTCGCCCAGATCCGGGAGCAGATGCGCGAGTTCGACCGGCGCGCCGGCCTCGTCGATTCGACGGACCGGTCGACGGAGTAGGCCGCCCAACCGCGGAACCAGACCATGAACGACTCCAGCCGCCGGGATGCCGAGGCCCGCGTACGCGAACTGCGCGAGACCATAGCCGAGCACAACTACCGCTACTACGTACTCGCCGACCCCAGCGTGCCCGACGCCGAATACGACCGCCTGATGCGCGAACTCGATGCGCTGGAGCGCGAACACCCGGACCTGGACGACCCCGATTCGCCCACCCATCGCGTCGGCGACCGGCCGGCCGAAGGCTTCGAGACCGTGGAGCACGCGGTTGCGATGTTGTCGCTGGCCAACGCTTTCGACGATGAAGAGGTCGCCGAATTCGATCGGCGCGTGCGCGAAACGCTGGACCGGGACGAAGTGGTCTACGCCGTCGAACCCAAGCTCGACGGCCTGGCGATCAGCCTGCGATACGAATCGGGGCGGCTGGCGCGCGCGGCGACGCGCGGCGACGGGCGTTCCGGCGAGGACGTGACCGGCAACGTGCGCACCATCCGCGCCATACCGCTCAAGCTGCGCGATCTCTCGGCGCCGGATCGACTCGAGGTGCGCGGCGAGATCTACATGACGCGCAGCGGATTCAAATCGCTCAACGAGCGCCTCGAGGCCGACGGTGCCAAGACCTTCGTCAACCCACGCAATGCCGCAGCCGGCAGTCTGCGCCAGCTCGATCCATCAACCACCGCCGACCGTCCGCTGCGCTTTTTCGCCTACTCGGCGATTGCCGAGCCCGACCTGGCCGAGTCGCAGCGCGGGATTCTCGAGCGCCTGGCCGAACTCGGTTTTCCGGTCAGCGAACTGGCCGGGCGCCGGGCCGGTCTGGACGCGCTGCTGGCCTACCACCACGAGGTGCAGGAGCGCCGGGCCGAACTCGATTTCGACATCGACGGCGTCGTCTACAAGGTCGACGACATCGATCAGCAGCAGGAACTGGGCTTCGTCAGCCGTTCGCCTCGCTGGGCGCTGGCACACAAGTTTCCGGCCGAGGAGGAAATGACGCGTCTGGAGCGCATCGACGTCCAGGTCGGTCGGACCGGAAAGCTGACCCCGGTCGCGCGCCTGGAACCGGTCTTCGTCGGCGGCGTGACCGTGACCAACGCCACGCTGCACAACCTCGACGAGATCCGCCGCAAGGACGTCCGGCCCGGGGACTGGGTCATCGTGCGCCGCGCCGGGGACGTGATTCCCGAGGTCGTCCGGTCGATTCCCGATAAGCGCGAAGGCGAGCTGCCGGAGTGGCAATTGCCGCAACAGTGTCCGGTCTGCGGGTCGCATATCGAGCAGGTCGAGGGCGAAGCCGACGCCCGCTGTTCGGGCGGTCTCGTGTGCGCAGCACAGCGCAAGCGCGCGCTGGAGCACTTCGCCTCGCGCGGCGCGATGGATATCGAGGGCCTGGGCACCAAGGTCATCGACCAGCTCGTCGAACGCGAACTGGTCGACGACCCGGCCGATCTCTATCGACTCGACGTCGAACAACTCGCCGATCTCGACCGGATGGCCGAGAAATCCGCCCGCAACCTGGTCGACGCGCTGGCCCGGAGTCGCCGCGTATCGCTGGCGCGGCTGCTGTTCGCGCTCGGGATTCGCGAGGTCGGCGAGGTCAGCGCACGGGCGCTGGCGCGGCATTTCCGCGATCTGGATCGCCTGATGCAGGCCGAGCCCGAAGAACTCGAAAGCGTGCGCGATGTCGGGCCGGTCATGGCGCGCCACATCCACGAGTTCTTCAGCGAACCGCGCAACCGCGATGTCGTTCAGCGACTGCTCGACCGCGGCGTCGAGTGGCAGGTGGAAAGCGAGCCGGAACCCGCCGAGCAGCTCCTGAGCGGCAATACCTATGTGCTGACCGGATCGCTCGACGCGATGACGCGCTCGGAAGCCAAGAAGCGCCTGGAGGCACTCGGTGCGCGCGTGACCGGCAGCGTGTCGAAGAACACCACCGCAGTGATTGCCGGCAAAGAGCCGGGCTCAAAGCTCGAAAAGGCGCGGGACTTGGGCGTCGAAGTGCTCGGCGAGGACGGTCTCCGGGCGTTGCTCGAAGATTGACCCGATTTTTTTCCTGGGTCGCACCAGGGATCGGGTTGATCCGAGTGTGCACTCGTTGCTTTGTTCAGTCGATCAGAGGACCCTTCAGCAAAATCCAGGTCAACTTCGGATTTCGCCCCGCGCTTCGCGCGTTCGGGCGAGTGACTTTTGGCAGCGCCCCCAAAAGTAACCGAAAACGCTGGACAGGCAGCGGTCGCCGGTGCGGCTTCCGGAAGCGGCATCAGCGTCTTGTACTCGGTCCGAGACCTGGCTGATTCTGGCTGCCGGATCCAGAGGAGCTGGTGAATCCGCGGCGAAGCCGGGGCCGCGCCGATGTGCCGTGGTTCAGACCAAACCGCGCGAGCGAAGGGCGTCTTCTTCCGCGCAGTCTCCGTAGCACGCGGAGCACCCTGGGCTCCATCCTGTTCAATTGGCAGCCCGAATCCCCGTGAATCCCCATCCCGGAAACCCGACACAGCCGCTGCCCCGGACTGCCGGTGCTATCGCGGCCAAATACCCGCCGAATTGACCAGGATCAGGCTCCGTCCGATCGCAAAGTCTTATCATGGACTCGCAAGCGGTATCCCCCGCATTTCCGGATCTGCCGCAATGGACTGGAGGCAGCCCCGGAGCCAACCGTACAGAGACGGGAGAAGCCCATGTCAGTTGCCAAGGAAATCCTGGTCCCGGTCGACGGATCGGACAATTCGCTCAGGGCGGTGCGTTACGCAATCGACCTGGCGCAGGCACTCGGTGCCCGGATTCGTCTGTTCTACGTGTTCCCGGTCTCGTCGGTCGAGATCATCGGCATGGCGGGCATGAGCCGCGACGATATCGAGAACGCGGCCCAGGCGGCCGCGCAGCGGGTGTTCGACAGACTGCACGAAGAGATCGGCGAGGCCCCGGTGGCGCTCGAGGACGAGACTTCGATCGGTGATCCCGCCGAGGAGATCATCCGCTGCACCGAGGACGATCACGACCTGTTGGTGGTGCTCGGACGGCGCGGGCTGTCGCGGATCCAGAGCATGTTGCTGGGCAGCGTCAGCGAGAAGGTCGTGCGCCACGCGCACAGCCCGATCACGGTCATCGTCTGATACGAAGCGCCCGTTCGGCGGGCGTGCCCCGCGACTAGCGGTAGGGTGTCGGGTCGGGAACGCCGGCGTCTTCGAATCCGGCGCGCCGGATTCGACACGAATCGCAGCGGCCGCAGGCCCGGCCCTGATCGTCGGCCTGGTAGCACGACACGGTCTGCGAATAATCGACGCCGAGTTCGGACCCCCAGGCGATGATCTCGGCCTTGGTCAGGTGGATCAGCGGGGTCTCGATTCGCATGCGCCGCCCTTCCACGCCTTGCTTCGTGGCCACCGCGGCGAGGTCCTCGAACGCAGCGATGAACTGCGGTCGGCAATCGGGGTATCCGGAGTAATCGACGGCGTTGACGCCGATGAAGATGTGCTCGGCTTCCAGCGTCTCGGCATATCCCAGCGCCACGCCGAGCATGACGGTGTTCCGGGCCGGCACGTAGGTGACGGGAATGCCCTCGGCGGGCGACTCGGGCACGCCGATCTCGTCGGTCAATGCCGAACCGCCGATGCTGCGCAGGTCGATCCCGACGACTCGATGCTCCCGGGCCCCGAGCAACGACGACACACGCTCGGCCGCCTTCAGTTCGGCGCGGTGACGCTGGCCGTAGTCGACCGCGAGCGTATGACAGTCGAAGCCGAGATCGCGGGCGATCGCAAGCGCCGTTGCCGAGTCGAGACCGCCGGAGACCAGCACGACCGCGCGGGGTGCCGCGGACGGGGAAGCGCCGGAAGGTTCAGTCAAACGGCCACAGCCGGCTCAGCAGCCCCTCGCGCTTGTCGTCGTCCAGGAAGTCGGCGTAGTTGTGCTCAAGCACGCGCCGGGTGTCGGCGGCAACTTCGGGCATGTCGAGGTTTTCGTAGCAACGTGCCATCAGTTTGAGCGCGTCGATCGTCGCCGGCGTGCGCGGGTAGGTCTCGATGACGTAGCGTGCCCGGTTGAGTGCCGCAACCCAGGCCTTTCGGCGCGCATAATAGGTGCCGATCTCGACCTCGTACTTGGCCATCAGGTTTCGCAGGAACACCATGCGCTGGCGTGCATCGGCGACGTAACGGCTGTCGGGGTGTCGCCGGATCAACTCCTGGAAGTCCCGGAATGCCTGATGCGCCGATTGCTGATCCCGGTCCGCGGCCCGGTCCGGCATCAGCCGGCGCAGGAACCCCATGGTCTCTTCATAGTTGATCAGGCCCTTGAGATACCAGGCGTAATCGACGTTGGGATGGGTCGGGTAGGTGCGCAGGAAGCGGTTGAGCGACTCGACGGCCGGTTCGGCTTCGCCGGCCTTGAACTGCGCATAGGCCATGTCCAGCAGCGCCTGTTCGGCGTGCCGCCCGAACGGATACCGGATGGTGAGGTCCCGATACAGACGAATCGCCTGGGGATAGTTCTGACTGTTCATGGCCCGGCTGGCAGCCTCGTAGAGCTTCTCGGCCGAGATCTCTTCTTCGCGCTCGTCGTTGCCGCCGCAGCCGGCGAGAAACGCTGTCAGCAGCACGACCAGGATCGAAAATCGTCGCATGGAATTACAATCTTCCCGAAAACAGCCGTCATGATAAACGCTGAACGGTTAAAGCTGCATTCAATCCAGGAGAACCCCCTCGCCGTGACCGACCGCGATATCCGTCTCGATCATGTGGTTTCCGAAGCCGACAGCGGCCGGCGACTGGACCAGGTCGCCGCGTCCGCCTGGCCCGAGTTTTCCCGCAGCCGCCTGACGGAGTGGATCCGCGCCGGCGCATTGAAGGTCGACGAGTCGACGGCGAAACCCAAGCTCAGGCTGCGCGAGGGTCAGCAACTGGTGCTGCGCGCCCGACTGGAAGATCGCCCGGACAGCCCGGAAGCAGAGCCCATGAAACTGTCGGTGGTGTACCAGGACGACGATGTGCTCGTCATCGACAAGCCGGCCGGTCTGGTGGTGCATCCCGGTTCGGGGAACACGGTGGGCACGCTGGTCAACGGCTTGCTGCATCACGATCCCGACCTGGCCGCACTGCCGCGGGCCGGCCTGGTCCATCGTCTCGACAAGGACACCTCGGGCTGCCTGGTCGTGGCCCGGACGCCGATCGCGCATCGTCGACTGGTCGAGGCGCTGAAGCAGCGCGCGGTCAAGCGGCGCTATCTCGCCGCGGTCTGGGGCGAAATGATCGCCGGCGGCAGCGTCGACGCGCCGCTCGGGCGCCATCCGGTGGATCGCCGGCGCCAGGTGGTGCGGGCCGACGGCCGCCCGGCACGCACCCACTACCGAATCCAGCAGCGCCTGGCCGGCGCAACGCTGTTGTCCGTGAACCTGGAGACCGGACGAACGCACCAGATCCGGGTGCACATGCAGCAGATCCACTATCCGCTGATCGGCGACCCGATGTACGGCCGGCGCGGCAGCCCGGCCGGCCTGACCGAAGCGCAACGCGAGGCCTGGCGGAAATTTCCACGTCAGGCGCTGCATGCCTGGCAACTCGAGTTCGAGCATCCCGTTTCCGGCGCGCCGGTCCGCGCCGAAGCCCCCATCCCGGAGGACCTGTCGCGCCTCATCTCGATCCTTGCGCCGGACCCGGTAGCGGCCGAAGATGCCTGAGTTTATCGTCGAGGCGCCGTTCGAACCGCCGGTGCGGGGCCTGTGCACGCTCGCGCCGGGCGACCCGGCGCAGGCGCCTCGCTGGCTGCAGCAGGTTCACGGCAAACGCGTCGTCGACCTGGCCGACTGGCATCCCGGTATCGAGGCCGACGCCGCCTGGACCGGCGCCCCGGGCCCGGTCGCCGCGATTCGAACCGCCGACTGCGTGCCGCTTCTCCTGGCCGATCGCGACGGGGCCTGCGTCGCGGCCGTGCACGCAGGCTGGCGCGGACTGGCCGCCGGCGTCATCGGCGCGGCAATACGCGCGCTGCCGGTCGAGCCCGGCCGGCTTCTGGCATGGATCGGCCCGTGCATTCGCGCGCCGCGCTACGAGGTCGGGCGCGACGTCCGCCGGGCGCTGGCGGAATTCGATTCGGCTTTTTCCGCCGGACGGCCGGGCCACTGGTATGCCGATCTCGCAGCGATCGCTTGCCGACAGCTTTTTGCCGCAGGCGTGGCCTCGATCGAGGATTGCGGGATCTGCACCGCAGACGATCGCCGCCTGCCCAGCCATCGCCGCGATCGCAGTACCGCACGGCTGGCGACGATGATCTGGATCGGCGATCCGGAGCGCACCGGGCAGGGCGCCGCGTCCACCTCTTTTGACGCCTTCCGTAATAGACTCGGGGCGTGAGCAACCGGCGTGTTAATTTCGGCGACAAGAGCGGCTCATCGCGGCCGATCAGGGGGCGCGCGAGGTCGCTCGCCCTTCGGCTGGTCACGGCGATCTCGCTGGTTGGCGTGCTCTCGGCCTGCCAGACCGTCACGGAACCGGCGCGGCAGGCCGAGCCCGTCGCGTCCGAGCCGACACCCATCGCTTCGACCCTCCCGTCGCCGCCGGAGATCAGTCTCGCCTCGGCCATCGACCTGCTGCAACGGGGTCGGGAAGGCGAGGCGCTGCGTGTGCTGGAGGCGCTGGATTCAGGGGGTTCCGGGTCGGCATCGACCGCGTCCCGGCTTCGGCGCCAGATCAAGGAACCGGTCGAAGAACTGATCCCGGGTCCCTACGAAATCCGGACCGTGCGTGCCGGCGAGACGCTCTCGGAGATTGCCCAGCGCGTGCTCGGCGATCCGCTGATGTTCTATGCGCTGGCGCGACTCAACGCGATTCCCGAACCACGGCTGGTCGGCGCGGGCGAATCGATTCGCGTGCCGGCGCACGTAGAAGCGGCGCCGGCGGCAACTGAAGCCGCCGCGGCGCCGGCGCAGGAGGCGGCCTCGCGCAGCCAGGATATCGACACCGTCGCAGGCTACCTGGCGCGAAGCGGCCGACCGGATGAAGCCTGGCAGATGCTTGTTCTCGAGGTCGAATCAGGCGCGGTCAGCCCATCGCTTGAGAATTCGCTGACCGAACTGACGCTGGCCAGGGCCGAAGACCTGCAGCGCCGCGCTGGCTTCGACGAGGCGCTGGAATCGCTGTCGCGGGTGCTCGCAGCGCTGCGGCCCGAGCATCCCGGTCGCGCGCTGCTCACACGGAAGCTCGACGCGGTGCGTAAAGCGTCCTGGCTGGCCCAGGCACGCCGGGCCCGCGAGTCAGGCGACCTGGTCGAGGCCTTCCGATTGGCGCAGAAGGCCGAAAACGCCGCAACGGGGGCCGGGGCTGCGTCACTGATCGGCGAGCTGCGTGAGGCACTGCTCGACCAGTTGCACAACGAAGCGCTGGTCGCATGGCGCGACCGCGATGTTGACCGGGCAATCCGGCATTGGGAGACGCTGCTGGAGGCGGTGCCGGACTTCGAGCCGGCGCGGGTATACCTGGACCGGGCGCGTCAGTTGCGCGAGCGCCTGGAGCGCCCCTGAGCCCGGCTCAGGAGCGCCGGAGCCTGGTCACCTTGGCCGGGCCGCCGTCGGAGGTATCCGTCGAATCCGGCTGCAACTCGGGCCCGGCGTCGCGATCGGAAGGCGGCGTCTCGGCCAGGTCCAGTGTTTCGTCGACGCGGACATCGTCCGGAATCGGACGCGAAGGCTTGCCGCGCGCGTCGCCGACACCGCTTCGGCGGGCCTCATCAAGGGCCAGCGCAAGCCGGTTGAACTGGCTGTAGGTACCGAGGAATTCATCCCGTCGCTCGGTTTCGAGGCGAAATTCGTACTGACCCCGCCGAAGGCGCTTGATACCCCAGGCGAGCCGATTCAGGCCGCGCTGCTGCCGCCTGGTCATCCACGCCAGGCCGGCCGCCAGCGCCAGCAGCGCCGCGGAGAAGATCACGAACAGCATCCACAGCGTCGAGGCCGCCGCCGCATCCAGGCCGCTGCCGTCCAGTCCCAGCCGGACCTCGCCGACGCGGCGCGCCTGGAAACGGATCGGAACGCTGAACTCCAGCACGCCCTGTTCGGAGCGGCGCAGATTCACGCTGCCCGAATCTCGCTGGATCGTCTCGCCGGAGGCCGGCGGTGCGTTCTCGCCGCGCAGATAGGGATTGGTGCTGGCCTGAACCGTGCCGGACGGATCGGTGATGTGCAGGTACCGGATTTCCGGATTGGCCGCGAAATCCGAAACCAGGACCGAAAGCGCGGTGGTGTCGTCTAGGATCAGCGCCTCGGCGGTTTCCTGTGCCACCAGGCTGGCCAGCGCGTCGCCGAAACCGAACGTGGTCTGGGTCATGGCCTGTTTCTGTGACGTGTAGAGCTCGCCCATACCCAGCATCAGGATCAGTGAAACCCCCAGGCCGGTCAGCAGCGGCCAGCGCCAGACGGCCGATTTTCGTCGCACCGACTCGACTAGCCCCCGGCGGATCCCGGCGCGAATCTCCTCGAGCTCGTCGGCGACCTGCGCGGCACTGGTTGGCCGGCCTTCGGCCTCGAACGCCATCATCCGGCGGGTCAGATCCACCAGTTCGCGCGGCGTATCCGCGCGCGTGGCCTCCAGCGGCCGGATCGTGTGGTTGGCGATGGATTCGACCAGCGTCGATACATCGTCCGCGTCGTAGGGCAGCCGGCCCGATAGCAGTTGATACAGCACCACGCCGAGGGAATACAGGTCGGACTGCACCGTGGCCGCGCTGCCGGCGAGACGTTCCGGCGCCATGTGCGTCAGCGTGCCGGCGAAATCCGGGTCTTCTTCATCCCGGGCCGACCGCGCCTCGGTCGCGGCGATGCCGAAGTCCATCATCTTCACGAGGTTGGTACTCGGGTCGTAATGAACGTTGGCCGGCTTGATGTCGCGGTGGATCACGCCGTTGTCGTGGGCGTA
>CAYPZP010000072.1:0-14393 GCA_964415285.1 uncultured Halomonas sp. | reverse complement strand
AACCGTGGCCGGCATTCACTCCGAGACCGAGCTTGCGACCGGCGGCAATTGCCTGCTCGAGCTTGACCAGCTCAGCGGCCTGCTCCTTGTCGCGAGCTTCACAATAGGCACCGGTGTGAATCTCGATGACCGGCGCACCGGCCAAAGCCGCGGCCTCGATCTGCGCGACGACCGGGTCGACGAACAGCGAAACGCGAATACCGGCATCGGCCAGCGCACGGCAGTAGCGGCGCACGCGATCGATGTCGGCGGCCACGTCCAGACCGCCTTCGGTGGTCAGCTCCTCGCGCCGCTCCGGAACCAGGCAGACGTCGGCAGGCCGGTGCCGGACGGCGATTTCCAGCATTTCCCGGGTCAGCGCCATTTCCAGATTCAGGCGCGTTCGGGACTGCGCGATCAGGCCGGCCACGTCCCGATCCTGGATATGGCGCCGATCCTCGCGCAAGTGCACGGTGATGAGATCGGCGCCGTGATCCTCGGCCACGCGCGCGGCCTCGATCACCGACGGATACTCGGTACCGCGCGCCTGCCGCAGGGTTGCGACGTGGTCGATGTTGACACCCAGCAACGGCGCATTCATGACACGTTCTCCCGGAACATCACAGGGGTCTTCAGGCTGCGTCCATCGAGATGGTACTCGATCAACCTGCGCGTGAGTCGACGCGCCTCTCCGGCATCCTCGCCGGCCAGCGCATCGCCGCGCGCCAGCGCCAGCAGGACCCTGCCGGAGAACGCCGAAGGCTCGGCGCCGGCCGGTTCAGGGCCGACCACCGGGTCGAGGCGATAGCGCAGCTCGGGCCGGACCGGTACCGCGCTTCCGGAGCATTCGCTGAGGTCCGGGAGCACTCCCAGCGCATCCAGCAGCCGGCATTCGAAGCGACGCAGCGCCGGCGCTCTGAGGCCGGCATCGCTCAATTGCGGCAACAGCTCGGCGTAGGCGTCGAACAGTTCCGGATCCGGATCGTCTCGCTGCAGCAGGGCCAGCATCAACTCGTTGACGTAAAACCCGCACCACAACGCGGTTCCGGTCAGCGGCGAGGCAGCGCGCAGGATGTCGATATCGGTCAGGGTCGCCATGTCGCCGCGCCGCGTCCACGAGACCTGCAGCAAACGGAACGGTTCGGCCAGGCCGAACCACGAAGAGCGGGGCGCGCGCGCGCCGCGCGCCACGGCAGCAACCCGACCGCAGGACCGGGTCAGCAGGTCGACGATCAGGCTGGTTTCGCGCCAGGCGCGACGATGCAGAACGAAGGCCGGTTCGCCGTCGATCCGGCTCAACGCCGATAGCCCAGGCGCTCGAAGTCCCCTTCCCGGTCGATCCAGCCTGCGTCGACGCCCACGCTGAGATCCAGGTGCACTCGAACGCCGAACAGGTCTTCCATGGCCTTGCGGCTCCGGGTACCGATGCGCTTGAGCGTTTCGGCCCCGCGCCCGATCACCATCCCCTTGTGCCGCTTTTCCGAGACCAGGATTCGGGCGGTGATCCGGAATCGGCCCGCTCCCTCTTCGAAATCCTCGACCAGCACCGTGGTACCGTAGGGAATCTCCTGGTGCAGGTTCTCCAGCAGCTGCTCGCGAATCAGTTCGCCGGCCAGGAAGCGCGACGACTCGGTCGTGAACGAGTCTGCGTCGAACAGCGCCGGCTGCACCGGCAGATGGCTCAGGATGGCATCGGCCAGCGCTTCGACGCCGTCTCCGCTGATCGCCGAGACGTAGCACACCTCCAGCGGGTCGAGACGATCGGCCCAGCGCTCGGTCAGCGGCAGCAGCGATTCTCGGTCCGACAGCTTGTCGATCTTGTTGAACGCGAGCAGGCACGGCACGCCGGCCCGGGAAACCGCCCGCATCGCCAGTTCGTCCTCCGGCCCGATCCGTGAAGCATCGATCACCAGCACGGCGATATCCACTTCGCGCAGCGACTCCGCGGCGACCCGGTTCAGGTGACGATTCAGCGCGTGGTCCCGGCGCCGATGCAGACCCGGCGTGTCGACCAGAACCAGTTGCCCGCCGGGCCGGTTGACGATGCCGGTGACCCGGTGACGGGTCGTTTGCGGCTTGCGCGTCACGATCGCGACCCGCTCGCCCACGAGACGGTTCAGCAACGTCGATTTGCCGGCGTTGGGACGGCCGACCAGCGCCACCGTACCGCAACGGAACGCCGGATCGCCGCTCATCGCTGCAGTCCTTCGGCCAGATGTTCCAGCGCACGCCCCGCAGCCTGCTGCTCGGCCTTGCGCCGCGACCCCGCCGTCGCCCGGATTGCGTCCTCCAGACCCTCGACACGGCACTCCACCGTGAATCGCCGCTCGTGGTCGGCGCCGCGCTCATCGACGACTTCATAGCGCGGCCGCGGCGATCCGCGACCCTGCAGCCATTCCTGCAGACGCGTCTTGGCATCCTTCAGCGCATCGGCTTCTGGCAGCGCTTCGATGCGTTGCGACATCAGGGAGGCGACCGTGGTGTGCGCCGCGGAGAAGCCCGACTCGAGATAGATCGCGCCGATGATCGCCTCGAGCACATCGGCGAGAATCGAATCGCGCAGGAAACCGCCACTTTTCAACTCGCCCGGGCCAAGCCGGATGAATTCGCCGAGCTGCAGGTCACGCGCGATTTCGGCCAGCGTCGGCTCACGCACCAGGCGCGCACGGAATCGCGAAAGATCGCCCTCCGTGGCCTCGGGCCGCGCGGCGTAAAGCAGTTCGGCCACGACCATGTTGAGAACGGCATCGCCGAGAAACTCCAGTCGCTCGTAGTGCGGCGTGCCGCAACTGCGATGCGTCAGCGCCTGATCCAGCAGCGCCGAATCGTCGATCGAACGGCCGAGGCCCTCGACCAGGCGTCGACGTTGCGCGTCAATTGAGCGGCTGGACACGCCTGAAGGTCACCACTGCGTCCATGTTGCCGATCAGGTCCTCGCGCACTTCGTACTCGGCGATGATGCTCAGACCGGTGCTTCGTTCGACCACGATATCGCGTGCGGTGATGTGCTTGACGTAGCTGGTGCTGAATTTACGCGACAGGCGATCGCGGATGCGTGCTTCGGACATGCTTGCGATTCCCGGCTCTTCGGCGAGGTTCTGCATCGACGTCACGACCGAATAGTGATTCAGGTAGATCGGCACGATCTTCATGCCGAGATACGCCACGAACAATGCCAGTGCGAGCACCAGCAGAAAACCGATGAGCGTGAGTCCGCGCTGGTTCGCTTTCATTCCGGTTCCTCCGAAGTCCTCCGTCCCGATCCCCGACCTCGGCGTGAAACGTCGCCAGCCGGCCCCATGACTACAGCCAATTCAGCTACTTGTTACTGAATCTTATCACCGATTCGCGAAAAGTCGATACAAAAACCCGCGGCGCAATCCCAGTGCATCCAGATCCGGACCGCCTCGCCGACCAGGTTCTCCTCGGGCACGAAGCCCCAGGCTCGACTGTCGTGCGAGCGATCTCGATTGTCGCCCATCGCGAAGTAGTGCCCTTCCGGCACCACCCAGCTTCGCGCCGGAGAAGGCACCCGGCCGGGATAGACGAGAATATCGTGCTCGATCTCGCCGAGCGCTTCGAGCCGTACCTGGGGGTTGGTACCCGGCGGATTGCGATTGATACCCTGGCCGATCCACGGCCCCACGATTTCCTGCGGCGCAGGATCGCCGTTGATGTAGAGCACCTTGCCGCGGTAGGTGATGGTGTCGCCGGGCAGGCCGACGACGCGCTTGATCATGTTGACGCCTTTCTGCTCCACCGAGCGGAACACGAACACGTCGCCCCGCTCGGGATCCCCGGTTTCCAGGATGCGCGTATTGAGGACCGGAAGCCGAAGGCCGTAGGAAAATTTCGAGACGACGATGAAATCACCGATCAGGAGCGTGGGCTGCATCGATCCCGACGGGATCTTGAACGGCTCGAAAATGAAGGAACGGAAAAGCAGGACGATCAGGAGCAGCGGAAAGAAGGAGCGACCGTATTCGACGATTCGCGACGGTTCGTCGTTTTCGATACGGCCCTGAGCGAACGCTTCGGCGCGGCGCTTGCGCAGCCAGACGCGGTCGATCAACCAGACCACGCCACAGGCCAGCGTCAGCGTCGTGATGATGAGTGCAAAGTCCATTGTTATTGCGATTCCGTTTTGTCTTTATGAGGCGCGCAGGATCCTGCGCTCGGGCTTCAGGTCTTTTCGCGGTCGGTCCGGAGGACGGCGAGGAAAGCTTCCTGCGGTATTTCCACGTTACCGACGCTCTTCATCCGGCGCTTGCCTTCCTTCTGCTTCTCCAGCAGCTTGCGCTTGCGCGTCACGTCGCCGCCGTAACACTTCGCGGTCACGTTCTTGCGGTAGGCCTTGACCGTCGAGCGGGCGATGACGTTGGTTCCGACCGCGGCCTGGATCGCGATGTCGAACATCTGCCGCGGTATGAGTTCCCGCATCCGCTCGGCCAGATCGCGGCCCTGGCGCTGCGCCCGGTCACGGTGGACGATGGTGCTCAATGCGTCGACCCGATCGCCGTTGATCAGCAGGTCCAGCCGAACGAACGGGCCGGCCTGGTGCCGGGCGTGCGCGTATTCGAAAGACGCGAATCCCCGACTGCACGATTTGAGGCGGTCGAAGAAATCGATGACCACCTCGGCCAGCGGCAGTTCATAGATCAACTGCACCTGTCCGCCCAGAAAGCGCATGTCGACCTGCGCACCGCGCTTGTCCTCGCACAGGCCGATCACCGGCCCGAGGTAGTCCTGCGGTACCAGGATGGTCGCCCGGATGACCGGCTCGCGAATTTCGGCGATGGTGTTGAGGGGCGGCAGATCGGCCGGGTTGTCGAGATCGATCTCGCTGCCGTCGGTCCGCCCGATCTGGTACACCACGGTCGGCGCCGTGATGATCAGGTCCAGATCGTATTCGCGCTCCAGCCGCTCCTGGACGATCTCCATGTGCAGCATGCCGAGGAAGCCGCAGCGAAGGCCGAAGCCCAGCGCCATCGACGTTTCGGGTTCGAACTGGAGCGCTGAATCGTTGAGCTGAAGCTTCTCCAGCGCTTCGCGCAGATCGGGATAATCGGACGAGTCGACCGGAAAGATTCCGGCGAACACGCGCGGCTGCATCGGTTCGAACCCCGGCAGCGGCTTTTCCGCGGGGTCGCGCGATGCCGTCAGCGTGTCGCCGACCGGCGCACCGTGGATTTCCTTGATGCCGGCGGCAACGAATCCCACCTGTCCGCATTCGAGCAGCTGGCGTTCGCTTCGCTTCGGCGTGAAGATGCCGATCTGGTCGGCGTCGTGCTCTTCGCCGGTCGACATCACCCGGATCTTCTGGCCCTTGCGGAGACTGCCCTGCTTGATTCGGATCAGCGAGTTGACGCCGAGATAGTTATCGAACCAGGAATCGATGATCAATGCCTTGAGCGGCCCGTCGCGAAATTCCGGCGAAGGAATGCGCTGGACCAGCGCTTCGAGCACGTCGGCCACGCCGTCGCCGGTCTTGGCACTGACCAGCAGCGCATCGCTGGCATCGATGCCGATGATGTCCTCGATCTGCGCCTTGACCCGCTCCGGATCGGCCGACGGCAGATCGATCTTGTTGATCACCGGAATCACCTCCAGGCCCTGCTCGACGGCGGTGTAGCAGTTCGCGACGCTCTGTGCCTCGACTCCCTGCGCCGCATCGACCACCAGCAGCGCGCCCTCGCACGCCGAAAGCGATCGCGACACTTCGTAGGAGAAATCGACGTGACCGGGGGTATCGATGAAATTGAGCTGGTAGACCTCGCCGGCCAGCGAGGTGTAGTCCAGCGTCACGCTCTGGGCCTTGATCGTGATGCCGCGCTCGCGCTCGATATCCATCGAATCGAGAACCTGTTCGGCCATTTCCCGATCGGTCAGGCCCTCGCAGACCTGAATGAAGCGATCAGCCAGCGTCGATTTGCCATGGTCGACGTGCGCGATGATCGAGAAGTTACGAATGTGCTTGCAATCGGTCATCGGGGGCCTTCAGCCGCTGGGGGTTCCGACATGGACGAAGCCGGCTCGTTCAAAAGCATCGCCGCCACCGGACGAACCCGATGGCGGCGACGCACATTATATCCGGACCGGCCTGCAAAGCCCGTTCCGGACCGGTCCGGGGCGGATCAGTCGGATTCCGGCGTATAGGCGACGAACTGGGTGGCGCCGTCACGCCAGATCAGCAGCGCAACCGACTTGCCCGGCTCGATCCCCTCGACGATGTCGTTGAAGTCGCCCAGGTCGCGCACTTCGCGGTTGTTGATCATCCGGATCACGTCACCGCGGCGGACTCCGGCGCGATATGCGTTGTCGCTTTCCACACTCGCCACCAGCAGGCCGCCATCGAGACCTTCGGCGCGCTGCAACTGCTCGTCGGAAAGTTCTTCCACCGTCAGGCCCAGCGCATTGGTCGGCTCGGCTGCGGCATCGCGTCCGCGCTCGTGGCCGGCGTCGGCTTCCTCGCGCTCGTCGAGCTCGACCGAAACGTTCTCGGTTTCGCCCCAGCGCCAGATCTTCAGGCGCGCTTCCTCGCCCGGCCGGATGGAGCCGACGATCGGCGGCAGATCCGAGAATTCCTCGATCTCGCGGTCGTTGACTTCGAGGATGACGTCGCCGACCTCGATGCCCGCGCGCTCGGCGGCGCTGCCGGACTCGACGCGATTGACCAGCGCGCCGACCGGGCGGTCGAGACCCAGCGCGTCGGCGCGCTCGCGATCGACGCCCTCGATACCGACGCCGAGATAGCCTCTCGACACGCGACCGTATTCGAGCAGCTGATCCATGGTGCTGGCCGCCGTCTCGATCGGAATCGAGAACGACAGGCCGATGTTGCCGCCGCTGGAGCTCAGGATCCATGAGTTGATGCCGACGACATGGCCGTCGGTGTCGATCAGTGGCCCGCCCGAATTGCCGCGGTTGATGGCAACGTCGGACTGGATAAACGGGACGTATTGCTGCTGCAACTGCGTGCGCCCCTTGGCGCTGACGATTCCGGCCGTGACGCTCTGCTCGAACTGAAACGGCGAGCCGATCGCGATCACCCACTGGCCGGGCCTGAGCGCATCGGAATCGCCGAATTCCAGGGTCGGAAGATCGGCGGCATCGATTCGCAGCAGGGCTACGTCGGTTTCCGGATCGGACCCGACCAGCTCGGCGACGAATTCCCTGCGATCGGCGAGACGAACGATGATCTCGTCGGCGTCTTCGATGACATGGTGGTTGGTAATGATCAGCCCATCGCCGCGGATGATGAACCCCGAGCCGCCGCCACGGCGATCGGGCCGGCCCCGCCGGCCGTCACCGTAGGGTTCGAAGAAACGCCGGAACAGCTCCGGAACATCCTCGGGCATCTGGCCGCGCTGGATTTCGGGATCGGGTCGCTCACCGAAGCGCGTGGTCTCGATGTTGACGACCGCCGGGATGCTGCGTTCGACGATGTCGACGAAGTCCCGCGGCGCCGCCTGTGCGCCGGTCATCCACACGGCCGCGGCAATCAGAGTCAGTATTCGAATCGAAATTTTGGACATTCGCTCTATTCCCTTTAGTGGGTGTCAGGTGCGATTTTTCGGGACCTGCGGGCCGTTCCGCGCGCTGTGCGCGTCGGCATCCGCCAAACATCCTACGTGTGCGCCGTGCTCGCCGGATTCAAGAGACCCGCCCGGCTCGGGTTCGACTCTTGTCACCTGCATGCGCGGACGCGACAGCCGGCCGAGCGGGGATTTCAGCACCGCGACGGCGATCAGCGCGACCAGCAACCCGGCCGCCAGTGCGGCCGCATCGTTGCCCGGGTACAGCGCATGCGCCGCCAGCGCACCGCTCATGAAGGCCAGCAACGGCACCATGTAGGTCAGCGCCGCCGCCCACAGGAGCCAGCGCTCATCGACGCCGACGCGCACCGTATCGCCGGGCGCGAATCCGAGCCGGGAGTTCAATGGGAGTTCGGCCCCGGTCCGCGTGAACAGGCGGCTCAGATGGGCGGCGCCGCAGCCTTCGCCGCGCGCGCAGCGAGCGCAAGCCGACGGATCCGGGAATCGAAGCATCAACCGGCCGCGCGCCCCGGCGGCCACCGTCGCAGAATGCCAGACGCGACGTTCGCGCGCCGCGGCGCGGCCCGGAGACGTGGATTGCGTCATCGGCCACCAGAATCCATGCAGTCCGGTTCGTGGATCCCGGCGTCGAAGCCGGGCGTCGCGCTCGGTTCGCCGGGAGACCGGTTGGGGCGTTGACTTCGAAGGATACCGACCGCCACTACTCGAGCAGGTCGAGGATCGGCGACTGAAGCCGCCGCAGGTGTCTTCCCACCAGCCGGACGGTGGACGCCGGCACTTCCCCGACGACGGTCACGCGGCGTTGATCGATGGACCCGGTATAGATATGCACCGAACCGCGCGCCTCGACGTGCTCCGCGATACTGTCCTTTCCCGCCGGCTCGATGTAGATCGAGAAGCTCGACAAGCCGTCGCTGAACAGCAGGTGCTCGTAACGCTTGCCCTCGGCATGCCCGTGCCCCACCGAGGAAAGACGGAAACCTCGCGGCAGCGACTCCGGCATCCATACCGGCACCCCGCCGCCGGCGGGCGCCGAGGCGTGGCGCTCCCCGAGCTGATAGCGCGCCACGTCGGCAGGGTTGTCCAGCTCGCTTTCGAGCTCCTGATCCGTGATCGATGTGCCGAGCTCGATCTCGACGAAGGAAATCATCTCGACGATATCGCCCTGGGCATCGAAAACCACGTTTCGCAGCAGCATCGCGGTCTGTTCGTCAAGCCACAGGCGCCTGCCGTATCGGAATGCATCCTCGGGGACGATCTCGATGATCCGCGCAGCGCGCGAGGCGACCCGTCCCCGGCCGGCCGCGCGAATCTGGTACACCGATTCGGGACCGCGAATTTCCTCCAGCGGGATACGCGGGAACAACCGGGTGGGAAACGGATTCTCGACCACGACCGAAGCCTGGCCGGAAACCAGCCAGCGGACCTGGTCGCGGTCGCGCAGGATTTCCCTCTTCGGGCCGTCCAGCGCGTGAATCCGCTCGCGTACGCCCCGGTCATCGACCCGATGCACGATGCGCATGGTGTCGATCCGGTCGCCGCCGGTACTGACCAGCGTTCCACGGTAGCTGATCGAGGCCACGGCGTGATCCATCCGCACCAGCCAGTTCTCGACCGGATCGCCATCTTCCAGGCCAACTGAACCGGTCGCGTAGAGCGCCAGAACGGCCGCCAGGATCGACTTCATTGTGCAGCGCTTTCCTGTGCGTCGTCGCCGCCCGGGCCGTCACCGGCCGGTCGGACCGTTTGCACCGAAGTCGGGGCCGTCAATACCGGCGTGAACGAAATGAATCCGCCTTCGCCGGCAAGCTGGCTGTGCCGAATCATGTAGCGATTGATCTGGCGCTGAGCTGCTGCGCTGGTGGCCGGCGTACCGCCGCGCGCGGTGTTCGAGCCGAGGCCGGCCGGCACCGCCGTCGGGCTGAACTGTCGATCCAGCGCCGTCGACTGGCTGACGAATCCGGGCTGCGCAGCATCCTCGGACAACCCGCCCGGGTCGACCCGATTGCCGAGTCCGATCACCGCCACCAGCGCGACGCTCGCCGCGATGGCGCCGCCGAACCCGACACGCAGCAGCCCCGATGACCAGGCGCCGACGCGCTGCGGCGCCGGCTCGGCCTCGATGGCCGCAGCCACCTTGCCGACCAGCGAGGCCGGCCCGGTGAATTCCCGCTGCAGGCAGGCCCGGATCAGATGAACCCGCTGCCAGCGTTCGCTCAGATCGCGATCGCTGCTGACCCTGCGGATCAGGAAATCCGCGCCCTTGCCGTCCAGTTCGTCGTCGGTCAATGCCGAGAGCGATTCGTTACTTCGATCCATCGCCACACCTGCTGTTCAATTCGGTCCCTGGCTCATGCGCTGCGCTCGCGCGATTTAATCGGTGTTGCTCAATAACGGGCGAAGACGAGCATCGATGGCTTCACGCGCCCTGAAAATCCGGGAACGCACCGTGCCGATCGGGCAATCCATCGTCGTCGCAATATCCTCGTAGCTCATGCCGTCCATCTCGCGAAGCGTGATCGCGACCCGAAGGTCCTCCGGCAAATCCGCGATCGCCTCATGAATCGTGTTCTCGATCTCTTCTTTCAGCAACTCATGTTCAGGTGTTCCACGATCCTTCAGACGCGTATCGACCTGGAATTGTTCCGCATCCTGCGCATCGACGTCGGCGGCCGGAGGACGGCGGCTCTGCGATACCAGGTAGTTCTTGGCCGTATTGATCGCAATCCGGTACATCCATGTATAGAACGCGCTGTCGCCGCGAAACCGCCCGATCGCCCGGTACGCCTTGATGAACGCTTCCTGCGCCACATCAAGGGCTTCGGCGTGATCGTGCACATAGCGCGACACCAGGCTGACGATCTTGTGCTGGTATTTGCCGACCAGCAGATCGAAAGCGCGCTTGTCGCCCTTCTGGACCCGCTTGACCAGAAGCTGATCGGTTTCACGCTCGCCCATCGGGCCGCCGTTCTCCTTTGAATCTGTTCGCGGACCCGTCGGGCAACACACAGTGGACCGCGGCCTTCGGCAATAGTTCGCATCGCCGCCCTCGCGCCGCGCGTTCGCAGTGCGTCCAAGCGCGGCCAGGGCGCCGCCCGCCGGCCGCATCAGCCCTCACGCGTGACCCGCAGCACCTCGTCCAGCGAGGTTTCCCCGGCCAGCGCCTTGCGCCATCCGTCGTCGAAGATCGACGGCCCCCGCTCGCGGGCCAGACGTTCGAGTTCGGACTCCGGCGCGCGAGCGTGAATCGCCGACTCCAGCGCCTCGTCGATCGCGATCAGCTCGTAGATCCCGGTGCGGCCCGAGTAGCCGCGGGTTCCCGGCGCCGGTTCGTCGGCCGGGCGATACAGCGTCGCGGCCTCGCGCCGGGCGATGCCCAGCGCCTCGAGCTGGTCGGTGTCCAGCGTCACGGCCTTGCTGGCCTCCGGATCGAGCTTGCGCACCAGGCGCTGGGCCATGACGCCGATCAGCGTCGACGACAGCAGGAACGGCTCGATCCCCATGTCGACCAGCCGGTTGATCGCGCCGACCGCGCTGTTGGTGTGGAGCGTCGACAGCACCAGGTGCCCTGTCATCGATGCCTGCACCGCGATCCGGGCGGTTTCCAGATCGCGGATCTCGCCGACCATGACCACATCGGGGTCCTGGCGCAGGATCGCGCGCAGACCGCGCGCGAACGTCAGATCGACCTTCGGGTTGACCTGCGTCTGACCGATGCCGTCGATGTCGTACTCGATGGGATCCTCGACCGTCATGATGTTGCGGCTGCGATCATTAAGCTCGAGCAGCGCGCCGTAGAGCGTCGTCGACTTGCCCGAGCCGGTCGGGCCCGTGACCAGCAGGATTCCGTGCGGTCGGTGAATCAGCTTGCGCAAACGCTCGAGCGTCTCGGCGTCCATGCCCAGCTCGGCCAGCCCCAGCCGGCCGGCCTGCTTGTCGAGAAGCCGCAGGACAGCGCGTTCGCCGTGACTCGAAGGCAGCGTCGAGACGCGCACATCGACCGGACGACCGGCCAGCTTCAGACCGATGCGCCCATCCTGCGGCAGGCGCTTCTCGGCGATGTCCAGTCGCGCCATGACCTTGATCCGCGACACCACCAGCGAGGCCAGCGACGCAGAAGTCGACAGCACTTCACGCAGCACGCCGTCGATCCGGAACCGAACCGAAAGCCGGTCCTCGAACGGCTCGAAGTGGATATCCGAAGCCTGCTCCCGGACCGCCTGCGAAAGAACGCCGTTGATCAGCCGGATGATCGGGGCGTCGTCGTCGGCTTCGAGCAGGTCGGCCGGCTCCGGCATCTGCTCGGCCAATCGCGACAAGTCGGTATCGTCGTTGAGATTCTCGGCGGCCTCGCGGGCCTCGGAGTCGCCGGACTGGTAGAGCATGGCGATCAGCTCGCCGTAAGCGGCTTCGTCGAGCTTTTCGATCGTGCTGCTGCCGTCGAGGTTGCGCCGGACCTCGCGAAGCGCCTCCAGATCGGTCGGCTGGCGCGCCACGATCCGATGCCGGCCGCGGTCGTCGCGGCCGGCCACGGTCACGCCTCTCCGGCGCGCGAATCCGAAGGCGGGCCGAAACTCAACGCTCATTCGGCATTCCACCCCCGCTTCCGGCCTGCAGGAAATCCTCGAGTTCGGGCAGCAACGGGGTCTCCCCGCGTCGCGACAGCACGCTGCGTCCTGCGCGCTGCTCGAGTTGAGCACCGCGGATCGCGCTGTACTTGCTCGATGTGATGTCGTTCATCAGGCGCTCGTCGTGCAGGATCTGCGGACGAATGAAGACCATCAGGTTGCGCTTCACCTGGTTGGATGAGCGGTAGGTGAACAACTCGCCGAGCAGGGGAAGACGGCTGAGGCCCGGCACGCGCTCGACCGATTCGCTCATGTCGTCGCTGATCAGGCCGCCGAGCACCAGCATCGCCCCGTCGGGAACCATGACCCGGGTCGAAATGGTGCGCTTGTTGGTCACCAGGTCGACCGCACCGACCACCGGCGCCAGCGACGAGACCTCCTGATCGATACCCAGCATGATGGTGTCGCCTTCGTTGATGTGCGGCGTGACCTCCAGCTTGATGCCGATCTCCTCGCGCTGGATCGTCTGGAACGGATTGATGCGGCCGTCGGTCGTGGTGCTGCCTTCGGAAACGAAGCTGCCCGAGAGAAACGGCACTTCCTGGCCAACGTTGATGCTGGCCGCCTCGTTGTCCATGGTCACGATCGACGGTGTCGACAGGATATTGGTGTTGCCGTCGGTAGCCAGCGCCTGCGCCAGCGCACCGATTTCCAGCAATTCGATACCCAGCAGGTTGGAGCGCCCGTCGACAAAGCCGAGATTCAGCCCGCCGCCCGGAAGCACCGAGACGCCGCCGTCGCCGTCGCTCAAGCCGGCGCTGAGGTTGAGGATGTTCCGTCCGCCGGTGCCGAAATTGGTGCCGCCGAAAAAGCCTTCGTCGCCGGATTCGAAGAACTGCCACTGGATGCCGAGATCGCGCCCGGTGTCGGCCGAGACTTCGGCGATGACGGCTTCGACCAGCACCTGCGCGCGTCGGATATCGAGCTGGTCGATCAACGAACGCAACTCGCGAAACACCGCCGGCGAACCGGCGATCACGACCGAGTTGGTTTCCGGATGGGCGCGGATGCGAACCCGCTGCCGGCTGTCTTCGCCGCCTTCTTCGATCAGGCTCGAGAGCACCGGCACGAGCGACTCGGCGTTGGCGTAACGCAGGTACACCACGCGCGCGCCGCCGCCGGCGTCGAGCGGCGTATCCAGATGGCTGATCAGCGTGCGCAGGCGAACCCGCTGGCCGGTGTCGCCTCGAAGCACGATGCTGTTGGTGCGCGGATCCGCGATCGCCAGCGGCTGTTCGGTCGCCGCGTAGATCTGGTTGGCGATGTCGGCGACCTCGTCTGCGCTGGCGTGCCCGAGCGCCATGACTTCGGCGCCGGTATCGGTTGCCGCGTCGAGCCGGCCGACTACCTGCTGCAGTCGACGGACGCTGGCGGCCCGGTCGCTGATCAACAGGGAATTCGAACGCTCGTGAGCGGCCAGATAGGCCGATTGGGGCACCAGCGAGCGCAGCATCGGCAGGATTTCGGTTGCCCGCACGTGCTCGAGACCGATCAGCCGCGTCACCTGGTCCTGTGCGCCACGCGCGTCGGCGTCGGCGCCGAAGCGCGCCACCGCATCGGGCACGATGCGCGTGACCGAGCCGTCTTCGACCGCACTGAATCCGTGCACCGCGAGAATCGAGCGAAACACCTCGTAGACCGATTCGGAACTGAGTTCCTCGCTGGAAATGACTGTGATCTGCCCGCTGACGGCCGGATCGACGACGATGTTGCGACCCGTGATATCGGCCACGGTCGTGATCAACGATCGAATATCGGCGTCCTGGAAATTGAGGAGATGCCGCTGTTCGTTCTGGGCCGGCAACGTCGACCAGGCGGCGGCGAACACCAGTGCAGCGGCAACGATTCGGATTCGTGGATTCATCGGGACTCGGCTCCGACCAGGTTGGAAAGATCCGGCGTGAGCACGATCTGTCGATCGCCGCGCCGTACGGTAATTGCAAGAGGATCGCCCGGATTGAACTCGCCGAAAACGGCGCTGACGTCGGCTCGATTGTCGACCGGCCGGCCGTTGATCGCCAGCACCACGTCGTTGGCGTGGAACCCGAGCTGGGTGAAGATCGCCGCATCGCGTCCGGCGCGAACCCGGAACCCGCCGCCGGCCACCGGCAGGATCGTGATACGTCGGGCCAGCACGTCGGGATCCAGCCTGAACTGTGAGGTCATCGACGCCAGCGACCCGATGCCGACACCCGCCGGCAGGCCGTCCTCCCGAGCCGATTGCGGTGCG
>CAYPZP010000071.1:0-14434 GCA_964415285.1 uncultured Halomonas sp. | reverse complement strand
CGGCTGCACGAACTCATCGGCGATGCCTTTCTCGAGCCACAGCCGGTGCTGCGCGAGGAACGCCGGCAGCGCTTCGAGCCGCTTGAGCCACGCTTCGGCCGATTCGACCGATGCCAGCCGCATCGAGCCGGCGACGGTCAGCGGCATGCTGAAGAATCCCGAATCGTTGAAGAACGGCACGCGCTCGGGCTCGAACGGCGCCAGCTCGACCGCCGAGCTCAGTAGATACTCCAGAACCGCGTAGCTGGCACGCCGCCGGGAATCCAGCCCGTCGGCGTCGACGTTCTCGAGGCGCTCCAGCAACGCGCGCTCACGCGCTCGACGGACCACCATCGTTTGCGGCGACGCATCCGGCCAGATTGCCGCGGCGTCGAGGTCGCCGCGGCGGCCCGCCCGGATCGGATCGGACACGTCGCGAAACGCTTCGTAGTCAGCGACCAGTTCGTCGAAGATCTGACCTGCCGAGTCGTCCGCGACGGCCCATCCCGCGGCCATCGCCAACACCGCGGCGATCAGCCATCGCTTCACGAGTCGCCTTCCCGATACTCGAATCCAGAGTAGCGAGCCAGCTCGTCGGGCGTCAGCAGTTCCTGATAGCGCCGGCCGTTGATGATCCAGGTGGGGTAGGCGGCGATACCGGCCGAGACGCACTCGAAGGCGACCACGCCGCCGCGACCGTTGGGCGAACACTCCACGTACGGCAGGCGATCGGCCGAGCGGCCGAACAGGCGCCGCTGGTCCTGGCAGGTGGGGCACCAGAACGCACCGTAGTAGAGCGCGCCGGATTCCTCGAGGTGCTCGGCCAGCGCCTTCAGTCTGGGATTCTCCGGCGGCTGCAGCAGGCCGTTCTGCCACGCGCCCAGTCCGGCGACGACGACGGCGGTGACCAGCACCAGGTTGCGGGCGAAGACCATCGGCGACATCCCCGGCGCGCTTTCCGGACGCCGCAGCAGGACCGCGCCGAACAGCGCGATCATGATCACCTGCGAGGTCATGCACCAGGCACACCACGCATCCAGCGCGACCCAGCCGGTCACGGTCAGGTACAGGCTGATGGCGAGACCCAGCGTACTCAACCACGCCAGGCGGCGCCAGCGGCTCAAACGCGGCGGCAGCGTCGTCGCCGTCCATGCGATCAGCGCGTACAGACCGAAGCCCCACAGCGCGACCGGAAGACCCAACAGCGTCGAATACCGGCTGGACTGGACCACGTCGCAGCCCGAGCCCTCGGCACAGAATGCAGGTGAATCACCGATACCCGAGGTCCAGGCCAGGTAGCCGGTCACCAGCAACCCCAGCGCGGCCAGCACCGCAACCGGCACGTCCGGCTCGAGCTTGCGGCCGGGCGTTGCGGCGGACTTCTTCGGCGCGGTTCGCGCCTTCGTGGATTTGCGCTTGGCGCTCATCGCAATGGACCTCCTGGAAAAGGGTTGTTCAGAATCGCTACAGCGTACCCGACCCCGACCCGAACGGCGCGCCGTCATGCACGGTCCGTCCCGGGCCGCCTGCACGCGCGAAGCGACCGGCCCGGCGTTGCAAACGCCACCGGAACCCAATTGACCGGTCGGCCAGTTAATGCTATTCTGCCTCCATGAACCAGCCTGCGACACGCGACGCCGACCGCACCCGACAGCGCATTCTCGATGCCGCTTTCGCGCGCTTCGTCGAACGGGGATTCGCCGACGTGTCGATGCGCGAGATCGCCGAGCAATCCGGCGTGACCAAGAGCCTGATCCACCATCATTTCGGCAGCAAGAAGGCGCTCTGGGACGCGGTCAAGGACCGTGCATTCGGTCGCTACGCCGATGAACAGATGGCCGAACTGGAGAACGCCGAGAACCCCGACGCCGATTTACTTGAGCGCGGGGTCGTCAACTACTTCCGGTTCCTCAGGGATCACCCGCAGGTCGTTCGCCTGCTGGCCTGGACACACCTGGAAGGCGACGAGAACTGCGGCGAGATGGATGCCGAACTGGTCCGGCTCGGCGCACACCGGATTCGCCAGGGCCAGGAGCACGGCCTGTTCCGGGACGACGTCAATCCCACGCACGTGGTCACCATGTTCGTCCTGACCTGCCTGCAGTGGTTCGAGGCCCGCAGCCATCACGCACAGTGGCCCGGCATCGGCGGCGACGAGGATTTCCTCGACGATTTCCTGAAGATTTTCATGCGCGGCCTCTCACCGCCGGCCTGATTCTCCGATTGACCCACCCGAGATCGACACCATGATTGGCCTATTTTTCTCTCGAACTCTAACTGACTGGTCGACCAGTTTGCGACCAGCGCTGCCGCGGGTCTCGTTGCTATGGATCTCGCTGCTATCGATCCCGCTGCTGACCGGCTGCGGAGAAACTGCGACCGACGACGACGAACTGGCGCCGGCGCCGCGTCCGGTCCGGGTCGTCGAGGCCCGCGAACGCACCGACCCGGTGACGCTGCGACTGCCGGCCGCACTGCGCGCCGAGCAGCGCGCGCAGCTGGCGTTTCTCAACGACGGCTACCTGGCCGAACGCTCGGCCGCGCCGGGAGACCTTGCCCAGCAGGGCCAGGATCTGGCGGTGCTCTACAATCCGGCGCTGCAGCCCGGCGTGGCCGCGGCGCAAGCCGACGTTCTCGAGGCCAGAACGCGGCTCGAACAGCTCGAAGTCGATACGCGCCGGCAGGCGGCACTGGTCGAGCGCAACCTGATTTCCACCGACGACCTGGACCAGACCCGCACCCGCCGCGATGCCGCCAGAGCGGCGCTTGAGCAAGCCGAAGCTCAGCTCGAGCAAGCGCGTGCGCAGCTCGCCGACGCAGCGCTGCGCGCACCCTTCAGCGGCACCGTGACGCGCGTATTCGCCGAACCCGGCGACTTCCTGCGCGCCGGCCAGCCGGTACTGGCGCTGGCCGACGATACATCGCTGGAAGCCGAGGTTCAGGTTCCGCCGGAAACCGCCGCGCGGCTTGCCGCGGGCGGCGCGGCAATGCTGAGCGCCGCCGGCTCGGGTCGCAACCTTCCCGCCCGAATCGCCGAAATCGGTCGTGCCGAACCCGGCAGACCGGTTCCGGTCGTTGTCCGCCCGGACACCGATTCACGCTTCGATGCCGCCGCCGGCGTACCAGTCTACGTTCACCTGGAAATCGCGGGCTCGGCCGTGGTGGCCGTTCCGCTGACCGCGGTGGTCGATCCGGGCACCAGCTACGCCCGGATCTTCCGGGTCGTCGACGACCGCGCCGAACAGATCGCGGTGCGGCCGGGGCGGCTGGCGGGCGGTTGGGTCGAGGTGCGCGGTGAAATCGAGCCGAGCGACCGGGTCGTGATTGCCGGCCAGGCCCACCTGCTGGACGGCGAGCCGGTTCGCGTGCTGCCATGAGCCTGATCCTGACGGCGCTCGGTCGCTGGCGGCTGGTGCTCGCGCTCGCCGGCTTGCTGTCGGTCATGGGGTTGCTGGCCTGGCTGCAGATGGACCGGCAGGAAGATCCGTTCTTCCCCTACCGATACGGACAGGTGCTGGTCGAGTGGCCCGGGGCCGACCCGGTCGAGGTCGAGCGGCTGGTACTCGACCCGCTGGAAGAGGAACTGGCACAACTCGAGGAAGTCGCCGAAATCATCGGTACGGTGCGCCTCGGCGTGGCGCACGTCTGGGTCGGCATCCAGCAGCACATCTATGATACCGACGCGGCCTGGGACCGGATCCGCAACGCCGTCGACGACGCCGAACTGGAGTTCCCGCCCGGCCCGCTGCCGGCCCGCGTCGACGACCGCTCGATGGATGCCCACGCCATTGTCCTGTCGCTGACCGGGAGCGACGATCTGCTCGAGCTGCTGAACGCGGCGCGCGAGCTGCGGCGCGACCTGTTCCGGCTTCCCGAGATCGCCGCGGTCGACCTGATCGGCGACCCGGGCGAGCAATTGCTGATCACCATCGACCCGGCCGTCGCGGCGGCGCGCGGGCTCAATGCCGCCGACCTCGCGGCCCAGCTCGCCGCGCGCAACCAGACCCTGGCCGGCGGCACGCTGGACATGGGCGGCCGCAGCCTGGTGCTGGACCCGGGCACCGAGTTCGAGAGCTTCGAGGCGCTGAGGGACACGCCGGTGCGCGTCGCCGACGACGTCGTGATGCCGCTGTCCAGCCTGGCCGACATCCGCCGCAGCGTCGAAGAGCCGGCAACCGAGCGAATGTGGTCCGACGGCGCGCCGGCGGTCGGCCTCGGCATCGTCATCCCCAGCCGGCGCGTCAACGCAGTCGCCATCGGCGAGCGCGTGCGCGAGCTGGTGGATTCGGTACGCGCCGACTATGCCCCGCTGCATATCGACGAGATGTTCTACCAGCCGCGCTGGGTCGAGCAGCGCTTGTCCGAACTGGGCCGCTCGCTGCTGTTCGGCGTGTCGATCGTCGCGGTGATCCTGCTGTTGTTCATGGGCGCGCGCATGGGCTTGCTGGTCGCCAGCCTGCTGCCGCTGGTGACGCTGAGCGCGCTGGCGCTATTCGCCGTCGGCGGCGGCACGCTGCACCAGATCGCGATCGCCGGCATGGTCATCGCCCTCGGCATGCTGGTCGACAACGCCATCGTGATGGTCGAGAACCTGCAGTGGCACCTGGACCAGGGCCGCTCGCGTCGCGACGCCTGCAACGCGGCCGTGCGCGAACTGGCCGCGCCCCTGGCCGCGGCCACCGGCACCACGCTGGCGGCATTCACGCCGCTGCTGCTGTCGGCGGGCGACACCGCCGACTTCACCCGCGGCATTCCGATCCTGGTGATGCTGACGCTGACGGTCAGCTATTTCTACGCCTTGTTCGTCACGCCCATCCTCGGCGACCGGTTCCTCCAGCCGCGCCCGCAGCGCCGGCAGCCGATGCTGGACTTGGTCGCGCGCGCGCTGGGCGCCACCGGCCGGCGTCACCCGGCCGGCGTGCTGGGCATCGCGCTGGTGCTGGTGCTGGCCAGCGCGTTCGGCAGCCAGTGGCTGTCGCGGGATTTCTTTCCGTCGACCGATCGCAACCAGTTGCTGGTCGACATCAGCTTTCCGGAAGGCACGCAGACCAGCCACTCGGCGCTGTCGGCCAGCGGCCTGGCGGCACTGCTGCGCCAGCGCGACGAAGTCGAGGCGGTGCATGTATTCGCCGGCTTCAGCGGCCCGAGGTTCTTCTACAACCTGGTCGAGATTCCGGCCTCGCCGCATTTCGCACGGCTGGTCGTGATCACCCGCAACGCCGCCGTGATCGAGCAGGTCATGGAACGCGTCAGGCGCCAGTCCGCGGTCGAGATTCCCGAGGCCCAGGTGGTCGCGCACCGACTCGGCCAGGGTCCGCCGATCAATGCACCGGTCGAGCTCAGGCTGTACGGCGACGATGTGCGCGCGCGCCAGCGCGCCGTCGACGCGGCGATGGCCGAGTTGCGCGCGACGCCCGGCGCCACCGACGTGCGGCACACGCTGGGTACCGGCATCCCGTCGCTCGTCTTCGCCATCGACGACGCCGAGGCAACACGCTACGGCGTGTCGCGCGAGCGGATCGGGCAACTGCTGGCCGACGCAACGCGTGGGCGCCAGTTCTCGACCTGGCGCCTGGGACGCGAGCCGGTTCCGATGCGCATCCGCAGTCCCGAGGGCGAGCAGTTTCCGGCCGAGGCGCTGGACGGACTGATGATCGAAACCGATGCCGGGCCGATGCCGCTGGCGCTGTTCGTCGAGCGAGCGGTCGGATTCGAGCCGGGCGTGATCGAACACTATGGGTTGCAGCGCATGTCCCGCGTGCTCGCCGAGACCGAAGGCGAGGCCACCTACAACGACGTGATCGAAGCACTCGAGCCCCGGCTGGCGGCGCTCGACCTGCCCGCCGACATCCGGATCGAATACGCCGGCGCGGCGGCCGAAGCCGGCACCGCGAACGACGCCTTGTTCTCGGCTCTGCCGCTGGGCATCCTGCTGCTGCTGGTCTTCCTGCTCTGGCAGTTCAACTCGTTCCGGCTGGTCGTCATGGTGCTGGTCACCGTGCCGCTGGCCGTGGTCGGCGTCGTACCCGGCCTGATCCTCGCCGGCCAGCCGTTCGGCTTCACCGCCATGCTCGGCATCGTCGCCCTGATCGGGATCGTGGTCAACAACGCGATCGTGCTGATCGACGTCGCCGAACGGCTGCGCGCCGAAGGCTCGGCCATCGGCGACGCCATCGAACAGGCCGTGATCCGGCGCACCCGCCCGATCCTGCTGACCACCGCAACCACGATTGCCGGACTGATTCCGCTGACCTTGACGCGCTCGACGCTGTGGCCGCCGATGGCCTGGGCGATCATCTCGGGCCTGCTGGCCTCGACGCTGTTGACGCTTCTGGTGATTCCGGTGCTGTATCGGTTGCTGATGAAGCTGGGCGTCGGTGCGACGTCAGCGTGATCGGAACCCATGCCGACCCGGAAATCAGTATCATTGCAGTCTCGGGCGATTAGCTCAGCGGGAGAGCACTGTCTTCACACGGCAGGGGTCGCTGGTTCGAACCCAGCATCGCCCACCATCGAATTCGGACACCGCGCGGACGGGCAGCCGCGCGGTGCGCCATCCACCGGAACACCCGGGTCCGAATCTGAACACCGTCCGGCCGCCCGTGGCCTCGATCATGCGAAGAGCGCAACCATGAAACGGATTCCGATGCTTTGCGCCGCCGCTTGCCTTGCCGCCGCCGCGTCGGCGCAAGAGCCCGAAACGATGACGCCGCAGGAAGCCATCGATGCCTGCCGCGTGCTGGAACAGAACGCGGAACGGCTGGCCTGCTACGACGCGATTCCGGGCGATTCGGTCACCGGCACCCCGGCAACCGCCGCCGAGTCCGGACTGCTGGACGCCGACACCGGCACGGATCCGGACAGGCCGCCGGGCCCGCTGTTCGCCGCGCGCCACGAAACCCCGCTGCAGCGATCGCGCATGGTGCGGCGCTGGGAGCTGGACGACGCCACGCACGGCGGCCTGTTCCATGTACGGCGACACAACCCGGTCTATGCGCTGCCGGCGCGCTATTCGACGCGCCCCAACCGCCAGCCGGATTCCCCGTCGCTGGGCGCCGCGCCGCGTCGCGAGCTCGATTCGATCGAGGCCAAGTTCCAGATCAGCCTCAAGACCAAGCTGGCAGACAACCTGCTGGGCGACAACGCCGACGTCTGGGTCGGCTTTACCCAGCAGTCGAACTGGCAAGCCTACGACGGCGAGGATTCCGAGCCGTTTCGCGAGACCAACTACAGCCCGGAGATCTGGACGACCTGGCGCACCGGCCTCGATCTGGGTATCGCCCGCTGGCAGATGGTCAACTTCGGCTTCATGCATCAGTCGAACGGCCAGAGCGAGCCCGAATCCAGGAGCTGGAACCGGATTTACGCCACGCTGGGCTTCGAGCGCGGCGACTGGGAACTGTTCATCCGACCGTGGCTGCGCGTCGAGGCACCGGGGCGGGACGACAATCCCGACATCGAGAAATTTCTCGGCCACGGCGACGTTCGGCTGGTCTGGCGCGGCGCGCGCCACGACATCGGGCTGACCGGGCGCTGGGCAGCGGGCCACGGCCGCGGCGCGCTGCAGTTCGACTGGCACTATCCGCTGATCGGCGACCTCAAGGCCTATCTGCAGATCTTCACCGGCTACGGCGAATCGCTGATCGATTACAACCACCGCCAGACCACCATCGGACTGGGCGTTTCACTGGTTCAGTAGATGCCGCACGACCAGCCCGTCGTCCGCGTCGAAGCCGGCGACGGACACCGTTTCGAACTCATCGACGTCTGCCCCGACCGGGTCGTGCGCACGCTGTTGCTGCTGCCGGGGATGGGCATCAGCGCGCGCCGCTACATCGCCTTTGCCCGGCGGCTGGCCGGCCGCGGCACGCGGGTGCTGATACACGAGTGGCGCGGCATCGGTTCGTCGTCGGCACGCGCGAGACGATCGGTCAACTGGTGCTACCGGGAATTGATCGAGATCGATCTCGACGCAAGCGTTGCCGCGGCGGTGCAGCTCAGCGAGAGCGACCCGATCTGGCTTGCCGGGCACAGCCTCGGCTCGCAGCTTGCCTGCCTGACCGCGGCGCGACATTCCGAGCACAGCGCGGGCCTGGTGCTCATCGCCGGCGGCGCGCCGAACGTCAAGGTGTTTCCGTGGCCTCTCCGGCTGATGCTCAATATCATCTTCCGGGGCATCCCGCCGCTGGCCGCAGCAGTCGGCCACTATCCCGGCAAGCAACTGGGATTCGCCGGCACCGAGGCCCGCGGCGTGATGCGCGACTGGGCGCGGACCGGGCTGAGCGGCCGTTACGACCTGCCCTCGCTGGAACCCGGCTACGAAGCGGCGCTGCGCGAACTCGGCCTGCCCGTGCTCGCGATCCGGATGAGCGAGGACTGGTTCGTTCCGGTCGCATCGCTGGAGTCGCTGCTCGAGCGGCTGGGCGAGAGCCAAATCGAACGCGCGGTCATCACGCCGAAGCAGCAGGGTGCGCCCACCGACCATTTCCGCTGGTTGAAGTCCCCGCAGGCCAGCGCCGGGACGGTATCGGCGTGGCTGGAGCGGCGGCCGCGCAGAGATTGAAGTCCTTGCCCGCAGGGTCGATGAATCGACGTCGCGAGGCGAAGCCGGTTGATGAATCACCCGGGGCGAGGGACGTCCGGATCAGGCCTCGGATTCGGAGTCGACGGCGGCGGGATAGCGGACCGCGCGAACCGCGTTGCGTCCGCTGCGCTTGATTCGATACAGCTGGTGATCGGCCGCCTCGATCATTTCCGCGGCGGTCACCGGGGTCGCATCCTCGACGGCCGCGATACCGATCGACATCTCCACCGGCTCGCATTGACGGGCGCAGTGTGTGCGTGCCACCTCGGCCAGCGAACGCGCTTCTGCGGCTTCAACGCCGGGCAGAACGACGCCGAACTCATCGCCGCCGAAGCGCGCGACCAGCGCGCCCTCGACATCAAAACAGTCGACCAGGCAGCGCGCAACCTGCTCGAGGATGCGGTCGCCGGCCAGGTGGCCGTGCTCGTCGTTGTAGGGCTTGAAGCGATCGAGGTCGATCAGCGCTACGGCCAGGGCCGTCTCACCGTCGCTGCGCTTGCTCAATGCCTCGCGCAGGTAACGATCGAGGCTGCGCCGATTCGCGATGCCGGTCAGTTCGTCGACCTCGGCCATGCGCTTGAGCTCGCGATTCACCGACTCCAGTTCCCGGGTCCGTTCGGCGACCTGTCGCGCCAGCCGGCGGCGCTCCGATTCCAGCCGACTCACGCGCGCTCGCAGATAGACCCAGATCAGCAACGCCAGCGCCAGCACCGTGGCCGGCCAGCGCAGGCCGACGAACCAAGATGATCGGTACCAGGGCGGCACCACATCGAATTCGAACGGTGAAACCGCGCGCACGCCACCGTCACGCGCACGCGCCTCGACCAGGAAACGGTACGAACCGGGCTCCAGGTCGATATAGGTATAGCGTGTGGTTTTCTCCCAGTCCGTGAACCGCGGTTCATAACCCTCCAGCCGGGCCCGATACTCGATCTCTTCGCGATCGCTGAGACCGGGCAACGAATAATCGAACCGCAGCGCCATCGGCTGCGCCGGCAGTTCGTGACGAACCGATGGGTTCAGCGCACGGCCTTTGCCGTCCGGCCCGGTCAGCCGGACTTCGTTCAGACCCGGGGCGAAGCTGCGCGTCGCCAGCGCAGGGGCCACGGATTCGAAGATCGCGACGCTGGCCGAGGCACCGATCAGCGCCCGGCCGGCAGCGTCGAAATCAATGGCGGTGATCGCGCCGCGCAGCAGCGCTCCGACATTCTGCTCCTGCCAGACGCCGTCGGCGCTTTGACGCCAGACGCTGTCGAAGTCCCAGGCCCACAGCCCGCCCGACGGGTCTTCGGTCAACATCAGCACGCGCTCGTCCGTCCAGATTGCGTCCAGCCCCGGAATCGCGGCCGGCTCGAAAGAAGCACCGTTCCAGCGCCAGGCCGCCGATGCGGTCAGCGCATGCAGCACGCCGCCCAGCTCCACGACGTCGACCGAAGCGATATCGGCATACTCGACGCCGGCGTCGATGCGAGTCGCCGACAGGACGCCGAACCCGGCATCCAGATCGACACGCTGAACGCCCTGCTCCAGCGTCCCGACGACGATCTCGCGCGGCCCGGTCTCGAGGATCGAAAATACGCCGCCCGAGTCGGTCAGCGTCGGTGCCTGGACCGAGTCGAATCGACCGTCGCGATAGCGCACGATCGCCAGCCCGTCCTCGGTGCCGACGAAGTAGATACCGGCATGGCGTCGACTCGCCTCGATCAGGCGTGGATACTGGATGCCGGCCAGCGACTTCAGTGCACCATCGGCATCGACGTGACGGATGCCGTAGGAATCGGCGAGCAGGCCGGTGCCATCGCCGAGCGGCTGAAAATCCCAGGCCTCGAAATCGGTCCAGGGCAAATCCCGGAACGCCAGACCACGATCCGGCGCCGAAGCGAACACCCCGCTGTTCGACACGACGATCCATCGGTCCTGCCAGAACAGCACTTCATTGACGTTGCCGAGCAAGCCGTGATCGGCGCTCCAACCGGTCCATTCCGCCGGCCAGCGCACGTAGAGCGTCTCGAAGTCGGTTTGCGCGATGATCCCGCCCTCGGCAGACGGCGCCACATCGACGATCCACTCGTTGGCGAGCTGCACCGATTCCAGATGCATCGACACCGGATCGAAGAACAGCACGCGCCCGTCAACGGTGCCGAACACCAGCAGGCCGCTGGCGAGCACCTCGGCGCCGGCAATCTGGTTCGAGGCCGGCATCGCTTCGGGCATCTCGTATTCCATCACCCGCCGATCGCGAAGCACGCGCCAGCGACCGTCCCGGGCCGTGGCCAGGACGCCCCCGTCCGGCAACGGCAGCATGCGATAAAGCTGTCCGCCGATGGACTCGATCCCATCGGCGACGAACTCATCGTCGGCCAGCACGCGCAGCCCTTCGCCGCGATACTGAAGATAGACCCTGTCGTCGATGCGTCCGAGCGGCCCGAAGCGACCCGGATGGTGCCAATGGCGCGTCTCGCCGCGCTCGGGATCGAACCGGAACACGTCGTTCAGCGCGACGAAGAACACGCCCTCCGGCGTCACCTCGACCTGCCAGATCTCGGAGAAGTCCGGGCTTTCCAGGCCGAATCGGGAGGTCAGGTCGACGAACTCGGCGTCGGCGGTGATCGGCGTTTCGAAATAGCCGAACGCATCGTAGCCGCCGACGTACAAGCGGCCTTGGCCGTCGTTCGCCAGGGTTCGCACCACGCCGTCGCCCGGCACCGGGTGCAGCCGCCAGCGCGTGCCGTCGAAACTCAACAGGCCCTCGGCATTGCCGACGTAGACCCATCCGGACGGCCCCTGCTCGACGGCAAAGTTCCAGGGATAGACGTCGAGATCGGGCTCGAATCGCTGCACCGCAGGCACTCCGGCCGGCCCGCCGCTTGCAGCGGCCCATGCCGAAAGCAGCAAGGACGCGATCATCCCCACGCCCGCCCGACACCCGACGGCAGCAGCTTGTCGACCTCCGACTCGCCCCTGGGCGCGCACGCCTACAGCCCGACGAACTCCTTGCCCTGGATCAGGCGGATATCGACCGGAATGCCGGCTTGTCCGGCACGCGCGAGATCGCCGACCAGCGAATCCGGCATGTTGGCGTACTGTTCGAGAAACGCACCGACCGCTGCGTAATCGCCGTCGCCCTGCAGCGTCAGCAGCTTGTTCGACAAGCTGTCGATGGCGGTTTCGAATGCCGCCACGTCGACCGTGTAGCGACCCGACTCGGGATCGCGCGCGAACGCACCCTGCTCGGCGAACCAGTTGAACGCGACCATGTTGGCCTGACCGTGCGCCGACGAGGCGCCGAAGCGGACCGAGCGGAAGATGCCGGCCAGGAAGGTGACGTAGTGCTCGGTCAGGTCGCCGTCCCATTCGCCCATTTCGACCATCTGCTTGATCATGTGCAGGCCCAGCACATCGGCCTTGCCTTCCTCGACCGCCGACTGGTACTCGGCCAGCGCCTCGCGCACCGGCGTTTCGGTGCCGACCAGGTACTTGATGCCGAGTCCGTGGGCGACCTCGTGGAACATCACGTTGGCGAAGAACGCGTCGAACGTGATCGCGCCCTGCTGGGCCGGATCGATCAGCAGATCGGCGATCGGCACCAGGATGTGGTCGAACTTCGCCCGCATCGTGTTCTTGAGTTGCAGCCGACGCGTGCCCTTCTCGAGCTGCACGCGCTCGTCGTTGGGCAGGTTGATGGCGATGGTCTTGGCCCCGGCGTTGGCGTCTCCTGCATAGAACACCGCGTCGTAGGCGTTGAGATCGGCGTCGGTGCCGGGTTCCTCGGCCTTGTAGGCGTCCGGAACCGGCAGGCCGCGCTGCAGCGCCGGCAGCAGCGCCGCGAAGCGCGCAAGGCGCTCGGACCAGGCTTTGTCCTTGAGCAGCACGAAGGCCTCGAACGCGGTGCGCGTGCCGAATAGCTGGTCTTCATAGCTCTCGATCGGCCCGATCACCAGTTCGACGTCGTTGTCGCGCATGTCCATCCAGGCCATGTCGCTTTCGAAATAGTCGTTGCTCATCAGTGCACTGGCGCGCAGGCGGAGGTACTTCGCGAACGACTCGCTCTCGGCCAGATCGGCCGCGTTGCGCAGCAGCTCCGCGGCCTGCATCAGCGGCTCCCTGAACTGGGCGCTGTAGGGCACCAGCAGCAGGTGGCCGGAGTCGAGACGCCGCACCTGGCTGTAGGCATTGCGCTTGTCGACGTTGTTCCAGGCTTCGAACTCCGCGCGGGTCATGTCCTCGGGGTAGAACCGGGCACCCGGCGGCTTTTCTCCGTACCCGGCCAGGAACGGCTTGTCGCCGTCGAGCCGGTCCCAGGGACCGTAGTTGATCTCCACGAACGCGCGCACTTCGGGATCCTGCACCGCCTCGAGCAACGGCCCGGGATCGCCGAACGACTGGCGCCAGAACAGGTCGTCCATGATTTCGGCTGCATCGATCAGCAGCGACATCATCTCGCGCTGCGGGTCCGAAAGCCCGGACAGGTCCGGATTGAGCTCGACCGGGTGATAGATCCCGAGGCGCGAGCGGTCGACCAGCAATTCCGGCCCGGCGTATTCCACCGATTCGGCGACCGGAGCTTCGGCTTCCGGCTTGGAAACCGCAGCCGCGGACGGTTCGGGATCGGATTCGCTGCTGCAGCCGGCCAGCAGAAGCATGATCAGGATCAGAAGCAATTGGCGCATCGGGGGCATTTCCTTGTCGCATCGGTCAAGACTCCGATTGTAGGGAACCGGCAGCGTGATCGACAAGCCCTGATGACTCGGCAATCGGCGTCGCCCACGCGGCGATCGCGAGTCGCCATACTGGCAGCGGCACTTCGAAGACAGGTATTTCCGACATGCACGCCGCCTCCATGACCCTGATCGTGCTGGCCGCCGGACTCGCCAGCCAGTGGCTGGCCGCCCTGCTTCGCTTGCCCGGCATCGTGATCCTGATTCCGGTCGGCATCGTGCTCGGCCCGGTCACCGGCGTGCTCGACCTGACCGTCGGCGACGAACAGCTCACCGAGTTGGTCGGCCTGGGCGTGGCCATCATCCTGTTCGAGGGCGGGCTGGACCTCAGACTCGCCGAACTGAAGAAGGCCGGCCGCGGCGTCGGCCGGCTGGTCGCGCTGGGGGTTCCCATCACCTGGGTGCTGGGAGCCGGCGCGGCGCACTGGATCATGGGCGTGGGCTGGCCGACCGCGCTGGTGCTCGGCGCCATCCTGGTGGTGACCGGACCGACCGTGATCCAGCCGATTCTGCGCTACGCCCGGCTCAACGACGAATCGGCGTCGCTGCTCAAATGGGAGGGCATCGTCAACGACCCGATCGGCGTGCTGCTGGCGGTGCTGACGTTCCAGTACTTCACGCTTTCCGGCGACGGCTTTTCCGAAACCGTCGTCGCCCTCGGCAGCGCCATGGTCACCGCGATGCTGCTCGGCGGCGTCGGCGGCTGGCTGATCGGCCAGCTGTTCCAGCGCGGCGGCGTGCCCGAACACCTCAAGCCGCCGCTGCTGATGGTGCTGGTGCTGCTGGTCTACACCGCGAGCAACCAGGTCCAGCACGAGGCCGGACTGCTCAGCGTCACGCTGATGGGCATGGTCATCGGCAACGTCAAGCTGGCCGGCCGCGAAGACCTGCAGCGATTCAAGGAAAACCTTACCGTGGTGCTGGTTTCGGTGCTGTTCATCGTCATCACCGCACGGCTGGAAATCGACCAGCTGCGGCTGCTCGACGCATCGGCAATGATCTTCATCGCCGCCGTTCTGGTCCTGATCCGGCCGATCGCGGTCTGGCTTTCGACGCTCGGCGCGGGCATTCGCAAGGCCGATCGCGTGCTGCTGGGCTGGATCGGAAGAGCGTCGTGTAGGGAAAGAGTGTTCAGAGCCGTGTAGATCTCGGT
>CAYPZP010000070.1:0-14515 GCA_964415285.1 uncultured Halomonas sp. | reverse complement strand
CGGATCCCGAGGTGCGCTACACTCCGGCCAACACGGCCGTCTGCAACCTTCGGCTCGCCACGACCGAGCAGTGGCGGGACAAGCAGACCGGGGAGCAGCAGGAAAAGACGGAGTGGCACAACGTCGTCCTGTTCGCCCGTCTCGGCGAGATCGCCGGAGAGTACCTGCGCAAGGGCAGCAAGGTCTATGTCGAGGGCCGGCTGCAGACGCGCAAGTGGCAGGGCCAGGACGGGCAGGACCGCTACACCACCGAGATCGTCGCCAACGACATGCAGATGCTCGATAGTCGTGGCGGCTCGTCGGCGCCGATGGACGGACCGTCCCAGTCGCGCGCACCGCAGCGCCAGCCGTCCCAGGGCGGTGGCAGCGCGCCGGCCGACGACGACCTGGCCGATGACATTCCGTTCTGAACCAGGGTCGGTTTCGACCCCGATTCGATGATGCCGGGATCGCGATGATGCGCAAACTTCTGGTGACGGGCGGTGCCGGGTTCATCGGCGCGAACTTCGTCCACCACGTGACCGAAACCACCGATTGGTCGATCGCCAATCTCGATCTGCTGACCTACGCGGGCAACCCGGAATCGCTTGCGGGCGTTCCCGAAGGCCGCCATGAACTGGTCCAGGGCGATATCGGGGATGCCGGCTGCGTGCGCGGGTTGCTGGAGCGTTATCGGCCCGATGCGCTCGTCAACTTTGCTGCCGAAAGCCACGTCGATCGATCGATCGACGATCCGGCCGCGTTCATTCGCACCAACGTCCTGGGCACCCAGGTACTGCTCGACGCCGCGGTCGATTACTGGCGCGACGGTCACCCGGATTTCCGGTTCCTGCACGTATCCACCGACGAGGTCTACGGCGATCTTTCGCCCGACGAGCCGGCGTTTACCGAGAACAACCCGTACCAGCCCAGTTCGCCCTATGCGGCGAGCAAGGCCGCCGCGGACCACCTGGTGCGAGCCTGGCACCGGACCTGGGGTCTTCCGGCGATGATCACCAATTGCTCCAATAACTACGGTCCGCGGCAGTTTCCCGAGAAGCTGATTCCGTTGATGCTGATCAACGCGCTGGAAGGGCGCGAGCTGCCGGTCTACGGCGACGGCCGCCAGCGTCGCGACTGGCTCTACGTGACCGATCACTGCAGCGCCCTCGTGCGCGTGCTCGAGGCCGGCCGGCCCGGGCGCACCTACAACATCGGCGGCAACGCCGAGCGGACCAATCTCGACGTCGTCGAAACCCTGTGCGACCTGCTGGACCGCCGGGTGCCGGGCGATCGGCCGCGTCGGGAGCTGATCCGCTTCGTCACCGACCGGCCGGGGCATGACCGGCGTTACGCGATCGACGCGACCCGGATTCGCGACGAACTGGACTGGACGCCGGCCATGGACTTCTCGACCGGGCTGGAGCGCACCGTGGACTGGTACCTGGCCCATCGCGACTGGTGGCGACGCATCCAGGACGGTTCCTATCGCGGCGAGCGCCTCGGCGTGCGCGGGGTGGGCACATGAATCCGCGAACCTTGGGCATCGAAGCCGGGCCGGTCCGCCGATGAACGTGCAGTCCACCGCGTTGCCGGGGGTGTGCGTGATCGAGCCGAAGGTGTTCGGCGACGATCGCGGCTGGTTTCTCGAGAACTATCGCGGCGAGCACTTCGCCGAGTTCGGCATCGAGGCCGATTTCGTTCAGGTAAACACCAGCCACAGCCGCCGCGGCGTGCTGCGCGGCCTGCATTACCAGTGGCCGGAACCGCAGGGCAAGCTGGTCTGGGTCAGCGTCGGCCGGGTCTTCGACGTGGCCGTCGACATTCGCCATGGCTCCGAGCACTTCGGCGCCTGGACCGGTGTCGAGCTGAGCGACGAGAATCACCGCCAACTCTGGATCCCGGCGGGTTTCGCCCACGGCTTCCAGGTGCTGTCCGAAGACGCCACGTTCTCCTATCTCTGCACGCGTCCCTATCGCGCCGAATTCGACGCTGCGATCGCCTGGGACGATGCTGAAATCGGCGTCGACTGGCCGCTGGCGCCGACGGCGCTGTCGAACAAGGACGCCGCGGCCCGGCCGCTGCGCGAAATCCCGACGGATCGGTTGCCCCGATGCGCATCCTGCTGACGGGTTCGCAGGGTCAGCTCGGCCGACACCTGGCGCCGCGGCTGGCGGCGCTGGGCGACGTGGTTCGCACCGATTACGGCGGCGGGGACTTCCACTGCGACCTGTCGGACCGCCGGCTGCTCGACAAGACCCTGCACCGGGTCCGGCCCGACGTGATCGTCAACCCGGCGGCCTGGACCGCGGTGGACCGCGCCGAGGACGAACCCGAGACGGCGGCCAGGCTGAACGCCGAACTGCCCGGATGGATCGCTTCGTGGTGCGCTCAACACGATGCGTTGCTGCTGCACTTCTCGACCGATTACGTATTCTCCGGCACGCCGGATCGTCCGTGGCGCGAGGACGACGAACCCAACCCCGGCAACGTCTACGGCGCCACCAAGCTCGACGGCGAACTCGCCGTTGTCGGCTCGGGTGCGCACGCCGTGATTCTTCGAACCGCCTGGCTCTACAGTCACCACCCGGGCAATTTCCTGTCCGCGATCCTCGCGCGCGCGGCTCGCGGTGAAGCGCTGAACATCGTCTCCGACCAGGTCGGATCACCGACCTGGGCGGGGCACCTGGCCGATGCGGCTTGTCGCGTACTGGATCGGCGCGATGCGTTGGAGCGCGGCGCGAGCGTGTTCCACGTGGCCGGCCGGGGGAGCCTGTCCTGGTTTGAATTCGGCCGGCTCGCGGTGGATCGTGCCGCCAGCATGGGGATGCTGTCGGAACCCGTGCCGGTCTCCCCGATCGAAAGCGCCAACTGGCCGCAAAAGGCGCGGCGGCCGGCCTACTCGGTGCTCGATTGCAGCCGGTTCGAGCGTTTCTCTGGAAGCGCCTTGCCGAGCGTCGAGCAGGGCCTCGACTCGTGCCTGCAAATCTGGAAGGAGGCGACATGCTCATCCCCGTGATTCTGTCCGGCGGAGCCGGCACGCGATTGTGGCCGGTCTCGCGCAAGGCCCATCCCAAGCCGTTCATGCGCCTGGCCGACGGCCAGACCCTGGCCGGCGCGACGCTCAAGCGCGCGCTCAGGGCCGTCGACCACGGCCATGTGTTGACGACGACGGCGCGCGATTATTTCTTCCTCACTCGCGATATCTATCGCGAAGTGGCGCCCGAGGCCGATTGCCGCTTCCTGCTCGAACCCGAAGGTCGCAATACCGCCGCCGCGATCGCCGCCGCAGCGCTGTGGGTGGCCGATCAGTTCGACGACCAGGCGCGCTTGCTGGTGCTTCCCGCCGATCACCTGGTGCGCGACTTCGATGCATTCCGGGCCGCGGTGCTGGAAGCCGATACGCTGGCGCGCGACGGATGGCTGGTATGCCTGGGCGTCAAGCCGACCCACGCCGAAACCGGCTTCGGCTACATCCGCGCCGGCGAGTCCCTGGGCGAGACCGGTGCGCGGATCGAGGCCTTCGTCGAGAAACCCGACGCCGAGACCGCGCAGCGCTATCTCGAGAGCCGCCAGTACCTCTGGAACGCCGGCATGTTCTGCTTTTCGGCGCGCGCGATTCTCGATGCGCTGGCCGAGCAGGCACCCGACATTCTCGCCGGGGTCGAGGCGACCTGGGCGGAAACCGATCAGGCGGTCGAACCGGTGGAACTGGAAGCCTCCCGGTTCGCCAACGTGCGCAGCGAGTCCATCGACTTCGCGGTGATGGAGAAAGCCCCCAGGCGCGCCGTGGTTCCGATGGCCTGCGGCTGGAGCGATATCGGATCGTGGCAGGCGATCAGCGAACTCTATGAAACCGACGGTGCCGGCAACCAGGTGCAGGGCCAGGCGGTACTGGTCGATTCGAAGAATACCTTCGTCCAGAGCGACCAGCGGCTGGTCGCCGCGGTCGGTGTCGACGACCTGGTCATCGTCGATACCGGCGATGCGGTACTGGTGGCGAGCCGCGGGCGGGCACAGGAGGTCAAGTCCGTGGTCGAGGAACTGACGCGGCAGGATCACGAATCGGCGGTGTTCCACCGCACCGTGCACCGTCCCTGGGGCAGCTACACGGTGCTCGAGGACGCCGAGGACTGCAAGGTCAAGCGGCTGGTGGTCCGGCCCGGCGGCGTTCTTTCGCTGCAGCGCCACGAACACCGCAGCGAGCACTGGGCCGTGGTTTCCGGCACGGCGCGGGTGCGCGTGGGCGACGAACAGTTCGACCTGGGCGCCAACGAGACCGTTCAGATTCCGGCCGGGTCGCTGCACCGGCTCGAGAACCCGGGACGCGACGACGTGCACATCATCGAGGTACAGACCGGCAGCTATTTCGGCGAGGACGATATCGAGCGCCTCGAGGACGTCTACGGCCGTGCCTGACGGCTTGCCGGGTCGCACGCTGGCATTGCTGCTGGCCCTGCTGACGGCGAGTTGCGCATCCGATCGTACCGACACGGGGACTTTCGGCAGGACAACCTGCAATGGCGCGAGGCGCGGGTCGAGCGTCTGACCGAGCCGTACGGCTGGTTGAGCCTGGTCGGTCTGGAAATGCTGCGACCGGGCGCCACGGTGTCGATCGGCAGTAGCCGGAGCAACGACCTCGTCGTCGACCGCGGTCCGCCGCGCTGGGGCGACCTGAGCGTTTCGTCCGACGGTAGCGATGCGTTATTCACGGTCGCCGAACCGGCCGTGGGCCGGGTCGAGATCGACGGCGAATTCCGCCGGGAAGCCGGACTGCTGCTCGACCGGGGCGACGGCGAGCCGACCCGGGTCCAGGCCGACGGTATGCGCTTTCATCTGGTCGATCCCGGCGGGGCCCTGGCCTTGCGCATCCGCGATCCGCGCGCCGAAAGCCGAACCGGTTTCGCCGGCATCGATTACTACGAGCTCGATCCGGCCTGGCGGGTCGAGGCGGAGTTCATAGCGCATCCGGAAGGGCGCACGATCCAGATCGCCAATGTCATGGGCCAGTTGATCGACGAACCGAACCCGGGTCGGGTCCGGTTCGAGCACGACGGCCGAATGCTGACGCTGGAGGCGGTGGATTCCGGCGACGACCTGTTCTTCATCTTCGCCGACCGAACCTCCGGCCGGGAGACCTACGGCCTGGGCCGATTCCTGTACAGCGACCTGCCGGTCGACGGCCGCGTCGTGCTGGACTTCAACCAGGCCTACAATCCGCCGTGCGCTTTCAACGCCTTCACCACCTGCCCGCTGCCGCCGCCGGGCAACCGTCTCGATGCGTGGGTTCGTGCCGGTGAGCGCACCTACCGCGGCAAACCGGGAATCGAGCGCCCGCGTCCGGTCGTCGACTGAAAGCCCGGCGGCCGGCGGCCGGTTACCGAACCTCTGAACAACGCTGCACGGGCGCGACGTCGCCTTTACGGGAGGTTCCGGCCTGGCTTGGACGCGCGGGGATTGGTTGTTCGTGCCGGAGCGAGTGCAAACAAGCCGGAGGCCCGCAACGGTCCGTTCCGAAGGGTTTCGCCGGAACAGCCGCACCTCGGGCGCCGCGACCCTCGGCCGCAGCCATGGCGACGGCCGCTGCGATTGTCATGACAAGCGGCAGCATACGATCTGCGGATTTTTTGGCGGAAACGCGCTCCGCGCAGCGTTGTTCAGAGGTTCCTCAGCGCCCCCGGAACGCCGGTTTGCGTTTTTCCAGGAAGGCGCCGGTTCCTTCGCGCATGTCTTCGGAAGCGCAGCATTCGGCGAAGTACGAGATCTCCAGCGCCAGGGCCCGCTCCAGCGGCAGATCCAGGCCGGCATCGACGCTGGCGAGGATCCGCTCGCGCGCGACCGGCGCCGCTTGGGCCAGGCGCGCCGCGCTTGCGATGGCGTGTTCCAGCAGCGCATCCGGAGCCAGCACCTCCAGCAAGAGTCCGTATCGAAAGGCGGCGTCGGCATCGATCGGTTCGCCGGTGAGCATCATCTCCAGCGCCCGTTGGCGCCCGACTGCGCGGGCCAGGCGCTGGGTGCCGCCGAAACCGGGAATCAGGCCGAGCTTGACTTCCGGCAGGCCGAGGCGGGCGCCGCGCGATGCGTAGCGGAGGTGGCAGGACAGCGCCAGTTCCAGGCCGCCGCCCAGCGCGAAACCGTTGACCGCGGCGACGACCGGCTTCGAGGCGGTTTCGATCCGGCGCATCAGCGCCTGCCCTCGTTGCGCGAATCGCCGCGCCTGGATCGCGCTCATCGAGCGGATCTCGGCGATGTCGGCGCCGGCAACGAAGGCCTTCGGCCCGTCGCCCGTGACCACCAGCGCGCCGATTTCGTCCTCCTCGACCAGCGAGGCGACCGCTTCGTCGAGCTCGGAGATGATCGCGAGGTTCAGCGCGTTGAGTCGGTCGGGGCGCGCGATCGTGATCAGCGCGACGGCATCGTGGCGCTGGATGCGCAGGTGATCGAAGTTCATCTGAGGGGTTCCGGGTGAAGATCACCCGGCAGTCTACAACCTGCGCAGCAAATCGGTCGCCCGCTGCAGCATGCGACAGACGAGGTCGGCGGCGTAGTCGATCCAGACGGGCAGTTCGACGGCCGCCGCGGCCCGGGCCGGCGAAGGAATCAGCGTGAGCAGCCAGCCGGCCAGGGCGGCGCCGGCAATCACGAGCACGATTACCGGCACCGGTTTCACGATTGGTCGATTTCCTGGCGAATCCGGTATTCGCGTGAAGTCAACCACGTCTCCATGCGCTGCAGCCGCTCGTCGAGCCGGCGAAACCGGCGGTTCAGCGAGGCGACGCCGTCGACCGGCGCCCGGCGCGTCTCGCGCCAGAATTCTGCTTCCTGGTCGTCAGCGTACAGGTCAGGCGGTGCAACCGGCAGCAGCAGCGCCAGGGCGATGTAGCCGATGATCATGACGGCCGTGAATGGAATGGCCAGGAGGATCACGGCCACGCGCAGCGCGGTCAGGTTGAAACCGGTCCAGTCGGCAATGCCGGCACACACGCCGGCCAGCAGGCCGCGCTGCTTGTTGCGATACAGCCGGTTGCGGTCGTGGTGATTGCGCGTGTCTTGCGTCATGAGCGGGCTCTCCATTCGGGTGTGTCGGCGTCCAGGATGCGCTCCAGGTTGTGCAGGCGCTCCTCCAGTCGTCTGGCGTTGTCGTTGAGTTCCTCCAGCAGCGTCTCGTCCTTGGTAGTCAGCCGCTTGCTGGCCGAGTTCCGGGTCGCGTAGTGCAGGATCAGCCAGATCGGTGCGACGATGACTACGAACAGAATCAGCGGTATGAAGGTCCATTCCATTACGAGGGCTCCTTCGTGTCCCCGGCCTTGGTTGCCGCCGCGCCGCGGCTGGTCTTCAGCGCGTTCAGCTCTTCCTCGACGCGCTCGTCGCACTGCAGCTGTTCGATTTCATCATCGAGCGAGCGTGCGCTGCGCCCCATGTCCAGCGCCTCGGTTTCGGACTCGATGTGATCGATGCGCCGCTCGGCCGAGTCGAAGCGGTGCAGCATCTCGTCGATCTTGTCGTTGTGGATCTGCTTGCGACCCTTCAGGTGCTGTTGCGCGTTGCGATGACGCATCACCAGCGCTCGCTGGCGCCCCTTGGCGTCATCGAGCTTGGCCTGCAGCCTGGCGATATCGTCGTCGTACTGGGTCAGCTGGTCGTCGTAATGCGACAGTTCTTCGGACAGGTGCTTGATGCGGTCGGACAGCGCGGTCTTCTCGGCCAGTGCCGCGCGCGCGAGGTCTTCGCGCTCCTTGTCCAGCGCCAGTTCGGCCTTGCGCTCCCAATCCAGCTGCTGCTCTTCGAGCCGCTTGTGCAAGCGCGTACGTTCCTTCTTCTCGGCCAGGCACTTGGCCGTTGCCGATCGGATCTCGACCAGCGTGTCCTCCATTTCCTGGATCATCAGCCGGATCATCTTTTCCGGGTCTTCGGCCTTTTCCAGCGCCGCATTCAGATTGGCGTTGATGATGTCGCTGAGTCGCGAAAATACGCCCATGGTGATCTCCTTGAGTTGATCGTGAAGTCTGTGCCATGGAATATGCAATAAATGCGCCAAAAGAGAAAGCAAGTAAAAACAATGGGTTGAGCGAGGACGGCGATTCAAAGTAGGTCAATTTAGCCATTAAATGGTGATATTTACCAAGTAAATCGGCAGGGAACCTCGGGCGTTCGCATGCGTCGAAACACTGCAGCGGGGTCCGTACCCGCGGCGACGTGCCGCACGGCGTCGGGTACAATACGGCGCTTGTCGAATCGGGAGTCGAGCCTCTCGCCGCACGCCGATTCGCTGTTCGTCCCCGAGGGTCGGACTCCCTTGAACCAGGCCGCTTGCGGAAGTTTTCCGCACACGGCATTTGATCGGATGCCGAAGGCACGGGATGCCCGGGCAGATCATTTCGCAGCACTATCCTTATTTAGCGGAGGTTTTATGCTCAAGTCGTTCTTCACTGCTGTGGCCATGGCAGCGCTTGCTTCGTCGGCCGTGGCCCAGGATCTCGAATCCGAGCAAGGCAGGCTCGGCTATGCCATCGGCTACGAGTTCGGGTCCGAGACCGGTCAGTGGGATGTCGAGATCGAATCCGTTGTCGCGGCGATTCGCGATGCAGCGGCCGGTCGGGATCCGCAGATTCCCGTTGAGGAAATGCAGCAGGTCCTGACCGCATTCAACGAACGTGTGCGCGAGCAGCGTATGGAGCAGTTCCAGCGTCTGGCCGAAGAAAACAAGGCACGCGCCGACGAGTTCTTCGAACAGAACCGGGACAAGAACGGGATCGTCACGCTTCCCAGCGGAGTCCAGTACCGCGTCATCGAAGAAGGCGAGGGCGAACGACCGACGTTGAGCGATACGGTCACCGTCCACTACCGCGGTTCCAAGACCGACGGTCGGGAATTCGACAGCTCATTCGCTCGCGGCGTGCCGGTCAGCTTCTCGGTCGACACGGTCATGGAAGGCTGGCAGGAAGTCCTGCCGCTGATGCGCGAAGGTGCCTACTGGCAGGTGTTCCTGCCGCCGGAACTGGCTTTCGGCGTGCGCGGTGATCCGCCGTTGGTCGGACCGAACGAAGCGCTGCAGTTCGACCTCAAACTGGTCCAGATCGGTGCGCTGGAAGAATCGCAGGGCGATCCCGGAAACTGATTCCGGATGACCGACGTCGCCTGCCAGCTCGAGCCCGTCGAATCGCCGTGCGTGGACATCTGCCGGCTCGATGATCAGGGCTACTGCGTCGGCTGCTTCCGTACCGGCCAGGAAATCGCCGATTGGCTGGCTTATTCGCCTGAGCAGCGCAGCGACATCATGAAGCGGCTTCCGGCGCGCGCCGGAAGCCGATTCGAGGAACCGTGACCGCGCCCGGGCCCTGCCCGGGAGCGCCTTCAGCGGGTCTGGAACAACAGCTCCGTTCGGCGCTGTTTCCGCTCGATACCCCCATTTCCGACCTCCCGGTTCACGGCTATCTGCCGGATTCGGCGGATCGGCCGCGCGCCGCGGCGGTGCTGGTCGGGATTACCGCCGACGATCCTGCTGTCGTTCTCACGCTGCGCTCGACGCGCCTCGCCCGGCATGCGGGTCAAGTCGCGTTTCCAGGCGGCGCCCGGGATCCGGAGGACGATTCGGTGGTCGACACGGCGTTGCGTGAAGCGCAGGAAGAAGCCGGTATCGAGCCGGCATCCGTGAATCCGGTCGGCTACCTGTCTCGCTACGACACCATCACCGGTTACCGGATGACGGCGGTGGTCGGCTTGCTGTCTTCCGAGGTATGTCCGGAGCCCGACCGATCCGAGGTCGAACAGGTGTTTACCGTCCCGCTGGCGCAGGTGGCCAATGTCGAGTGCTATCGCGTCGATCGAGTGCGGTTCGACGGTCGTCGTTTCGAGATCCTGACCCTGGCGCACTCCGAACATCGGATCTGGGGCGCAACCGCGGCGTTGCTGTTCGATCTCGGACACCGGCTTCGCGACGTCGGGAATCGGACCGACGCGGTCTGACAGGACCCCGCCCGGCTTCCGGCAGGCCCCAAGGCGCACGATCGGAGCGGGTCGTCAGTCGCCGGGTCGGCTCGAGGCGCCGGCGGGTCGCTGACGGTAAAAGCGCACCAGCAGTTCGTAGACCTCCGGTTCAATGGCCTGCAGGTGCTCGGGAACGTCGAAGAAGAACTCGCTGACAACGGCGAAGAACTCGGCGGGACTCTCGGCTGCATAGGGATCGAGCGTGGCCTCGGTGCCGGCTTCCAGTCGGCCGCAGAGCCGTTCGTAGGCCGCCGACATCACACGGCTCCATTGCGCTTGCTGCATGCCATCGTGCAGCGGCGGCGAGCCGTTGGCTTCACCGTTGATCTGGTCGAGCTGATGGGCCAGTTCGTGGATGACGACGTCGTAGCCCTCGCCGAGTCCGGACTCGTCCACATCGGCCAGCGACAGGACCACCGGCCCGAGCTCCCAGGCTTCTCCGGCGCGCAGATCGCGACCGCGGTGCTCGAGCCCGTCGTCGTCGACTTCCTCGATGTCGACCTCGAATGCATCCTCGTACAGGATGAAGCTGTGAAATCCCTTGTACCAGGACGAATCCAGGCCGAGCAGCGGCAGGGCCGCGTGCGCGGCGACCGGCAGACAGTGCCGCCATCCGGGCTGCAGACCGCCGGCCCCGTGGAACCGCTTGGATGCCAGGATTTCCGCGGTCCGGTGGCGGAGAAGCTCGCGCTGCACCCCATCCAGCCGCGCCATGCAGCGCTTGGCCCGGCACAGCGCGTCGAATTCACCCGGGTCGGGCAGCAACTCCTCGATGCGACGGGCCAGGCGCCGGCGGCGCAGCCAGCCGAGCATCTCAGTCCGTTTCCGCCTTTTCCACGCCGAGCCGCTTGTGCATGATCGGGCTGGTCGTCGTGTACTGGAGGAACTGACGCGCTTCGGGGTTCAGGTATTTCTGCACGCCGAACGCGGCCAGGGCGGCTTCGTGAAAGCCCGAAAGAATCAGCTTCTTCTTGCCGGGGTAGGTGTTGATGTCGCCAATCGCGAACACGCCGGGAATGGAGGTCTGGAATTTTTCGGTGTCGACGGGAATCTGCTTCTTCTCGATCTCCAGCGACCAGTCGGCGATCGGGCCGAGATTCGGTGCCAGGCCCCAGAACACCAGGACCTCATCGCCTTCCACGCGCACCTTCTCGCGCTCCAGCGTGTTCAACTCCAGCGCCTCGATCCGGCCCGGAACGCCGATGGCCTCACCGACGGTGCCTTGTTGCTCGGTCACCTTGCCCTGTTCGACGAGCTTCCTCAGCTGCTCTACCGACGCCGGCTGCGCCCGGTATTCATGGCGGCGGTGAACCAGCGTGACGTGTTCGGCGATCGAAGCCAGGTCCAGCGTCCAGTCCAGCGCCGAGTCGCCGCCGCCCAGGATCAGCAGTCGCTTGCCGGTAAAGCGATTGCGGTCGGTGATCTTGTAGTGGACGTTCTCGGCGTCGAGATCATCCAGGCCCTTGGCGCGCAAGCGGCGCGCCTGGAAAGCGCCCAGGCCGGCGGCGATGATGACGGTGCCGGCATCGAACTCCGTGCCCCTGGAAGTCACGACCCGGAACCGGCCGTTGTCCAGCGCCTCGAACTCGGTCACCTCCTGCCCCAGGTGGATGCCCGGATCGAACGGCTGAATCTGCTCGACCAGCTTGTCGACCAGCTCCTGGGCCCCGATCACCGGCCACGCCGGGATATCGTAGATCGGCTTTTCCGGGTACAGCTCGCTGCACTGTCCGCCGACCTGGTTGAGCGAGTCGACCAGTTCGGCTTTCAGGCCGAGCAGGCCGAACTCGAAGACCTGGAACAGCCCGACCGGGCCGGCGCCGACGATGACCGCATCGGTTTGAATGCTCATTGAATTTCCTGGTTTTGATTCGCTGCGCCGCTGCGCGACTCGACAAGGCCGTGCGCGGCGTGTGGTTGTTCACCAGCGCTCATTGTAACGGCGCGTGGACGAAGCGAAGTTGGTGACGCGGTGGGGGAGGATCGCGCGGTGAGTACAATGACCGGGCCGGGTATCGCCGCTCTGCAATACGCTCATCAACACAGGCAGGTCGATGTCGAATTCCGATCGAATCAAATTGCGTGCCGAGTGGCTGGAGCGGCTGGGAGACGAGTTCGACCAGCCCTACATGCGCGAGTTGCGCTCCTTCCTGATCGGGCGAAAGCGCGACGGGGCGAGCATTTATCCGCCCGGCGACCGAATCTTCAATGCGCTGGATTCCACGCCGCCCGACCGCGTGCGCATCGTGATCCTCGGCCAGGACCCGTACCACGGACCGGGCCAGGCGCACGGCCTGTGCTTTTCCGTGCGTCCCGGCGTGCCGGTCCCGCCGTCGCTGGCCAATATCTTCCGTGAACTGCACGACGATGTCGGCTTCGAGGTTCCCGGTCACGGCTGCCTGCAGCGCTGGGCGGATTGCGGCGTGTTGCTGCTCAACGCCGTTCTGACGGTAGAGCGGGGCAGCGCCGGAGCGCATCAGGGTAAGGGCTGGGAACGATTCACCGATCGCGTGGTCGACGTCGTCAACCGCGGTCCGAACCCGGTCGCGTTCCTGCTCTGGGGTGCGCAGGCGCAGCGCAAGGGCGCCGGAATCGATCGTGATCGTCACCTGGTGCTGACCGCGCCACACCCGTCGCCGCTGTCGGCGCACCGCGGCTTTCTCGGCTGCCGGCACTTCTCGCGCGCCAACCGCTGGCTGGAAGAGCAGGGCCAGGCGCCGATCGACTGGTCGCTTCCGGCCCGGGCCTGAATGGCGGCCAGGCGCGAGCCGATCCAGCCGGATTCCGAATCGACGGCGCAGGTGCGATCCTGATTCGTCGGCGTTGGGTGTGCGGCCGTGCCCGGTCGGTGCTCACTCGGCTGCGGGATAAACCGTTCGAAGCAGCCGGGCCGGACCCTCGAACCGGCTATGGACGATGAAGATCCGCTCGTATTCCGACTCGTCGAGGTCACCCAGCGCCGGGCCGCCGAAGGCCTCGACCAGGTCGTCTACGGTATTGCTGTGGCCAACGATCAGCGCCGTTCGCCCGGCGTGTCGCGCCTTGATTTCCGCAGCCAGCAGACCGGCGTGCGCGGCTTCGTTGTCGTCGGTGATCGGACGCACTTCGATCCCCAGTCCAAGCCGCTCGGCCAGCGGAGCCACGGTATCGACATTGCGTCGGTACTGCGTCGAGTAGATGCCCTGGATACCGGCATCGGCCATCAACCCGGCCAGCCGCTGCGCGCGCGCCGCGCCTTCGGCCGTCAGCGGCGGATCGGACGTCCCGTCCACTGCTTTCTCGGCGTGCCGGACGATCACGATCTTGGTCCAGTCGTCGTTTGCCGCGCCCGGAATCGGTGCCAGCGTCGCCGACAGCACAACCCATGCGATCAGGTGCTTCATCGTGATGAATGTCCGAAAGCGATCAATGATCGTACCCGCCATGATCGATGCGAAGTCGATGATCCTTGCACAGATTCAGGGTTGAACGCAATCGAGGCAGGCGTCCAAGTACAACCCGCTGACTTCGTGATCAGCGGTTCTCGACACGGTTACGGACAGAACGGCGGCCCGCCCGGCAGCGGTCGGGTTGCTTGTTGTCCCTGCCGGGCTGCCGTCACGGACCAGCGATGATTACCGTTCGGGGTCGGTCGGAACGATTGCCGAAGGCCCGTCGCGCAAGAACCGGGAAATGGCCGCGTCGGCGGCTCCCCGGGGTGTTCTCGTATCGGGCGATCTCGAACGACGCCCCACGGTCAAGGCCGAAGACCGCGCACTCCTGCGTCGAACACATTCTTACGGCGCAACGATTCTGGCTGCAGTGGACGAATTTCATGTTCCCGGAGACCGATTCATGAAATTCCCCGAGTAGAGGAGCATTACCTTTTTCCGCGCCTGGCTGATGCGTTGTCAGGTCATCGGGTGGTGGGGTGGTGCCGCCCGGGTTGGGATAGCTTGGTCTGCAGCACGCAGTCGCCATTCGTGCAGATGGAAACGAAGCAGGTCTCCGAATCACAGGTCGTGACAGTGCAAGCTTCTCCGCCGTCCGGGCAGTCGGCGGTGGTTTGTGCAGCGGCATCAAATGATCCGACGGAGAGCGCGAGAGCGAGCAGCAGCGCCCAAAAATACGAACCAATTTTCATTTACTCCTTCTACTGATCTGGATCGTCAACGCGTCGAGAGAATGAAACGCCCCAAAATAAGGCTCCCACCTTTTTTTGTCACGCTAGCGATAGGGCATCAAATGGCCGGGTTTCGAGTGTGACGCCTTGCTTGCCGTCCGTCTCTGTGCGCTTCACCGATGAGCTGGAATCCATCCGATCGGGCTGGCCGGTATGCGAGTCGAAGCGCCGGATAGGCAGCGGCCAGGGACGGAACCGGAGCGAAGCGGAGGTCGCCGGCGCAGTCTGCCGGCAATCCAACCGTCGCGCCAAGCGCGAGAAGGCGGTTCGATGACGTCCCACGGGTTCAAGAAGGGATGGTGGCCAGGGACGGAACCGTAGCGAAGCGGAGCTCGCCGGCGCAGTCTGCCGGCAATCCAACCGTCGCGCCAAGCGCGAGAAGGCGGT
>CAYPZP010000069.1:0-14873 GCA_964415285.1 uncultured Halomonas sp. | reverse complement strand
CGCCCGAAGCCGGGGAAGCCGAAGCCGAGGAAGCCGAAGTCGAGGAAGCCGAAGTCGAGGAAGCCGAAGCCGAAGCCGAAGAAGTCGAGTTGGAAACGCCGATCGGTTCGAGTTACGAGCCGGTCGAGATCGACAGCGGCATTCGCGAAGTGCAGTGGCTCTCAGCCGATGAGGAGTCGGATCGCGCCGCTGCCGCGGCGTCGATCGAGATCGACTACGACGCGCTCGATGAAGAACTCCTCGAGCTGTTCCTTGACGAGGGCCGCGAGCTGCTCGACCATGCCGACGGCCTGTTGCAGCGATGGCGGGAGAATCCCGAAGACCGTCAACTCGTGACGGCACTGCAGCGCGACATTCATACGGTCAAGGGAAGCGCGCGAATGGCCGGACTCGACCCGATCGGCGAGGTGGCTCACCGCCTCGAGGATCGACTCGAGCAGATCGCCGCCGGTCAGCAGCGGGTCGAGCCTGCGAATATCGACCTGCTGGAGGCCGGATGCGACCGATTGCATTCGATGGTCGAAGCCGTCACCCGCCGAGAAGCGCTGCCCGCGGAGCCCGAAACAGCGGCCGCGGGTTCGGGTTTCGGCGTCGTGGAAGCCGAGTTCGCCGACGCCGTGCCGAGCCTCGATCCAACCGAAGCAGCGGTCCAGCAGCAAGCCGCCGCATCCGGCGTCGGCACGATTCGACTCAGCGCCGACCGGATCGAGGAATTGCTGAATTTCGCCGGCGAGGTCAGCATCTTCCGTTCGCGGATCGAGCAGGAGATCGGCGCGTTCCGGAGCAATATCGGCGAAGTCGATCAGACCGTTGCGCGCTTGCGCGAACAGTTGCGCAAACTCGAACAGGAAACCGAAGCGCAGATTCTTTCGCGCTACGAGCGCGAGCACGGGATGCCGGATTCGACCTTCGATCCGCTCGAGCTCGATCGCTATTCCACCATCCAGCAGCTGTCGCGGGCGCTAGCCGAGTCGGTCAGCGATTTGAACAGCCTGACCGAGCTGATGGACGACGCCGGGCGCCAGTCCGAAACCCTGCTGATGCAGCAGGCGCGCGTCAACACCGAGCTTCAGGAAGGCCTGATGCAGGCGCGCATGGTGTCGTTCAATACCCTGGCGCCACGGCTGCGTCGCGTTGTGCGCAATGCCGCGCGCGATGCCGGATGCAAGGCCGAGTTGCGTGTGAGACTCGAAGGCGAGGGCGAGCTCGACCGCAACGTGCTCGACCGCGTGACCGCGCCCATCGAGCATATTCTGCGCAACGCGGTTGCCCATGGAATCGAATTGCCGGACCAGCGCCGCGACAGCGGCAAGCCCGAAGCCGGGGCGATCACGATCACCATCGACCGCGAGGCGACCGAGCTCCTGATCCGCGTCTCAGACGACGGCGCCGGGCTGGATCTGGAGCGGATTCGTGAGCGGGCGCTGGAAATGGAGTTGCTGACGCCGAAACAGGCCGAGGATCGAGCCGAGCTGACCCAGATCATCTTCCGGTCGGGCTTCTCGACCATCGACGAAATCAGCGAACTGGCCGGTCGCGGTGTCGGGATGGACGTGGTTTCCAGCGAAGTCCGCCAGATCGGCGGTCGGATTTCCGTGGAGACCGAGCCGGGCCGCGGCACCCGATTCACGATGAGAATCCCGCTGAGCCTGGCGGTGATGCAGGCGATCTTCGTGCAGGCCGGCGAGCGACTGTTCGCGATTCCGCTACAGGCGGTTCGCGGCGTGGCCCGGATCCAGCCCGACGAATGGCGCGAGGCGCTCGATGCCGGTGGCATCTATCGCTACGGGGGGGGTGAGTATCGGCTGCTCGAACTCGAGCCTCAGTTGGGATTCGAGGAACTGCCAATCGAAACGTCCAGCCTGTCGCTGTTGATGATCGAGGCCGGCGATCAGCGGGCTGCAATCCGCGTTGCCGAGATCGAGGGTCACCGCGAAATCGTGATCAAGCCGGTCGGGCCCCAGATCAGCTCGATCCCGGGCATCCTCGGCGGCACGATCATGGGCGATGGCCAGGTCGTCGTCATCCTCGACGTCGCGCCGATGATCGAACGCGCGATGGAAGAGCAGCGGCTGCCGGGCATGGCACCGGTCGAATCCATGGCGGCGGACGCCGACGAAGCCAAGCGCGCACCGCTGATCATGGTGGTCGACGACTCGATCACGATGCGCCGGGTGACCGCCCGCATTCTCGAGCATCACGGGCTCGAAGTCGTCACCGCGCGCGACGGCATCGAGGCGGTGGACCTGCTGTTCGAGCGCGTGCCGGACCTGATGCTGCTCGACATCGAGATGCCGCGCATGGACGGCTTCGAACTGGCCCAGCACGTGCGCGAGGATTCGCGGCTGTCGAAGCTGCCCATCATGATGGTCACGTCGAGGTCGGGCGAAAAACACCGCGAGCATGCCCGCAAGCTCGGCGTCGATCGTTACCTGATCAAGCCGTACCAGGAAGCCAACATGGTGCGCAACGTGTTCGAAATGCTCGATATGCCGGTGCCCGGCATGTCCGAGTCCGGCGACCGGGAATGACCGATGAGTGAAACCGAAATCCGAAGCGTGATGCTCCCGGTCACCGGGGCCGAATTGCTGCTGCCGAACGCAACGATTGCCGAAATCGTTGGCTACAGCCGGCCGGCGCCGATCGAACAGGCGCCGGAATGGCTGCTGGGCAATGTTCTGTGGCGCGGCTGGCAGGTGCCGGTCGTGTCGTTCAACGTGCTCACCGAGCAGTCCGAGCACGAGCCCGTCGAAGGCGCGAAGATCTGCATCACCAAGTGCCTGGTGACGCACGAGCGCATGCCTTATGTCGGCATCCTGGCGCAGGGATTTCCACGCCTGGTCACGGTGACCGAAGCGGGGTTGACCGAAGTGCCCGACTCCAGCCCGCACATCGCCATTGCCGGGAAGGTCATCGTCGGCGATCGGGAAGCCTGGGTGCCCGAGCTCGACCGGGTCGGTCAACTCGTCGCCCACGCCGCCTTCGGCGCGCTGCCGGTTTCCGGCTGAATCGCTTGATGCGTCCCGCGCGCGAGGGATGCCTCGACGCGCTCCGGCTGCTTGAAGCAACGGGATCGACGCCGGCCTAGAGATCCCCGAATCGCGCCTGCAGGATCGCGATCGCGGCGATGGCCGCCGTTTCGGTACGCAGGATCCGGCCGCCCAGACCGACGGGTGCGAAGCCCTTTTCCTCGAGCCGCGAGACGTCCTCCCCGTCCAGTCCGCCTTCCGGACCCACGGCCACGGCGACGCGGCCGCCGACGGATTCGATTCCGCCCAGCGAGCGCTCCGCGCCGGGCAGCAGCATCAGGCGCTGCTCGGCATCGCAGGCCAGATCGGACAGGGATACCGGCGCATGGATGGCCGGCACCACGTTGCGCCCGCATTGCTCGCAGGCGTTGATCGCGATTTCGCGCCAGCGCGCTAGGCGTCGGTCGGCGGTATCCGGGCGGACTTCGCTGCGGCCGGTAACGACCGGGCGAATCGCGAACACGCCGAGCTCGGTGGCTTTCTGCACGATCAGGTCCAGCTTGTCGCCCTTGGCTAGGCTCTGGATCAGTTCAAGGGATTGGGGCGATTCCCGGTCCACCGACGAGACCGAATCGATGCGGACGCTGCAGCCCTGCTGACGATGGGCGCGGACGATTTCGGCCGCCGCCTCGTTGCCGCGCCCGTCGAACAGCGCGATCCGGTCGCCGGTTCGCCGTCGGAGCACGCGCACGACGTGACGCGCGGCGCGCGGGTCGAGCTCCATCTCCCGCCCCGGCGCCAGAATGGCATCGACGAAGACCCGGATCGTGCGCACGCTCAGGCGGCCGTTGCGCGGCCCGAGCCGGCGCGGCCGCGGTCGCGCTTCGACGGGGCCAGGGGTCGGCCCGGATTCCGGTCAAGGCGAGTCCATTGGCAAGCGTGCATCGGTGAACCGGCAGTACGGAGTGGCGTCGAAAGATAGCAGAACGTTGATGGCTTGCGTCGCGGTCGGCTTTTGCTATGATCGATGCGCTCACCCCAATCGCGAGACTTCATGCGCACATTCGCTCGTCGAAGCACCGGGTTCACGTTGATCGAGGTGCTGGTCGTGGTCGTGATCATCGGCATTCTCGCCGCCGTCGTGGTGCCGCGGTTCATGGACGAGCCGGATCGGGCGCGTGCGGTCAAGGCGAAGCAGGACATCCAGGCGCTGGTCACGGCGCTGAACATGTACCGGCTCGACAACCAGGTTTACCCGTCCACGAATCAGGGGCTGGAAGCGCTGGTCGATCGACCGTCCGGACGGCCCGAGCCCGTTGCCTGGAAGGCAGGCGGGTACATCGATCGCTTGCCCAGGGACCCATGGGGCCGCGACTACCTTTATCTCAATCCGGGCGTGCACGGCGACATCGACGTATGGACCAACGGCGCCGACGGCCAGCCCGGCGGCGAGGGCGTCAATGCCGAGATCGGCAACTGGAGCGAATAGCGTTTTCATCCTTGCTCGCGCCGGGCGGCGCGCGAGGCCTTGCGCCTTGGCGCGGCGCCCGCGGGGCTTCACGCTGATCGAGGTACTGGTCGTCGTCGTGATTGCCGCGGTGATGACCGGTTTCGCGCTGCTGGCGCTCGGCCGGGGCGGCCCGGCGGAAGCGAACGAGCGCTCGCTCGCGCGTGTCGAGGCGGCGATGAGCGCACTTTGCGACCGAGCGCTGCTGACCGGTTCGGCCCACGGCGCGCGCTTTCACGAATTCGGCTACGACTTCTGGGTCTTCGGATCGGAGGGTTGGAGCGAGCTGGTGGCCGATATCCCGTCGGCCGACCGCTGGCCCGACCAGCGAATGCCGCGAATCGAGATTGCCGCGCTTCGGCTGGAGCCGCGTCGCGACGCGGCGCCACAGGTGGTCTGTACCGGTATCGAGCCGCCGACGCCGTTTCGAATCGAGATCGGTCGCGGCGACGCGCTGCGTTCCCTGGCGTGGCCGTGAACCGCTCGAGCGGCTTCACGCTGGTCGAAGTGCTGGTCGCGCTGGCGGTGGTCGCCATCGCCCTGGTGGCGTTGGCGCATGCCGGAGCGCGCGTGCTGGATCACCAGGCCGAACTGGAGCGGCGAACGCTGGCGACGTGGCTGGCCGATAACCGGATCAGCGAAATCCGGCTGCGCCGGGCGCTGTCGGCCGGCGTATCTACCGGCGAACTCGAGTTTGGCCAGCGTCGCTGGCGCTGGCGCAGCGAGGTGCAGCCGGCGCCCGGCGGCGAACTCTGGCGCATCGACGTCGAGATCATGGACCCCCAGGGCACGCCGGTCGCGACGCATACCGGCTTTGCGCCGCGATGAGCGCCGGAGCGCCGGTCGTTTGCGCGTCCCCACGGTCCGGGTTCACCCTGGTCGAACTGCTGGTCTCGCTGCTGGTGTTCTCGCTGCTGGCCGCAACCGCCTACGGTGCGCTGAGTACGCTGACCGGCGTGGCCGGCGACTACCGTCAGCGCTCCGACGAGCTGGCGGAACTGCAGCGCGCCGTCGCCACCCTGGATGCCGACATTCGGCAGCTGGTCGGCCGCCAGGGCCGGGACCGCGACGCCGGGCTGCTGCCGGTGCTGCAAGGCGATTCATCGTCGCTGCTGTGCCGGCGCGCCGGCCGCGCCAACCCGGCCGGGCTGGCCAGGAGCGAACTTCAGCAGGTACGCTGGTCGACCGGGCCGGACGGGCTGCTGCGACAGGTCTGGCCGGAGGTCGACTCCGCGCCGTCGACGCCGCCTTCCGGGCAGACGCGCTACGCGCCGTTCGAGCGCGCCGCGTTTCGGTACCTCGACGCGGCCGGCGTCTGGCACCGACGCTGGCCCGCCGGCAGCGGTGATGCGCTGCCGTCAGCGATCGAATACGTACTGGATACACCGCGCCTTGGCCGCATCCGGAGGCTGGTGGCGCTATGAAACGATGGCGCCCACCGACCCGCCATCCGGTCGCGCGCCAGCGCGGCGCCGCACTGCTGATCGCGCTACTGGCCGTGGCGCTGGCCGCCGTGCTGGCCGGCGAGCTGATCGAGCGCAGTCAGCGCGACATCGCGCGGACCACGGCGGTGGTCGACGCCGAGCGCGCCTGGCAGTACGCCGAGGGTGCCGAAGGCCTGGCGCTGGCCTGGATCCGCCGCGTTCGAGAAGGCGGACCGGTCGAGCCGGCGGCGGGCGAGTGGACCGAAGCGTTCCCGGTACCCGGCGGCTCGGTGCGCGCGCGCATGATCGACGAGTCGGGCAAGTTCAATCTCAACGCGCTGGCCAGCCGGGATCCGGCCCGGCGCCTGGAGGCCCGCCGGACGCTGGCAGAACTGCTGCAGCGCTTGGGCCTGGAAGTCGAATTGCTGGATCGGGTCGTGGCGCTGTATGCGCCCGGAGGCGGTCAGCCGGCCATGCTGGCGCATTTGAGTGAACTCAATCGCTTGCCGGGCTTTTCGGTATCGGCGGGGACAGGCTTGGCGCCGCTGATCGCGGTGCTGCCGGAGCCGGAATCGCGGGTCAATATCAACCGGGCGCGGCCGGAAGTCATCGCCGCGCTGGTCGACGGACTTTCAGCCGATGCGGCGCGCTCGCTGGTTGCGCGCGCGCCATTCGAATCCCTGGCGCAAGTGCTGGCGCAACCGGAACTGGCGGCCGTCGACCCCGACCGGGTGCGCCGCCACCTCGTCACCGAGAGCCGCTGGTTCCTGGTGCATGCGCAAGTCGCGTTGAACGGCCGCATCCACGAGTTCTTCCGCCGCGTCGGGCCTTCTGCCAACCGGTATGATGCGCGCTACGTGTCCCGAGGCACTCCGTAGACTTCATGGCCCGAAGCGCCCGATATCGGTTGATCGATCTGTCCACCGGCGAGGCGGCCGCCTTCAGCGTCGGCGACGCCGGAGTCGAGCGTCTGGCCGAGGCTGACGCGCGTGCGCCGCTGGTGGCGCTGGCGCCGGCCGATCGCTGCAGCGTGGTGCGCGTGGACGTTCCCGAGATGAGCCCCGGTCGCCTGGCCCGCGCGCTGCGCTGGGCGATCGAGGATGCCATTGCCGGCGACCCCGAGCAGCAGCATGTCGTGCCCGTACGACGGGAGCGTGACGGCCGGCTGACCTGCCTGGTCGCGGCTCGTGCCGACATGCAGCGCTGGATCGAAAACGCCGGCGAGCGACCGGTCTGCCTGCTGCCCGACGCCGCCTGCGTGCCGCGCGCGGATCACGAACTGGTGCTGATGGCGCGCGGCGACCGGATTCTGGCGCGTGGTGCGGACGAGGCCTTCGACCGCATCGAGCCGGAACTGCTCGACGTCATCGTGCCCGAACTGGTGGACGCCTGCGGCGACGACCCGCAGTTGGTCTGGATCGGTGATCCACCACCGGGATCGCCCGAGTTCGGCGAACCCGAGCTCCGGCCCACGGCGGGAAGGGCGCTGGACGAACTGGCGAAGGTTGCGCTCGACGTCGACGCCCGGGCGCTCAATCTGATGCGCGGCGAATATGCCCCGCGCGAGTCCACTGCTTCGTCGCGACAATGGCGTCTCGCCGCCGCGCTGGCCGGCGCGGTGCTGATGCTGCTGCTCGCCGGAGCGCTGGGAGAGTACTGGGTGGTCGAGCGCGAGCGCGCGCGTCTGGCCGAGCAGGTGGAGTCCCGGTTCGCCGAGGTCTTTCCGTCGATCACCACCCTCGTGCGCCCGCGGGCCCAGGCCGAACGCGCACTGGCCGACTTGCGCGGCGGTGGCGGTGACCGCTTCGTCTCGCTGCTCGGCTCGGTCAGCCCCCTGTTCTCGGGCGCCGAGGGCGTGGAGATCGTTTCGCTGCGCTATCTCGAAGGCCGCGTCGAAGTCGAGCTGGAGACGCCCGGGCTGGCCGATCTCGAAGCGCTGCAGCGGCAGATCGCGGCGCGAGGTCTCGAGACCGGGCTGGGCAACGTCGAGGTGCGCACCGACCGGGCCAGCGGCGTGCTGACGATCGGCGGAGCGATTCGATGATGGTGTTCCTGAATCGACTCCAGCCCCGCGAGCGCGGGCTGGTGCTGCTGGCTGCTGTACTCGTCGCCTTGACGGTCCTCTGGGTCGCGGCCTGGGAACCGCTGCGCGAGGCGCGCGACAATGCGTATCGGCAGTTGAGCGAGCAGCGCGCACTGCTGGACTGGCTCGATCGAGCCGAACCGGAAGTGCGCCGGCTGCGCAGCCAGGACCGGCCCGAGCAAGCGTCGGATGGACGCTCGACGCTGGCCTTGATCGATCAGAGCGCCCGCGCGGCCGGCCTGGCCGGGTCGATGAAGCGAATCGAACCGTCGGCCGACGGAGAGGTCCGGGTCACCTTCGAAGCCGCGCCGTTCCCCGAGCTGATGGGCTGGCTTTCCGGTCTGGTCTCGGAGCGGCCGTTCGCGGTCGTTCGCGTCGACGCCGACCGCAGCGAAGTCGGCCGCGTCGATGCCTCGGTCCTGCTCAGGCGGCTGGACCTCGCTTTCGAGGCCGGCTGAGACTCGTCGTGCCGGTTTTGGGAGCGACCTGAGGTCGAAGTGATATCTGTCCGGGAGTCTTGATCATCGTCGCCGTTACCCGGCTTGCCGCACTTGCGGTGAGGGGGTTTGGTGGTCGCTTCTGCACCGGACTGGACTTGACCTGCTTTTGTGGACACCTGATCCTTTTCGCACAGGAGGTGTCTTTCATGCCCAAATCCCGTCCACCCGATCCAACCGAGTTCCGGACACGGATCGTGGAGCTCGTGCGTGCTGGTCGCACGCCGGAGTCGCTGGCCCGGGAGTTCGAACCGACCGCCCAGTCGATCCGCGACTGGGTCGCCCAGGCCGTCCGTGATGAAGGTCGGCGCAGCGACGGCCTGACGAGCGCCGAGCGCGACGAGCTGACCCGGCTGCGTGGCGAGTGTCGGCGGCTGCGCCAGGAGCGCGAGATCTTAAAAAAAGCCGCGGCCTGGTTCGCTCGGGAGAGCGACTCGACCCCCAACGGGGGTTCGAGTTCGTGAGCGCGCACCAGGCCGAGTTCCCGGTAGCCACGATGTGCCGCGTGCTGGGGCTCTCCACCAGCGGCTACTACGCCTGGCGTCGGCGCAGCCCGTGCCGCCGCAAGCGCGAGGATGCGATGCTGCGCGATCGCATCGCCTGCTTTCATGCGGCTTCGAAAGGCCGCTATGGCGCGCCCAAGATCCATGCCGATCTGGCCGATGAGGGGCGCCGTGTGGGCTGCAAGCGCGTTGCGCGTCTGATGCGCGAGGATGGGCTGGTGGGCGTGACGCGCCGTCGATGGACCGTGGCCACCCGCCGTGACCGGCAAGCACGAGCCGCCGCCGACCGGGTCGACCGGGACTTCACGGCCGACCGGCCGGATCAGCTGTGGGTGGCCGACATCACCTACGTGCCGACCCGGATCGGCTTTGTCTCCCTGGCGGTGGTGCTGGAGGTGTTCAGCCGCCGCATCGTGGGCTGGTCGATGGCCGGCCATCTGCGCACCCAGCTGATACTCGATGCGCTGGACCGGGCGGTTGCTGCACGCCAGCCCAGCGGGGTGATCCATCACTCCGATCAGGGATGCCAGTACACGTCGCTGGCGTTCGGCAAGCAGTGTCGCCAAGCCGGCGTGGTGGTCTCGATGGGCAGCGTCGGGGACTGCTACGACAACGCCATGGCCGAGAGCTTCTTTGCCACGCTGGAGTGCGAGTTACTGCAGCCAAGTCGATTCCGCAACCATAACGAGGCCCGGCTCGCGGTGTTCGAGTTCATTGAGGGCTGGTACAACCCGTGCAGGCGCCACCAGGGTCTCGGACAGGTTGCGCCGATTGAATTCGAAAAGCGGTATGCTGAATCTCGACCGAACCCAAGCATTGAACTGTCCACCGAAACGGGTTAAGTCCAGTTCACGGTTGAAGCGAGCCCTGAGATGTTGATTCTTCAAAGGGTGGCTTCGCTGGCACGTCATCCTGGTCCCGCGCGACGCGATGCAAGGCCCAGGCGGCCGGCCGATCGAGCCCTGCGAAGCAATCGGCGCGTGGCTGGCCGCGCTCGCAAAACTGCGGCGGCATCGCACTGAAGCGCGGCCGCCTACTCTGCTAACCTTGAGCGCTTGCACCGCCGACCAGGCCGCCGGTCCGGTCGAGTGCGTCGAACCCGAACCACGCGACCCGATATGAATGATCAACCGGTCGACCTGCGCCGGGCGCTGCAAGTGGCCCGCGATGCGGCGCAGCGCGCTTCCGAGATCGCGCTGCGCTATTTCCGCGCGCCGCTCGAGATCGAGACGAAGGCCGATGCGAGTCCGGTCACCGTGGCCGATCGCGAATGCGAACAGGCGATTCGCGGCGAAATCGAAGCGGCATTCCCCGAGCACGCGATCTACGGCGAGGAATTCGGACGCTCCGGCGATCATCGCTGCCTGTGGCTGATCGATCCAATCGACGGCACCCGGAGTTTTATTCGAGGCCTCGAGTTCTGGTCGGTGCAGATCGGCCTGATGGTCGATGGCGAACTGATGCTCGGGGTATCGGCGGCACCGCCTTTCGGCGAAACGGCGTGGGCCGTGACCGGCGGCGGTGCGTGGCTGGACGGCGCGCCGCTGTCGGTTGCCCGGACCGCATCCTTCGAGAGCATGGACGTGTCGTTCGGAAACGTCCGGTCGCTGGCGCGCAGCCCGAAGTGGGCGCGCGTCGGCAGCCTGGTCGAGCGCGCCGCGCGCTCGCGCGGATACGGCGATTTCTATCCCTACCACCGGCTCGCTGCGGGCGGGCTGGATGCGGTCATCGAGTCCGACGTCAACATCCTGGACATCGCCGCGCTGACGGTCATCGTGCGCGAGGCCGGCGGCATCGTCAGTTGCCTGGATGGCTCGCCGGTCGACCTCGACACCACCACGATCCTGGCCGCGACGCCGGCGCTGCATCCGCGGCTGGTATCCTTTCTGAATGATTGACGACCGTCCGCAGTTACCGACGATTCACAAGCGCGAGGAGCGCCCCGAGAAAAGCCGCTTCCGGGTCGAGACGCTGGACCTGGAATTCTCCAACGGCGAACGTCGTGTCTACGAGCGCCTGATCAGCCGCGGCGTCGGCGCGGTGATCATCGCCGCGATGCCGGATCCGGCAACCGTTCTGCTGGTCCGGGAGTACGCCTGCGGCGTGCATCGCTATGAACTCGGCTTGCCCAAGGGACGGTTGGAACCCGGCGAGAGTCACGTCGAGGGTGCAAACCGCGAACTCCAGGAAGAGGTCGGCTTTGCCGCGCGCGATCTGCGCGTTCTGGGTCAGCTGACGCTGGCGCCCGGCTACATGACCCACGCAACCCAGGTCGTGCTTGCGCGAGACCTGTATCCCTCCCGGCTGCCGGGCGACGAGCCTGAGCGGCTAGAGGTCATCGAATGGCCGATCGCCGATCTGGCCGCGCTGGTCCAGCGCGAGGACTGCACCGAGGGACGCACGATCGCGGCGCTTTACATGGCGCGTGATCTCGCCTGACCCGGCCAGGGTCGAGGCGCGATCGGGGGCGCCGGACGGAATGGCATTGAGGTCAACAACCCGGGGAAAGACATTGGAGCGTTCTGAAAAGCAACTCGTCGAAGGCGTGATCGAGGCCTGTCGCCAGGCTTCCGGGGCCATTCTGGAAATCTACGACGGCGATGAATTCGAGGTCGAGCGCAAGGATGACGCCTCGCCGCTGACGGCCGCCGACATGGCCAGCCACCGGACCCTGGTTTCGGCGCTGGAGGCCATGACGCCGGAGATTCCGATCCTGAGCGAGGAATCGTCCGCTGCCGACCTCGACGATCGCCGCAAATGGAAACGGCTGTGGGTGGTCGACCCGCTCGACGGGACGCGCGAGTTCATCAAGCGCAACGGTGAATTCACGATCAACGTCGCGCTGGTCGAGGATTCCCGGCCGGTGCTCGGAGTGATCGCGGTACCGGTGACGGGGCTGGCCTATTCCGGCATCGTCGGTGTCGGCGCGGCTCGCTGGAGCAACTGGCGCGACGCCGAACCGATCGAAACCCGCAGACCTTGTCCGGCGCGTCCGGTCGTGTTGGGCAGCCGCTCGCACGCCAACCCGCGAACGCAGGCCTACTTCGAGATGCTCGATACGCACGAGCAGATCAGCCGCGGCAGCGCGCTGAAGTTCTGCGCCGTGGCGGCAGGCGAGGCCGACTTCTATCCCCGGCTCGGTCCGACAAGCGAATGGGATACTGCAGCCGGCGAGGCGATCGTCATCGCCGCCGGTGGGCGCGTCTGGCTGCCCGATGGACAGCCGCTACGCTACAACGTGCGTTCGACCACGCTCAATGGCGACTTCCTGGTCGCCGGCGACCCCGAAGCCAGCTGGCCCGCGCCGCCAGCGCCATCAGAACCAGGCTGAGCGCGGCCAGGCCGACCGGCGTCAGTACCGGGACGGGTCGGGGCGGGCCGGCGAAGAACACGCTCGTGCGGGCACGCTCGACCTCGGTTTCCACGGGATCGCCCGACGGCGTTTCGGTCCAGCCCTTGGTGACCGCCAGATCGCGCCAGGCGCGGCGATACAGCAGCCGGGCCTCGATCTGGATATCGGCTGCGGCGACGCCGGTGAGATCGAACCGGTAGTCCGAGATATCGGTTTCGCCGGCCAGGATGCGCGTGTCGGCCCGCACCGTCTCGGCATCGATGAACAACACCGGAAAAACGCTGGGACCGGCGCCGTTGATGCGGCCTTCGAGAACCCGCGCGTAACCACGACCTGGCTGTCCCGCGACGTCGGCCGGATCCGACCCGCCGTCGGCCGAGCCGTAGAACGGCACCACCGGACCGCTGAGAAGCGGCAGCGGCTGGCCGTTGGCGCGTGCCTCGACCACCAGCACTGCGTTGCGGATCGATACGCCGGTGGGGAACGCATGGCCGGCGCCGACGTTGGCTACCTGCGCCCGAACCTCCAGCGCGCCGCCGTCCAGCTCGGCGTCCAGCGAGACGTCGACGGCATGGTCCAGCGTTTCCGGGGTCGAGCCGACAAAGGAATGGTCGCGTCGCTGCTCGGCGGGGCGTATGGGCTGACCGAACAGCGTCGACACCGGGCCGGGGCCGTCGGCGGCGGGCATATGGCAGTCCTGGCAGCTCCTGAAGTTGGGGCCGGGCTGTGCGAACGGCGAGGCGAGCCACTCGTCGTAGGTGGTCTGGCCGGGCGCACCGGTATCCGGATTGTTGTACTGGTGACAGGAAGCGCAGAAGCGCGAATTCGAGAAGCCGGGCTGATACGAAGCGCGCATCACGTCGAAGCTGACGTCGTCCAGCGGTCCCCAGACCCACAGCGACGCCGCCGGGTCGTCCGGAAAACGATACAGCGTGTTGCCCAGATGATGCAGTGCGTCGGTGTTGTCGTTGACCTCGGCCATCTGATGGCAGGCCAGGCAATTGACGCCGTCAAGACCGCCGGCCAGGGTCACTTCGTTGAGCATTTCCCCGCCGGGATTCTGGGCGTCTGCCAGCGGTGCATGGCAGGTGGCGCAGAAGCCGGTTTCGCCCGGGTCGTGGGTGTCGCGGAACACATAACCGTTGCTGCCGCCTGGCGTGCCGTCGCCGGAGAACAGGTCAAGCACCCAGGAATTGAGGCCCGCCCCGGCGTGTCGCGAGCCGGTCCACTGCTGGTACTGGTCGAAGTGGCAGGTCGCGCAATCGATCGAGGTCGACGGCTCGTAGGGCATGATGTCGCCGGCCGGCAGCCGGTCCAGCGCGATGACCACGGCGTCGCCGTCGCTGGCCTCGGCGAAGCCGGTCACGTAGTTGATGGGAAGCGCCGAATCGTAGGGCAGCACGGCGGTCACGACCGCGTCGACCGCGCCGGGCGCGTTGAGCGAGAATGCGCCGGACGCGTCGCTGATCGCCGGCGGCGTGGTCGTGGCCTGGATACGGACGCGCGCGTCGGCGATCGGGTCGCCCGAGGTCGAGTCCACGACCGTCCCGGTGATCTGCGCGTCGACCACGCCGGTCGTCAGCACGACCAGCAGCAGGATGAAAACAGTGGCTCGCATCAGTATCCCTGCCCGGGTTCCGGGCCACGCCTGGATTTCTTCGTCAATAGTACCCGCCGCGCCCGCCCGCCGGCGCCTCGCCGAAGGCCTGCCGGCCGATTGTGGTCCCGGCGGCAACATTCAGAACGGCTTCAGGATCGCGAGCAGCACGATCGCGATCAGCAGCAGCGCCGGGGCCTCGTTGAACCAGCGATACCAGACGTGATCGCGCGTGTTCCGCCCGTCGCGGAATTGACCGACGATTCGAGCGCACCACGCGTGATAGGCGATCAGCGCCGCGACCAGCGCCAGCTTCGCGTGCAGCCAGCCAAGCGACAGGTAATAGTCGGGCGCGGCGGCGATCAGGGAGATCCCGAACAGCGCCGCCAGCGCGCCGCCCACGTGCGTGATGCCCAGCAGCTTGCGCTGCATCACCCGAAATATCTCCTGCTGTTCGGGTTCGGGGTGCATTGCGGCATAGACGAACAGCCGCGGCAGGTAGAACAGGCCGGCGAACCAGGTGACAACGAAGATGATGTGGAAAGCCAGAAGCCAGCGCATGGGTCGTGTTCCGGGAGGCAAGGCCGGCATTCTCGCCGCAATCTGCCGTGTTCTCAAGCCGGGAGCGCGCCTCCGGGCGGCCCGAAAAAAATAATCGCGAAATTGGTTGACAGCGCGCGATTCATCTCTATAATTCGTCGGCTCGGCAACACCTCAGCCGGTTCCGGCCGGAAAAGAAAAAAGTTTGAGCGAGGTGTTGACTGAAACCGTTTCCGGGTTATACTACTCGGCCTGCCTCGGCGAAATGCCGCTGGCGAGACAGTTCATTAAAAATTGATGCAGATAACTTGTGTGGGCGTCCTGGTTGGGCCATATGGTGCCAATCGGAACGTCCCGCCCTGAAAGAAATTTCAGAGCGGGGTCGATTCTGTAGTTCGAAA
>CAYPZP010000068.1:0-14885 GCA_964415285.1 uncultured Halomonas sp. | reverse complement strand
AAAACGCTGACAACAACAACCCGGCAAAATGCCCGGCCTTCATTCTCGGACGATGTAACATCGTTTGTCTCCTTCTCCTGCAGGGTTTTACTGCGATCGGTATTCCGTTTCCGCGCTTCGGGTAGCGCCCGCTTCAGGCAGATGCGACCATCGCGACGCGGCAGTTTCTATCCGGCCCCGCACCGTGTTCCGCGCGGATGGTCGAGCGACTCCCTTGAGACTGCGTATTCCCTCTCCCGGCTGAATCAAGGATGCTTTCGGCAAGAGGCTGCCAAGTGCCGCCTGCCGCCCTCCAAGGCAACGTATCGACGAGGCCTTTTCAGGTTCACGCCATGCTCACACGGGGGGGGATCGGGTCAATTGACGTGCATCAAATCCGATCCAAAAAAATGCGCATGGTCAGTCATTTATACGATCTTCCTAATGTAGGCGGGCCTGTTTCTTGGCTACGATCAAGAAAAATCCAGCCCAAGGGCGAATTCGGTGCGCCGACTCCGAGTCGGATGTCCCCGGGCGGTGATACCGGCGGCGGAATCCGGTCATAAAACCCGGATGGCACCGAGCCGCCGGCTGATCGAGTCCGGGGGAACGGGCCGCAGTTCGATGCCCCGAGCGGCGCCTCACGTCGCCCGTTCGAATTGTCGGCCGCCCGGTGATCGGCTATCGTGTGGCGAACCGCGCGGGCTGCAGGCAGCGACGGACCGGTTTCCGGGCAGCGCTCAGGCGTGCCGATCGCACCCGGGACACAACACCATTTCAAGGCAGAACTTTTCATGATTTCGATCCGCTCGATGCTTGTCTTGCTTCTTTTCCTGGCGCTCGCCGGCTGCCGGTCGCCGGAGGACTCGAATTCCGGCGCGGTCGATCCGGGCGGATCCGCCGAATCGGCCGAATCGGCGGTGAGCGCCGACCGGATCCTGACCGGCGGGACGGTGATCACGGTCGACCCCGAGCGCCCGGAGGCCGAAGCGATCGCGATCAAGGACGGTCGGATCCTTGCCGTGGGCTCGGCCGGAGACCTCGTGCGTCACGTCGGCGCGCAGACCGAGGTGCTCGATCTCGACGGTCGGGTGGCGATGCCCGGTTTCATCGAGGGGCACGGCCATTTTCTCGGCCTCGGCGAATCGCTGATGATCCTCGACCTGATGCCCACGCGCAGCTTCGAAGAGATCGTTGCCATGGTCGAGGAAGCCGTTGCCAGCGCGCGGCCCGGCGAGTGGATCGTCGGCCGCGGCTGGCACCAGGAGCGCTGGACCGCCGCCGACCGGCCCGTCTACGACAGCGTGCCGCACCATCGCGCGTTGAGCGCCGTCAGTCCCGACAATCCGGTGGCGCTGGCCCATGCGAGCGGACATGCCATGTATGTCAATGCAGCGGCGTTGGACCGGGCCGGTATCGACGACGACACGCCGGATCCCGAGGGCGGCAAGATCGTTCGCGACGACAACGGTCGCGCGACCGGTTATCTGCGCCAGGCCGCAAGCCGCCCGGTTCGCGCGCTGCTCCGGGAAGCCGAAGCGCAGCTGAGCGAAGCCGAGGCGCAGGCGCGCTTCGAGCGCCAGGTCGAACTGGCGGGGCGCGAAGCGCTGCGTCACGGCGTCACCAGCTTTCACGACCAGGGCACCAACTTCGCCGACATCGACCGCTTGAAGGCAATGGCCGAAGCCGGTCGGCTGCCGGTACGGCTGCACGTGGCGGTGCGCAACGAAACCAACGAGGACCTGCGAGCGCGCGTGGCCGACTACCGCATGATCGGTCACGCCGACGGTTTCCTGACCGTGCGCGCGCTGAAGCGCAACATCGACGGCGCGCTCGGCACTCACGGCGCCTGGTTGCTGGACCCATACGCCGACAAGCCCGAGACCTCGGGCCTGCCGCAGACCTCGCTGGAGAACCTGCGCGAGACGGCCGAGATCGCACTCGAGAACGGCTTCCAGCTCAACACCCACGCGATCGGCGATCGCGCCAACCGGGTCGTCCTGGACCTGTATGAAGAGCTCCTGGGCACCCGGGCCGGGGCGGACCTGCGCTGGCGCATCGAGCACGCCCAGACCCTGCATCCCGACGAAGTGCCGCGGTTCGCCGAGCTCGGCGTGATCGCCTCGATGCAGGGGGTCCACGCCACGTCCGACGGTCCCTGGGTGCCGCAGCGGCTGGGCGAGGCGCGGGCGCAGCGCCGGGCCTATGTCTGGCGCGCGCTGCTGGATGCCGAGGCCACAATCTGCAATGGGACCGACACGCCGGTGGAGTCGATTTCACCGCTGGCTTCGTTCACCTCCTCGGTCACGCGGCGCATGGCCAACGGCGAGCGCTTCTTTTCCGAACAGGCCATGGGCCGTATGGAAGCGCTGGTTTCCTACACCATCGGTTGCGCCGAAGCGGTCTTCGACGAAGACGAGCTGGGCAGCCTGACGCCGGGCAAGCGCGCCGATATCGTGGTGCTCGACGGCAACCCGCTGACGATCACTGACGAGCAACTGACCGGTCTGGACGTGGAGATGACCCTGGTCGACGGCCAGATCCGCTATCGGGCCGAGTGATTCGTCGGTGCCAGGATGGTCGTCCCGCGCTGGCGCTCGAGCGGGCGCGTCTGAAAGCAGGCCTCGGAATTCGAGATTCTCGCGATGGCGATGATCCATATCGCGATGCACTTCATCGTGCCGGTGCTGGTGGCGCTGGCGTTTTATCGACGGCGTTGGCGGAACGCCTCCCTGGTCCTGATTTCGACCATGCTGGTCGATCTCGATCACCTGCTGGCCGACCCGATCTACGACCCGGAGCGCTGCTCGATCGGCTTCCACCCGCTGCATACGCTCGCGGCGATCGCTGTCTACGCGGTGTTGTTCACCGTTCCCCTGATCGTCGGACCAAACCGGGGCGAGGGCGGGTTCCGGCCGGCGGCGCGGTGGGTGCACCTGGTCGGGCTCGGACTGCTCATCCACATGGCGCTGGACGGGATCGACTGCATCGCGTAGCCGCCCGTGGTGGAGCCGCTGACCGAGGCTTCGCGGAATCGCCCGCGCCCGACTCGGCTCAGTCGCCGGTGTAGATGCAGCCGGCGGTGCAGGTCTCGCGCACCACGACCTTGCTCAGACCCGGCAGCGTCGGCCCCAGCCGCTCCCAGATCCACTGCGCCAGCGCTTCGCTGGTCGGGTTGTCCAGGCCCTCGATCTCGTTCAGGTAGTGGTGGTCGAGCCGTTCGAACAACGGCTGGAACGCGCGCTTGATGTCGGCGAAGTCCATCACCCAGCCGGTGTCGTCGCCCGGCGTTCCGCTGACGTGCACCGCGATCCGGAACGAGTGTCCGTGCAGGCGTGAGCACTTGTGGGTATCGGGCAGGTTCGGCAGCCGGTGCGCGGCCTCTACCTGAAATTCCTTGAAGATTTCCATGCGCGAATTCTACGCGGCTGCCCGGCTGCTGGCGAAAGCGGTTGTCGGTCGCTCGACCGCGACATCGACGTGCCCACCCCGACTCGTTGCCGATTCCTTGACCATATCGAAACATCGCGTATACCCTTGAAGGGGACGCCGGAAACCTGACCACCGCGCCGGCGCGGTTCACGGGAGCTTTCACCGGGAGGCGAAGGTGTCGGCAAGAGACAGAGTAGCCGGTCTGCTGGGTGTCGCCGATATCGACATCGACGGCGAACGGCCCTGGGACCTGCAGGTACACGACGAGCGCCTGTTCAAACGCGTGCTGGCCGAAGGCTCGCTGGGCGCCGGCGAATCCTACATGGATGGCTGGTGGGACGTCGAGCGTCTCGACGCGTTCTTCGCCCGGCTTCTGGGCTCCGGTTCCGAAGGGAAGCTGCCCAGGCCATCGCTTCTGCTCGAGGTCGCGCTCAACCGGCTGGCCAATCTGCAGAACCGCCGGCGATCGCGCCGGGTTGCCGAGCAGCACTACGACCTCTCGAATCGACTGTATGAGGCCATGCTCGGGCCGACGATGCAGTACACCTGCGCCTATTACGGCGCCGACGGCTCCGAGACCTCGCTGGATTCCGCGCAGCGCGCCAAGCTCGCGTTGGTTGCGGACAAGCTGCACCTGCAGCCCGGCATGCGCGTACTGGAACTGGGCAGTGGGTTCGGCGAGCTGGCGCGCTATCTGGCCGCAGAGCAAGGCTGCGAGATCGTCAGCTACAACATCAGTCGGCAACAGGTCGAGTTCGCGCGCGCAGCCTGCGACGGGCTGCCGGTAGAAATCCGGCACCAGGACTACCGGGACGCGATCCGGATCGATGAATCATTCGACCGGGTCGTCAGCGTCGGGCTGCTGGAGCACGTGGGGCCGAGAAACTATCGGGGTTTCTTCGAGTTGATCCGCTCCCGGCTCGGGCCGGAGGGCCTGGCGCTGGTTCATACCATCGGCGGCAACATCAGCCGAAGGGCCGCCGATCGCTGGATTACCCGGTACATCTTTCCCGGCGGCGTGATCCCGTCCGAAGTGCAGATCGCTCGCGCCAAGGAAGGACGGATGGTGCTGGAAGACTGGCACAATTTCGGCCCGGATTACGACCGGACGCTGATGGCCTGGGAAGCGAATTTTCTAGCCGGGTGGCCCGAGCTCGAACAATCCGAGCAACTCGACGAACGCTTCTACCGGATGTGGCGCTATTACCTGAACAGCTGCGCCGGCGCCTTCCGCGCGCGCCGTCTGCAGCTGTGGCAACTGGTGCTCAGCCGCGGCGACATCCCCCGCTACGTGCCGGTTCGCTAGTGTGCGAGCGCCGCACCTGACTCACACCCCGTCCCGAACCTGCCCCCGCGAGCCAGGGAGAGTCCGGGCAGGGTCCGGGTCGAACCCGTTGCCGGGGCCATGAGCCCGGCGCCCGCCGACCAGCGCGAGTCCTGGGCCGAGCACCGGCGACGGGTCGACGCGCTGGCCGGCGCGCTGGCCGATTCCACCGGGCCGGTACGCCTGCGCAAGGGCACCAGCAATCTGTTCCGCGCGCGCGAAGATGCCGGGCGCACCGAGCTCGACGTGTCGGATCTCGGCCACGTCATCGAGATCGACGCGCTGGCCCGGGTCGCCGAGGTCGAGGGCATGACCACCTACGCCGACCTGGTCGATGCGGCGCTGCCGCACGGACTGGCACCGGCGATCGTGCCGGAGTTGAAGAGCATCACCGTCGGTGGGGCGGTCAGCGGGGTCGGCATCGAATCGGGCGGCTTCCGCTACGGCCTGGTACACGACTCGATCCACGAACTGGACATTCTGGTCGCCGACGGCCGTGTACTGACCTGCTCGCCGAAAGCCCGCGAGGCGTTGTTTTACGGGTTCCCGAACTCCTACGGCAGCCTCGGCTATGCCACGCGGGTGCGCGTCGGGCTGATCCCGGTGCAGCCGTTCGTGCGGCTGGAGCACGTCGCGTTCGACGATCCGGACAAGCTGTTCGCGGCGATTCAAGAAGAATCCGCGAACCCGCGCTGCGGCTGGCTGGACGGCGTGTATTTCGCCCCGGGAGAATTCGTGCTCACGCGCGCACACGGCGTCGACTCGCTCCCGGCCGGCCGCAATCCCGGCGACTACACCTGGATGCGCCAGTACTGGCGCAGCCTGCGCACGAGGCGGGAGGATTACCTCACGATTCACGATTATCTGTGGCGCTGGGATACCGACTGGTTCTGGTGCAGCAAGAACGTCGGCGCGCAGCTCGCTCCGGTCCGGCTGCTGCTCGGCCGCAAGCGGCTCAACAGCGTGACCTATCAGAAGATCATGCGCGCCAGCCGCCGCTGGCCGTTGCGCCTAGTTCAGTCCATCCGGGCGCGGACTGAATCGGTCATCCAGGATGTCGACATTCCCATTGCCAACGCCGCGGCGTTTCTGGCCGACTTCGAGGCCGGGATCGGGATTCGCCCGGTGTGGATCTGCCCGTTCGTCGTCCCGAACGATCGTTTCTCGCTGTTCCGGCTGCGCACCGACACGCCGTACATCAACTTCGGCTTCTGGGACATGGTCCGTTCCGACCGGCCGGACGGCTTCTACAACGCGCGGGTCGAAGAACTCGTGGCCCGACATGGCGGCAAGAAGAGCCTGTACTCGCGCAGCACCTACGACGAGTCGACCTTCTGGCGCGAATACGATCGCGCGGCCTTTGAAGCACTCAAGCGGGAATGCGATCCGTCCGGCCGCTTCCCGGGCCTGTACGAGAAGGCGGTGGGGAGCCAGTAAGTCGCGCAGGTCGCCGCGCCGGCAATCGATCCGGCGGGAACCGGAAAACGCGTCGTCGTGCGCGTCGTCGATCAGGCGCAACCGGGCCAGCGCCAGCTGGGCCGCCGCCGGTTTTGCGATTCGCCGGTGACGGTCGATCGTCGACTCGTCGCGTTGCATGATGCGTCCTTCATCAGCTAGGGAAGCTCTGAACCACTCTGCGCGGGCGCAAAGGCCCGTCCCATCTGGCGATTGTGATGACAAGCGGCCGGAAAAGCCGCACCTCGCGCGCCGCGACCCTTGGCCGTAGCGGCGGCTATTGGCGCTCCGATTGTCATGACAAGCGGCCTTACATGATCTGCGGCTCTTCCGACTGAATCAGTCTGCGCTCAGAGTGATTCAGAGGTTCCCTAGAGCGTCGGCCGGCCGGGCGTGTCCCGATGAACGCCGCGCGTCGGTAGATTGCCCATCCGGCTTCGATCGACGCAGGCACCCCGGCGAGTCGCTGACGGTCGCCGCCCGCTCGGCCCGCGAACCGCGATGAAGGGTCGCGACGTTCGCTTGCGTATGAACTCAGGAAAACAACGCAACGCGACAAGTTGGCGAGACCTTGATGATGGTGCAACGATCCAGCCGTTCAGGCGTTTCCGGGACTCGATGCGGGTCGAGCGAACGAGCCTTGCTGCTGGCCGTGGTTCTTGCCGCCGCCGCGGCCCAGGCGCTGCCCGACGGCGCAGGTTCGGGACTGCTGCCGGATGAATCGGTGCTGGCGCCGAGCGGGGCCGAGGGCGCCGCCGTGCTGCAAGCGGGAGTCTGGACGAAGCCGGCGGCATCCGGACAAACGCCGCGCTCGACCGGAAACGGCGCCGGCGCGGCGCCGACCGGCAGCTCGACCGCTCTGGCGCCGGGGAATCGCTGACGCTGATGGCAACGCTGGTCGGCGCATCGGCCGACACGCTGGCCGTCGCGGCGATCGACGACGTTGTTATGGAGATCGACGAGAAACGTCCTCCCGATCCGCCGATCCAGCAACGAATCGACGACTGTGAAGTCTGGCGCGACGGCTTCGAGGCGCGGCGCGGAATCGGCGTGCTGCCGCGCTGCGCGCTGGGTCAGCTCGGCGATACCGGGATCACGTCCTGCGCCGGTGCTGCCACCGACGACTGTCCGGCAACCGGGCTGATCGGGCAGGACGGCGACTTCGGGCGCGATGCCGAGGCGCGCGAGGGCGTGCTCGAAAAGCTCGGCCCCGGCCCGGCCGGGTTCGATTACGCCAAGCTCGATGCCGCCAGCGACCCGGTCACGCTTTCGGCCACCGAGTGGTCCTGCATGGTCGACAACTTCACCGGCCTGGTTTGGGAGGTCAAGATCGACGATCCCCTGGATCCGAGCCATTACGCGCATACCTATGCCTGGTTCCAGCCGGATCCGAGCGCCGACGGCGGGCAGCCCGGCACGGCCGACGGCGGATTCTGCGCCGGCAGCGTCTGCGACATCTCGGCCTACGTCACCGAGATCAACGCGCTGAACCTGTGCGGCGCCGGCAACTGGCGCGTGCCGACGCGTGCCGAGCTGGCCACGCTGGTGCACGCCGGCGAGCAGCTGCCAGCCATCGCGCTCGAGTTCTTCCCGTGGGGTGCCGGCGGCACCTGGACGATCACGCCGATGGCCGCGCAGTCGGATCGGGCGTGGCAGGTGAATTTCGACGAAGGCCGGATCGAGCCGGCGCTCAAGAGCAGTCCGCTCGGCGTGCGGCTGGTCAGGGAGATCGTGGAATGACGCAACGCAAACGACAGACGCTTGCCGCGGGCCTGATCGCCGCGGGGCTGGCAGCGGCGGCCGTACCCGTCTGGGCCCAGTGCGCGCTCGGCAACGAGAACCCCTGGGTGCCGGCGAGCACGCCGGCCGACGAGTTCATCAACCTGGGCGACGGCATGATCCTGCACGAGCCGACCCGGCTGATCTGGCTCCGATGTCCGCTCGGCCAGAGCTGGGACGGCAGCGCCTGCGCCGGATCGCCGGACCTGATGAACTGGAGCGCGGCGCTGGCCGCGGCAGATGCGCACACGCAGCTCGAGGTCGACGACTGGCGCCTGCCGAACCGCAACGAGCTGGCCTCGATCGTCGAGGTCCGCTGCTATTCGCCGGCGGTCAACGACGCGGCATTTCCCGGCACCGCGCCGGCCGGCTTCTGGACTTCGTCGCCGTTGGCTCGATCGATCGACCGGCGCTGGCGGTTGGACTTCGCCGACGGCACGCTCGAGCCGGCCGATGAAATCCAGTTGAATGCGGTCCGGCTGGTCCGCGCCGGCTGGCCCTGATCCTTCGATCGCCCGCGTTCGCCCGTCAACGGCGATCGAAGAACGCGTCGTTGTGCGCGTCGGCCATCAGCCGCAACCGGGCCAGCCTGAGCAGGATCTCGCCCTGCCGCTCCGGCGTCAGGCCGCGCTGCGACAGGAAACGCGAGTCGTCGCCGGCCAGGCGAACGGTGCCTCGGCCGGCGTCGCAATAGACCTCGACCAGGTTGCGGTCGTCGCCGCGGCTGTGGAACACGCAGCGCGGTGCGCCCGGCGGCTCGAACAGGTTCCGCCATCCCGGGTAGCTGCAGGCCGAGCCCGTGGCGAGCGCCACGAGCGATGCCCCGACGTCGCTCTGGACCCAGAGGCCCGAAGCATCCATCGGCGGCAGGTCCTCGCCCAGCACCATCATCGGGATGCGCGCGTGGGCTTCGTCGTCGAGCACTTCCAGTTCCCCTGGGGAGATGGCCTTCATGGCGCGATGGTCGCTGACCACCACCAGCACGCCGCCTTGCTCCATGAAGCCGTCGGCCTGAAGCGCTTCGATGAAGTCGGCCGCGGTTTCATCCATGTAGCGAAACACCGCTTCCTCGTCGCGCGTTCGCGATTCCGGATGGATGAACGGGTTATGGCTGGAGACCGATTCGACCACCAGCGCCAGCGGTGAAGCGTCCGGTGCGCGCTCGGAAAGGAAGGCGCGGACGCGATCGTAGAGCGCCGCATCGGGCGCGGCGCGGAAGTGCAGCCGCTTCATGCCGTCGTAGAAGGGGTGGTCGTGGCCTTCGAGGTAGTCGAAGCCGATGTGCGCCAGCCAGTCGCCCTTGCCGGTAAACGCCAAGTCGCCGCTGGTCAGAAACGCGGTGTCGTAGCCGGCCCGGTTGAGCTGCCTGGGCAGGGTCTGATCCCAGCCCCAGGCCGGCTGCAGCGAGCGGCGCGCCAGCGGCGGCACCAGCGTCGCCATCACCGGCAGCCCCGTCAACAGCGCCATCAAGCCGTGGTTGGTGCTGTAGCCGCTGGCCATCATGCGATCGAAGGAAGCGTGCTCGTGCAGCAAGCCATCCAGCCGCGGCGTCCAGTCGTTCAAACCGGTCAGCCTCTCGCTTTGATAGGGCGACCACGATTCGAGAATCAGAACGACGACGTCGCGCCGGTTCGCTGCCGCGCCGAAACTCCTGCACTCGGCTTCGGCGGCGACCGGTTCGGAAAACTTCGACAGCGTGGCCGGCCCGTAAGCGCGATTGAAGGTTCGCGCGCCGCTCGCATCGAACACGCTGCCGACCGCCCAGCCGTGGACGTAGTAGACCGGCTGGCTCGACAGCAGCGCAACGAGGCCGGCGATCGCGCTCAGCGCGACGGCTGCGTTGACCAGCGAACCGGGCGGCCGATCGGGCTGCTTCCAGGCCAGCCCGAACAGCAGCGCCAGCGCGCCCAGCGTCAAGCCCCAGCGCCACCATTCGACCGTGGCAGCCAGGTGATCGAGCACCGGGCCGGGCGTGCTGCCGACGACCATCAGCCAGGCCAGATACATGCGGCTGCTGAACTGCGTCATCACGTAGATGTCGAGCACGTAGTAGATCAGCAGCGCCACGCACACGAACCGCAAAGCGCGCGCGGCAAGCGGTTGTTTCAGCACAAAGCCGGCCCAGGCCAGCGCCAGCCAGACGATCCAGAAGCCGGCGTCGGACCCGAGCGCGGCCTGGGCCAGACAGCCGTCGCATCCGGCGGCCTCGCCGTAGGCGCTCTCGACGATGAAGACCCGCGTCGCCTGGGCAGCCCAGGCCAGCAGCAATAACAGGAACAGGGCCATGCGGCATTCTAGCCGCAGTGTCCGGACCGCCGATTGCGGCGACGCACCGGCTCGTGCCGCCGCCGCGGTCGCGGTCGCGAATTCACCAACAGGCTTGACGGGGGCCTGCGGCTCGCTGGATCGGCGAATCGAGCCTCATCGGCCTTCTGCTATGATCCGCCGATGCGTGATTTGCTCAAGGCCAGCGGGCTGGCTGCGCTGGCCTTTCTGCTGGCCGGTTGCGGCTCCGAAGAGCTTGAAGATTCCGACGCGCCGGTCGCGCGCTGGAACCTGCCGGACGTGGTGTTGACCGGGGACGGTCTGCCCGACCCGAGCATCCTCGCGCCGGTGCAGGTGCTGCATCGCGGCAACGGCACCCAGCCGCAGGGGCTCGACCCGCACATCACCGAAGGCGTGCCGAGCACCCACGTTCAGCGCGACCTGTTCGAGTCGCTGGTCGTGCGCGGCCCGGATGGTCGCATCGTTCCCGGTGCCGCCGAGAGCTGGGAAACCAGCGAGGACGGGCTGACCTGGACGTTCTTCCTCCGGCCCGAGGCGCGCTGGTCGAACGGCGATTACCTGACCGCCGAGGACTGGCTCTACAGCCTGCGCCGGGCGGTCGACCCGGACACCGGCTCGCGCACCTCGATTCTGCTCAAGCCGATCCGCAACGCCGAGCCGATCATTTCCGGCGAGATGGACCCGGAAGAGCTCGGGGTCCGGGTCGTCGACGATTACACGCTGGAGATCACGCTGGAAGCGCCCAACCCGCTGCTGGTCGAGGTGCTCTCGCACAGCGTCGCCTACCCGATCCATCGTCCGACCGTCGAAGCCCATGGCGATCGCTGGGCGCGACCCGGCACGATGGTCAGCAACGGCCCGTTTCAGCTCGAAGAGCTGGCGATGCAGTCGCACATCAAGCTGGTGCGCAACCCGTACTTCCGCGAAAACGACCGGGTCATCATCGACGAGGTCTACTTCTACCCCACCGAAGACCTGGCGGCCGAGCTGATGCGCTACCGCGCCGGCGAGATCGACTGGGTCTATGAGGTCCCGAATACCCAGTTCAACTGGATCGAAGCCAACCTTTCCGATGAGCTGCACATCAGCGACTGGTTCGGCACCTACTACTTCGGCTTCAATACCGGGCGCGAGCCCTACGACGACCCGCGCGTGACCAAGGCGCTGTCGCTGGCGATCGACCGCACCATCATCACCACCAAGCTGCGGCGCTTCGGCGAACAGCCGAGCTTCAGCTTCACGCCGCCGGGGCTGGACGGCTACGACCCGCCGCAGCCCGAGTGGGCTTCGTGGACCCAGCAACAGCGAGAGGAGCGCGCGCGCGAGCTGATGGCCGAGGCCGGCTACGGGCCGGATAATCCGCTGACGCTGGAGATTCGCTACAACACCCACGAAGATCACAAGCGCGTGTCGCTGGCCATTGCGGCGATGTGGGAGCAGGTGCTCGGCGTGCGCGCGTCGCTGATCAACGAAGAATTCCGCGTGTTCCTGGCCACCCGGCGGGCGCGCGCAATCACCGAGGTGTTCCGGGCCGGCTGGATCGGCAATTACCTCGATCCGATGTATTTCCTGGAGCTTTTCCACAGCGACAACCAGCAGAACGACGTCGGCTTCTTCAACGACGAATACGACGCGCTGCTGGCCCGGGCCGCGCGCACCGCCGACCGGCAAGAGCGTTTCGCCACTCTCAGAGAGGCCGAGCGCATCCTGCTGGAGACCCAGCCGTTCGCGCCGATCTACACCTACGTGACCCGCCGTGTGGTCAAGCCCTACGTGCGCGGCTGGCAACCCAACATCGTTGATCAGCATCCGACCCGCTACATGTACATCCTGCGCCAGGACCCGGTCGAGGAAGGCGAAACCTGATGCTGCCGCGCTATATCCTCAAGCGACTTCTCGGCGCGATCCCGACGCTGTTCATCCTGGTCACCATCGCGTTCTTCATGATCCGCGTGGCGCCCGGCGGCCCGTTCGATTCCGACAAAACGCTGCCGCCGGAAGTCCAGGCCAACCTGGACGCCAAATACAACCTTGATCAACCGCTGTTCTCGCAGTACCTGAGCTATCTCGGCTCGGTGCTGCGCGGCGATCTCGGCCCGAGCTTCCAGTACAGCGACTTCACCGTCAACGAACTCATCGCCGAAGGCTTCCCGGTCTCGATCCGGCTCGGCGCTACCGCGCTGGCGCTGGCGCTGATCCTGGGCGTGGCGGTCGGCACGATCGCGGCCTGGCGACAGAACTCGCCGCTGGACTACGCGCTGATGGGCACGGCGATGACCGGCATCGCGATTCCCAACTTCGTGCTGGCGCCGATCCTGGTGCTGCTGTTCGCGGTCTATTTCGGATGGCTGCCGGCCGGCGGCTGGGGCGGCGGTGAACTCCGCAACATGGTGCTGCCGGTGATTGCGCTGTCGCTTCCCTACATGGCCTACGTGGCGCGGCTGACGCGCGGCTCGATGGTCGAAACGCTGCGCTCGGACTTCGTGCGCACCGCGCGCGCCAAGGGCCTGCCGGAGTGGAAGATCCTCGGCAAGCACTCGCTCAAGGTCGCGGTGCTGCCGGTGGTGTCCTACCTCGGCCCGGCCGCGGCCGCGATCCTGACCGGCTCGGTGGTCATCGAGCAGATCTTCGGCCTGCCCGGCATGGGCCGCTACTTCGTTCAGGGTGCGCTCAACCGCGACTACACGCTGGTCATGGGCGTGGTCATCGTCATCGGTCTGCTGATCGTTTTGTTCAACCTGATCGTCGACATCATCTACGCCCTGATCGACCCGAGGATCCGATACGAATGAGCACCACAGCAACGGACGTCTCGAGCTTCGACCACGCCGCGGCCGCCAGCGGCCGCAGCCTCTGGCAGCTGGCCTGGCTGCGGCTCAAGCGCAACCGCGCAGCGCTGGGCGCGGCCGTCGTGCTCGGCCTGATCGTGCTGATGGTGCTGTTCGGCCCGATGCTGAGCCAGTACGACTATTCCACCCCGCACTGGGATTCGATCTCGGTGCCGCCCAGCCTGGAGACCGGGCACTTCTTCGGCACCGATTCGATCGGCCGCGACCTCTATGTGCGAACGCTCTACGGCGGTCGCATGAGCCTGATGGTCGGGCTGGTGGCCACCGGTGTGGCGCTGTTGATCGGCGTGGCCTGGGGCGCGATCGCCGGCTTCGTCGGCGGGCGGGTCGACAACGTCATGATGCGCATCGTCGACATTCTCTACGCGCTGCCGTTCATGTTCCTGGTGATCCTGCTGATGGTCGTGTTCGGGCGCAACATCCTGCTGATCTTCATCGCCATCGGCAGCTATATCTGGCTCGACATGGCGCGCATCGTGCGCGGGCAGACGCTGAGCCTTCGCCAGAAGGAGTTCGTCGAAGCCGCCGAAGCGCTCGGCGTTCGATCCTGGGTGATCATCTGGCGTCATATCGTGCCCAACCTGCTCGGCATCGTCGCGGTCTACGTCACGCTGACCGTGCCCAAGGTAATCCTGGTCGAGAGTTTCCTGAGCTTCCTCGGTCTGGGTGTGCAGGAGCCGAACACCTCATGGGGCGCGCTGGTCAACAACGGCGCCCAGGACATGGAGTTCGCGCCGTGGGGCCTGTTCTTCCCGGCAACGTTCCTGGCCGCGACGCTGTTCTGCCTGAACTTCCTCGGCGACGGCCTTCGCGACGCGCTGGATCCCAAGGACCGCTGAAGTGACTGCCGACGATCCGACAACGGACCGGCCGCTGGTCCGCATCGACGGCCTGACCGTCGACTTCCGGACCGAGGACGGAACGGTCCGCGCGGTCGAGGACCTGAGCTTCGATATTCCCAAGGGCGGCACGGTCGGGCTGGTCGGCGAGTCCGGCTCCGGCAAGAGCGTCACCGCGATGACCCTGATGCGGTTGATCCCGACGCCGCCGGGCGAGATCAGCGCCGGATCGATCAACTTCGACGGCCAGGATTTGCTCGGCCTGTCCGAAAGGGCGATGCGGCGCATCCGCGGCAAGCGCATCGGCATGATCTTCCAGGAGCCGATGACCAGCCTGAACCCGGTCTATCGGATCGGCGAGCAGGTCGCCGAGGTGCTGCGCCAGCACGAAAGCCTGTCGCGACGCGCGGCGCGCGATCGAACGCTGGAGCTGCTCGACCAGGTCGGCCTGCCGCGCCCGAAGCAGTTGATCGACAGCTACCCGCACCAGCTCTCCGGCGGCCAGAAGCAGCGCGTGATGATCGCCCAGGCGATGTCCTGCGAACCCGATCTGCTGATCGCCGACGAGCCGACCACCGCGCTCGACGTCACCATCCAGAAGCAGGTGCTCGACCTGATGGGCGAACTGCAGGCCCGCTACGGCATGAGCCTGCTGTTCATTACCCACGATCTCGGCGTGATCGCCGAAGTGGCCAGCCACGTGGTCGTGATGTATCGCAGCCACAAGGTCGAGGAGGGCGAGACCGAGGACCTGTTCCACCGCGCCGAACATCCGTACACGCGCGGCCTGATTTCCTGTCGCCCGTCGCTGGAAAGCAACCCGGCGCGGCTGCTGACCGTGGCCGACTTCATGACGCCGGAAGGCGAGCGGCTGGAAGTCCCGGAAGAGCGCCTGGCCGAGGCGCCCAAACGCTCCGAAGCCGAGCTCGAATCGGCGCCGCC